>NZ_JAPCIX010000007.1:0-211461 GCF_027707605.1 Aeromonas sp. QDB31 | reverse complement strand
GCCATGCGAGAGTAGGACACTGCCAGGCACCCAATACAAGAAACCCCGCTCAATGAGCGGGGTTTTTTATTGCCTGACATTCACGGCAGCTATCTATATCTGACTGATTTACAACTGCATCCTATCTTCATCGGCCCTGCTCTACACAGGGCAGCACCATATTGACTATGCCGTCTTCCAGCTGGATGTCGATCTGGAAACCCAGCCGTTTGGCCAGGTTGATCATGCCGCGGTTGCTGGGCATGGTCATGCCTGAGAGCTGGCCGATGCCACGTTCCCTGGCGTAGCGCACGATTTTCTCCATCATCAACTTGCCAAGCCCCAACCCCTTTAGGTCGGATCGCACCAGGATGGCAAATTCCGCATCGGACTGGTCCGGATTGGAGATGGCGCGCACCACTCCCAGGATCTGCTGGTTGTAGGGCCCATCCTGCCCCACGGCGACGAAGGCCATCTCCCGGTCGTAATCGATCTGGGTCATGCGGGCCAGTTCTTCATGGCCCAGCTCCCCCACGTCGGCGAAGAAGCGCTTGTATCTGTCTTCATCGGAGACCTTGAGCACGAACTGTTTGTGGGCCGGTTCGTCCTCCGGTCGGATCGGGCGCAGCAGGACATGACTCTGATCCTTGAGCCAGGCCCCCTCCTCCAGTTCGGTGGGATAGGGGCGAATGGCCAGTGGCAGCATCTGGTGCCCTTCTTCCATCAGCACCAGCCTGGCATCCAGGATCACCATCTCTTCGCCACAGGCCTGCAGCGGGTGCAGATCCAGCTCCTGGATTTCGGGGAAGGCCAGCAGCAGTTCGGATAGCTGGCACAAGACCTGGCCGAGGGCATCGATATCGAGTCGTACCGGGCTGGCCTGTTCGCGGATCTTGCCATTCTTGAGGGCACCGATGATCTGGTAGCGAGCGAGCGCCTGGTTGAGCGGTGGCAGGGCCGCGACCATCTCGTGGGGTTCGGCACCTGACTCCCCGAGCAGGATGACGGGGCCGAACACAGGATCCTGCTGCAAGCGGATCCTCAGCTCCAGACCCCCGCTGCGGCGCGCCATGCGCTGCACCAGCAGCCCTTCTATGCGGGCCCCAGGGTCGTGCTGACGGACCCGGTCCAGGATGGCATCCGCCGCCTGGGCCACTTCCGCCGAGGTGCGTAAGTTCAGCATGACGCCGTGTACCTCGGATTTGTGGGCTATATCCGGTGAGCGCAGCTTAACCGCCACCGGGTAGCCTATCTGTTCCGCGGTCAGCGCCGCTTCGATGGCATCGGAAACGATCCAGGTCGACAGGGTGGAAAGGCCTGCCGCCTGCATGATGGGTTGCGCCAGGTGGGTATCCAGTACCCGTTGTTTGCGATCCAGTGCCTGGTGGAGCAACTGCTGACAGCGCTCGACATCGAGCCTGTCCCCTTGCAGGGAGGCGGGGGTCTCCATCAACTGCTTCTGGTTGCGGCGGTATTCCACCATGTGCATGAAGGCGGTGACGGCACTCTCCGGAGTACGGTAAGTCGGGATCCCGGCCTCATTGAACAGACGACGTCCTTCTTGGGCCGAGTATTCTCCCGCCCAGTTGGTCAGGATGTTGAAGCGCCTGGCTCTGGGGTGCTGCTTGAGGAAATCGATCAGACTGCTGGCCAGGGTTGCACCGCGAGCGGTGAGGGAGGGGGCATGGATCAGCAGGATGGCATCAGCTTTGTCTCCTTGCAGCAACTCGTCCAGCGCGGTTTTGTAGGCCTCCACATCGGCATCGCTGCCTATATCCAGAGGAAGCATGGCCATCTTGCCGCCGCGCGCCAGCAGCACGTCTGCAGCCATGTTGGCCAGGCCACGCCCGTTGGAGAGGATGGCGAGCCGTTCCCCCTTGAGGGTAAGAGAGTGGCTCAGGGTTTCGACGGTGGCAAACAGCTCATGGGTGTCTCGGACCCGCAGCATTCCGGCCCGGCGGATGGCGGCGTCATAGACGTTGTCGAGGCCGTTGGCCGGATCGTGGCGGCCGCTCTTGAGCACCAGGATGGGCTTGTTGCGAGAGGCGGCACGGGCGGCGGAGAGAAAGTGGCGGGCATCGTGCAGTTTGTCCATGTAGATCAGGATGGCGCGGGTTGTCCCGTCGCGGGAGAGCTGATCCAGCAGCTGGCCGAAGTCGATGTCGCAGTGATCACCAAGCGAAACGAAGGCTGAGAAGCCGAGTTCACGCTGTTTGGCCCAGTCGAGGATGGTGGTACTGACTGCCGCGGATTGCGACAAGAAGGCAACCTGTCCCGGGGTGGCGGCAATGGGGGAGAAGCTTGCGTTAATACCCTGCCCAGGCAACAACATACCCATGCTGTTGGGGCCGAGCAGGCGGATGCCGTATTGCTGGCAGAGCTGCCTGAGCCGCTGGCGCTCGTCGCCAGAGAACTGAGCAGCCAGTATGATGGCCGCTCCGGTTCCTTTCTTGCCTAGCTCCTCGATGAGCGGTAGTACCCGTTCGTGCCGGGTGCAGACGATGGCAAGATCCGGGGAGAGGGGCAGGCTGGCGATATCGGGATAAGCGAGCACGCCGGCGATGGCCCGGCTGTGGGGGCTGACCGGCAGTATAGGGCCCTTGAACTGGCCAGCGAGCAGATGCCGGATGACCACATGGCCAGCTTTCTGCGGGTCACTGGAGGCACCGATGACGGCAATCGATTGGGGTTTGAAGAGCCGATCCAGGCCGCTTGGTTTCATGGGCACTCCTCGTGACGGCCCCCGGTGGTGAGGGTGACGGATGGTGCCAGTCTAATACGCTTTCGGTGTTCGTTCTGTGACCCATTGCGGATCACGATCGGGTCAGGGCATTGGCACGGAGATAAAATCTCAGCTCACCCTGGATACGCCGCACAGTGGCCAGGTGCCTGTCCTGCACATAGACCTCCTGCTCCCGATCGAGCGGGGTGTGCTGGACTCCGAGGCTCTGCAGATACTCTGCAAACAGGATGGCGCTCTGGATTTCGACAAGATGCTGGCTCACGGCATGGCCCTTTGTGGTGAATGGGTTTACCGGCCAGTGTCCGCTCTTCTCCAGGGCTTTCATACTGACACATTTGACACTGATGTGGGGTCAGCCTCTGGGTCAGCGCAGCCCTCCCTGACCGCGTGCTGTGTCCCAGAAGGCGCGGATCAGCGGCTCCTCCAGCCGCTTCTTGAGCACGGCGATCCCCACGTCGAACGGCTTGAGGGCGGGCTTGGGTTCGACGATGCGTACCTTGTCCCCCATGGGGCTGTGGTCGATCACGGCGGCAGGCACCAGCCCCACTCCGAAGCCGAGCGCCACCATGGCGACAATCCCCTCGTTGCCAGCTACCTCGGCATAGATGTTGGGGGCGATCCCCTTGTTGCGGAACCACTGGTCACAGCGTTTGCGAGCCAATCCCTGCTCCGAGAGGATGAGCGGCAGCCGCTCCCAGTCGGGTTCTCCCTGCGAGAACCACTGGCTCGACTGCGGAGCGGCCCGGGGAGCGATAAACACCAGCGGCACCTGCTGCAGGCTGGCAAACTCCAGCTTGGAGGAGAGGGCATCCGGGCGGGCGGCAATGGCCAGATCGGCCTCGTCGGCCAGGATCTTGTCCACCGCCAGGGCGGGGTCGCCGGTCTCCAGCTTGATCTCCAGCTGGGGATAGCGGCGGCGAAAGCGCTCCAGCACCTCGGGCAGCAGGAAGTAGCTGGCGGTGACCGAGCAGAACACCCGCAGCCGACCCTGTAGCGGTTCATCGCTGCGCCTGAGCTCCTGCTTGAGCCGCCGCCACTCCTGCAGCAGGCTGCCACCGAACTCCCTCAGCTTCTCTCCCGCCGGGGTGAGCCGTACGCTGCGGTTGTCCCGTTCGAACAGCACGCAGCCGGTCTCCTGCTCCAACCGTTGGATGGCGCGGCTCAGGGTGGAGGGGCTGACCGCCATGGCGTCGGCGCTCTTGCCGAAGTGGAGGGAGTCGGCGAGGTGGAGAAACAGTTCGAGATTGCGAAGGTCCATCTTTGAATTCCTGCAACGGCGCTTGTGCCGACCATATATCGTCAGGCCGCAAGCCCCCGCGATACACCGGGTGGGGAAAACGGCCTGAGAATACCAAGAGTCACATTTCAATTTATGCAACGTACTGTTTCGAATATATCAGTTCAGGCAATAAGTGTCCCGCGCTATAGTGGCTTGGACAACGCCGCTACCCGGCATGGAATCAATCGAACGGAGCAATCACCATGGCTAACTATTTCAACACCTTGAACCTGCGTCAGCAGTTGGCCCAGCTGGGCAAGTGTCGTTTCATGCAGCGCGAGGAGTTCGCTGACGGTTGTGCGGCGCTCAAGGGCAAGAAGGTGGTGATTGTGGGCTGTGGCGCCCAGGGTCTGAACCAGGGCCTGAACATGCGCGACTCCGGGCTGGACATCTCCTATGCCCTGCGCAAGGCCGCCATCACCGAGAAGCGCGCCTCCTGGCAGAAGGCCACCGACAACGGCTTCGTCGTCGGTACCTATGAAGAGCTGATCCCGGCCGCCGATCTGGTGTTGAACCTGACCCCGGACAAACAGCACTCCGACGTGGTAAAGACTGTCATGCCGCTGATGAAGCAGGGCGCCGCCCTGGGTTACTCCCACGGCTTCAACGTGGTGGAAGAGGGTCAGCAGATCCGTGCCGACATCACCGTCGTCATGGTGGCGCCCAAGTGCCCGGGTACCGAGGTACGTGAAGAGTACAAGCGCGGCTTCGGCGTGCCGACCCTGATCGCCGTTCACCCGGAGAACGATCCCCAGGGTGAAGGCATGGCCATCGCCAAGGCCTGGGCCTCCGCCACCGGCGGCGACCGTGCGGGCGTGCTGGAATCCTCCTTCGTGGCGGAAGTGAAATCCGACCTGATGGGCGAGCAGACCATCCTCTGCGGCATGCTGCAGGCCGGTTCCCTGCTCTGCTATGACAAGCTGGTCGCCGAAGGTACCGACCCGGCCTACGCCGGCAAGCTGATCCAGTTCGGCTGGGAAACCATCACCGAGGCCCTGAAGCAGGGCGGCATCAGCCTGATGATGGACCGGCTGTCCAACCCGGCCAAGCTGCGCGCCTTTGAGCTCTCCGAGCAGCTGCGCACCCTGATGCGTCCGCTGTTCGAGAAGCACATGGATGACATCATCGCCGGCGAGTTCTCCCGCGGCATGATGGCCGACTGGGCCGAAGACGACGCCAAGCTGTTCGGCTGGCGCGAAGAGACCGGCAAGTCCGCCTTCGAGAATGCTCCTGCCTATTCGGGCAAGATCGCCGAGCAGGAGTACTTCGACAATGGCGTGGTCATGGTGGCCATGGTCAAGGCGGGTGTCGAGCTGGCGTTCGAAACCATGGTGGCCTCCGGCATCTATGAAGAGTCCGCCTACTACGAATCCCTGCACGAGCTGCCACTCATCGCCAACACAGTCGCTCGCAAGCGTCTGTACGAGATGAACGTGGTCATCTCAGATACCGCAGAGTACGGCAACTACCTGTTCGCCAACGCCGCCGTGCCGCTGCTGCGCGAGCACTTTATGCCGACCCTGCAAGCGGGGGACTTGGGTAGCGCCCGTGCCGAGAGCAAGGCCGTGGACAACCAGGCACTGCTGGCCGCGAACGAAGCGACCCGCAATCACCCCATCGAGAAGATCGGCCAGACCCTGCGTGGCTACATGAAAGACATGAAGCGCATCGCCGTCGGCGGTTAATGCCGGCGATGGAAGGGTGGGGGTGACGATCCCCGTCTTCTGGCTGGCTTAGACACCTGGCCAGATCTCTACAGGATGGCAACGCCGGCTCCCGGCAATAAAAAGCCCCGCTCAGTGAGCGGGGCTTTCGCATTCATAAAGAACTGAAAAATCAGGCCTTCCAGGATTTCCAGGTATTGATCAGACCGTTGGTGGAGCAGTCGTGGCTGGTGACAGCCTCGTTATTGCCCAGCTCCGGCAGGATCTTGTTGGCCAGCTGTTTGCCCAGCTCCACGCCCCACTGATCGAAACTGAAGATGTTCCAGATTGCGCCCTGTACGAAGATCTTGTGCTCGTACATGGCGATCAGGGCACCCAGGGTTTTCGGGGTCAGGCTCTTGAACAGTATGCTGTTGGTCGGGCGGTTGCCTTCGAACACCTTGAACGGTACCAGATCCTTGACCTGCTCCAGGGTTTTGCCAGCTGCCAGGAACTCGGCTTCGACCTGTTCCTTGCTCTTGCCGAAGGCCAGCGCCTCGGTCTGGGCGAAGAAGTTGGCCAGCAGTTTCGGGTGGTGGTCACCGATCGGGTTGTGGCTGATGGCCGGTGCCAGGAAGTCACAGGGGATCAGCTTGGTGCCCTGGTGGATCAGCTGGTAGAAGGCGTGCTGGCCGTTGGTGCCCGGCTCACCCCAGATGATGGGGCCAGTTTGGTAGTCAACCGGCTTGCCATTGCGATCCACGTACTTGCCGTTGGATTCCATGTTGCCCTGCTGGAAGTAGGCAGGGAAGCGGTGCATGTACTGATCGTACGGCAGGATGGCTTCGGACTCGGCACCGTAGAAGTTGTTGTACCACAGGCCAATCAGCGCCAGCAGCACCGGCACGTTCTGCTCATAGGAGGCAGTAGCGAAGTGCATGTCCATCTCGAAGGCACCTTGCAGCAGGGCTTCGAAATTTTCAAAGCCGACAGACAGGGCGATAGGCATGCCGATGGCAGACCAGGAGGAGTAGCGGCCGCCAACCCAGTCCCAGAACTCGAACATGTTGTTGGTGTCGATACCGAACTCGGCCACGGCCTTGCCGTTGGTGGAGAGCGCAGCGAAGTGCTTGGCGACGTGGGCCTTGTCACCGGCGATGTTGATGAACCAGTCGCGGGCGGTCAGGGCGTTGGTCATGGTCTCCTGAGTGGTGAAGGTCTTGGAGGCCACCAGGAACAGGGTGGTTTCCGGATCGATCTTCTTGAGAGTCTCGGCGATGTGGGTGCCATCGACGTTGGAGACGAAGTGCATCTGCAGGTGATTTTTGTAGGGGCGCAGCGCCTCGGTGATCATCACAGGGCCGAGATCGGAGCCACCGATACCGATGTTGACCACGTGCTGGATCGCCTTGCCGGTGTAGCCTTTCCACTCGCCTGAGATGATCTTCTCGCAGAAGCCCTTCATCTTGGCCAGTACGGCCTTCACTTCCGGCATCACATCCTTGCCATCGCTTTCGATGGGGCGGTCGGAGCGGTTGCGCAGGGCCACGTGCAGTACGGAGCGCCCTTCAGTCATGTTGATCTTCTCGCCATTGAACATGGCATCGATCGCGCTGTGAAGATCGGTCTCTTTGGCCAGATCGACCAGCAACTTGAGGGTCTCCTCGGTGATCAGGTTCTTGGAGTAGTCGACCAGGATGTCGCCTTGATAGGTGAGGGAGAACTTGTCGAAACGCTGGGGATCCTGGGCGAACAGATCTTTCAGCCGGGTCTCTTTGTTCGCTGCAAAGTGGGCTTCCAGCGCCTGCCAGGCCTGGGTCTGGGTTGGATTGATGTTTTTCATAGGATTATCAGTCTTCCAAGTTGTGTATGAACCTTGCAGGCAAGGCTCCCGCCAAACCTTATTATTCGAGCATTATACCGGGCCCATTGCGCGGCCCATGTAACAGAGCTTTACCAATTGTCTGCCATCGAAGGAGTTTACAACCAAAACGCTGCGATTATGAGTCACTCATGGCCAGGGGATCTTGAGTTTGCTCATACTTCACCCGGCTTGCACGGGTTGAAAGGGCTTTCATATATGGCTGGTCGCGACTTGTTGCCTGGCAAGTTCGTGTTACAGCTAAAGGGGTATCTGACAGCCGCTTTTTGGCTCGTTTTATGAGCAGGCGCAAATTGTCAGGGTTGGGTCTTGGCTAGCATATGAGCCGAATGGACGAGATCTCCCAGGGATGGCCACTGTCTGGAATGAGGAGATCGCAATGAAAGCTGTGTTGTCCCTGTTTGCCCTGAGCCTGATCGCCACCGGCCTCATCGGTCTGCTGACCATGGTACTGACCAGTGCGGCGCCTACCTTGCCGTTACGGGTGCTGGCGGTGATCGGTGCGGTGCTGGGGGGTTATGTGTTGGTGCAACCGCTGCTCAACCGGGTCGCACGCCGACTGGTGTAGTGGCGCCGATCCCTGTTTGCTGAGAACAAAGTCCGGCCCACATGGCCGGATTTTTTATGTCCGTCAGCGGGGGCCGGAAATGATAATGCCAGCCCGGAGGCTGGCATTATGCGTTGCAGCGGAACCGTGATCACGCCTGCGGTTTTTGCATGTGCATCACCATCTGGGGGAAGGGGATCTCGACGCCTTCGGCATCGAAGGTCAGTTTCACCTTCTCGTGGAAGTCGAACCAGACACCCCAGTAATCGCCCGTCTTGACCCAGGGACGCACCACGATATTGACCGAGGAGTCGGCCAGTGCAGCGACGGCGATGACGGCTTCCGGGTCTTTCAGAATGCGCGAGTCCTCGTTCACCAGTCGCTCCAGGATCTGCTTGGCCTTGCGCAGGTCGGAGCCGTAGCCGATGCCGAAGGTCATGTCGACCCGGCGGGTATCCATGCGCGAGTAGTTGACGATGGTGCCGTTGAGGATGGCGGAGTTCGGCACCACCACCATCTTGTTGTCACCGGAAGTGAGGGTGGTGGTGAACAGCTGGACGGATTGCACCACGCCATTGGTGCCGGCCACCTCGATGAATTCACCGGCCTTGATGGGGCGGAAGATGATCAGCAGGAAACCGGCGGCGAAGTTGGAGAGCGAACCCTGCAGCGCCAGACCGATGGCCAGACCGGCAGCACCGATAATGGCAACGAAGGAGGCGGTCTGCACCCCGACCCGGCCCAGGGCGGCGATCACTACGAACACCAGAATGGTGTACTTGAGGATGCTGCCGACGAAGTGGGTGACTGTGGTATCCAGCTTGCGGGTCTGCATCACCTTGACCACGGCGCTGCTGATGAGGTTGGCGGCGATGTAACCGATCAGCAGGGTGAGCAGGGCGGCGGCGATGTTGACCGCGTACTCGATGATCAGCCCCTGGTTGTTGACCAGCCAGGTCTGCGCTTCGGTAATGATCTCGGGTTCCATAGGATGTCCTGTTGATATGAAGGTTTATGGCGCATGAATCTAACACCGGAACGCGACAGCCTGGGTCGCATCTGATACTCGTCTCTCTTTTGTGCCACAAAAAGCAAGGGAGGCCAAGGCCTCCCTCTTAGTCGCAACCCCTATGGTGTATGAGGCGCATGTGATGTATGAACTCAGCTCTGTAGAAGTTGGCTGCGCATAAACTGCCACTGATCCTCGAACCCGGCGGTGGGCTTGAGCTTGAACTCGGAGCGGACGAACTGGCTGATGCGGCCCTCGGCATAGGCCAGCAGCAGGTTGGCCAGCATGGTCTCATCGAGCTGGAAGCCTTGGCCTTCCCGCAGCCGTTTCTCCCGCAGTGCTTGCTTGAGCTGGGTCTCCAGCTTGTCAAACAGGGCGCTGATGCGATCCCGCAGCCGATCGTGCTCGCCAAGCAGGGCATCGCCGTTGAGGATGCGGGTGATGCCGGGATTGCGCTCGGCGAACACCAGCAGCAGCTGCAGTATATGGTGGCAGCGGGCCATGGTGTCCTTCTCTTCGGCCATGATCAGGTTGACTCGTGACAGCAGGGAATCCTCGATAAAGTCGATCAGCCCCTCGAACATCCGCGCCTTGCTCGGAAAGTGTCGATAGAGGGCCGCCTCGGACACACCTACCTCGGCTGCGAGGCGCGCCGTGGTGATGCGCTGGCCCGGACTGGTTTCCAGCATGTGGGCGAGTGCCTGCAGGATCTGATCGCGCCGACTCTGTTTCTGGTTACTGCTTGCCATGGATTCCCCTAAAAAAAACAATGGCTTGATTCTGTTATTAGACACAAACCCCAAGGGGCTGTGTGGTCTTGTTATTGGCGACCAGAAGAACCAAACCCGCCTTCACCCCGTTCACTCTGATTGAATTCGTCGACCAGCTGGAAGCTGGCCTGCACCACGGGCAGGATCACCAGCTGGGCGATGCGTTCGCCGGGCTGCATGGTGAAGCTGTCGTTGCCGCGATTCCAGACTGAGACCATCAGCTGGCCCTGGTAGTCGGAGTCGATGAGGCCGACCAGGTTGCCCAGCACGATGCCGTGCTTATGACCCAGGCCGGAGCGGGGCAAGATGGTGGCGCACAGACCCGGATCCTGAATGTGGATGGCGAGCCCGGTCGGCACCAGGGTGGTGTCGCCCGGCGCCAGCGTGATCGGTGCATCCAGCAGGGCGCGCAGATCCATACCGGCGGAACCCGGGGTGGCGTAGGCAGGCAGCGGGAATTCTGTGCCGATACGGGCATCCAGGATTTTCAGTTCAATTTGTGTGTTCATAAATCGTTTTTCAGTTGGATCGCCAGGGGCGATCGAGTGGTTCAGCGGGTGCTTGTGTGGGCACTCGCATGTTCAATACGATCCGTGTCGCCACGACGCTTTCGTCTGTGGAAATGGCCCAGGGCTCAGGGTCGATAATGGCGTGCAATCAGGGCCACAAGGTGACGAGCCAGCGTCAGCTTATCGGCCAGGGGCAGGGCAGCTTGACCCCCTTGCCAGAAGACGGTCAGGGCATTGTCATCGGCGTTGAAGCCTTGACCTGCACGGGACACGTCGTTGGCGGCGATCATATCCAGCCGCTTACGTCGCAGTTTGTCGAGGGCGTATTGTTCCACATCCACAGTTTCGGCGGCAAATCCGACGGTGAAGGGTTTGTCTGACAAGGCTCCCACGGCGGCGATGATGTCGGGATTCTTGACCAGGGTCAGCGTCATCTGGTCGTTGTCGCCGGTCTTCTTGATCTTCTGGCTGGCGACCTGGGCAGGGCGATAGTCCGCCACGGCGGCGCAGCCGATAAAGAGATCGCAGTCACCGATCCTGCTCATCACAGCTTCGTGCATCTGCAGGGCGCTCTCCACGTCGACCCGTTCAACTCCCTGGGGGGCGGCAAGGGCGACAGGGCCGCTCACCAGTGTCACTTCGGCACCCGCCTCGCGGGCGGCGCGGGCGATGGCGTAACCCATCTTGCCTGAGCTGTGGTTGCTGATGTAGCGCACCGGATCCAGCGCCTCACGGGTCGGCCCTGCGGTGAGCAGCAGTTTGACCCCCGCCAGCAATGGCTCGGCAGTCAGCTGCTGGCAGCAGCGCTCCACCAGTTCGAGGGGATCCAGCATCCGGCCCGGGCCCACGTCGCCGCAGGCCTGGCTGCCGGAGTCCGGCCCCCACAGCAGGATGCCACGGCTGGCCAGGGTATCGAGATTGGCCTGGGTGGCGGCGTTGCGGAACATCTGCTGGTTCATGGCCGGCGCCAGCGCCACGGTTGCCGGGGTGGCCAGGCAGAGGGTGGTCAGCAGTTCATCCGCCATGCCGGCTGCCAGGCGCGCCATCAGGTTGGCGCTGGCGGGCGCGATCAGCACCAGATCGGCCCACTTTGCCAGCTCGATGTGGCCCATGCCCGCCTCGGCGGCCGGATCCAGCAGGCTGTCGGCGACCGGGTGGCCGGAGACGGCCTGCAGGGTCAGGGGAGTGATGAACTCCTTGGCGGAGCGGGTCATCACCACCCGCACCTCGGCCCCCTGATCTTTCAGGCGGCGTACCAGCTCGGCACTCTTGTAGGCGGCGATCCCGCCACTGACACCCAACAGGATGCGTTTATCGGCCAATCTCATCTGCTGCTTCTCTTTCGGCTCACTCTGACTGGTCGGCTAAGATAGCACAGGCGATGGACGACGACAGAGGCTGACATGGGGGAGTTGTGGTCGGGCTCCCGCGATTTTTTGCTATGTTTTCTCTCAATAGCCATGGGGGAGAGACAAATGAGCATCAAGGAGTGGCCGGAAGATGAGCGCCCCCGGGAGAAGCTGTTGCGCCGTGGAGCTGGGGTGCTGTCCGATGCGGAATTGCTGGCGATCTTCCTGCGCACCGGGGTCAGCGGCCTGAGTGCGGTGGATCTGTCCCGCCAGCTGTTGCAGCAGTTCGGATCCCTGCGGGCATTGCTCGGTGCCGAGCAACAGGCTTTTTGCGGTGCTCACGGGTTGGGGCCGGCCAAATATGCCCAGTTGCAGGCGGTGCTGGAGATGGGCAGACGGCATCTTGCCGAGCAGTTGCAACGGGGGGAGGCCCTCACGTCCCCCCAGCTGACCCGGGAGTATTTGCAGGCTCAACTGCGGGACAGGCCGCGGGAGGTGTTTGCGCTGTTATTGCTCGATAACCAGCACAGAGTGATTCAATTTGTTGAACTTTTCTACGGCACCCTGGATTCGGCGAGCGTCTGGCCCAGGGAAATCGTGCAGATCGCGCTCAAACATAATGCAGCCGCCGTGATTCTGGCGCATAATCACCCGTCCGGCGTAGCCGAGCCCAGTCGGGCCGACCGCCAGATCACGGATCGGATCCTGGCCGCCCTGGCCTTGGTCGATATCAGAGTGCTGGATCACTTGGTGATCGGTGACGGCATCACGGTTTCTTTCGCAGAGCGTGGTTGGTTATGACTGGGCTCTGGCACTGTATTAGTTGATCTTTGATCACGGATGCTGTATAAAATGCCGCCTTCTGTTTGCCCCGCAATCGAAGGCCAGCGGGGCAGATATTTGCTCGAGCAATGAAGTAAGATTTGGAGAGACTGACATGTCTAGAGTATGCCAAGTAACCGGCAAGCGCCCGGCAGTTGGTAACAACCGTTCGCACGCTAACAACGCTACCAAGCGTCGTTTCCTGCCGAACCTGCACACTCACCGTTTTTGGGTTGAGAGTGAAAAACGCTTCGTAAGCCTGCGCGTATCCGCAAAAGGCATGCGTATCATCGACAAGCGCGGCGTTGAAGTGGTTCTGGCTGAACTGCGTGCCAGCGGCGTTAAGGTATAAGGAATTAGATCATGGCTAAAGGTATTCGCGATAAGATTCGCCTGAACTCCAGCGCCGGTACTGGTCACTTCTATACCACTACCAAGAACAAGCGCACCATGCCCGAAAAAATGGAGATCAAGAAATTTGATCCCGTTATTCGTCAGCATGTGATCTACAAGGAAGGCAAAATCAAGTAATCACTTGATGCTGCATTCCCAAAAAACCCGGCTTAGTGCCGGGTTTTTTTATGGATGGAATTCAGTACACTGCCGCTTCAAAGGGAGGCTTGCCATGTTCAAATTGAGCCGCAAAGGCTGGAATAATGTGATCATAGTGGTGGTGCTGATAGTGATCACCCTACTGCACCGGCTGGAGCAAGCCCAGCAGGAGAACAGCGCCCAGCGGTCCCGTCCCCTGCTGCCCGAGTCTGCCGTGGTGTTGACCTGGCAGGGGCCGAGCTGGCAGATAGAGCGGATCGGCCAGGGTTGGCGCAGCGGGCCGGATCTGGGGCTCAGCAGCGCCCAGCTGGCCGCCCGCATCGAGACATGGCAAGGCTGGCTGTTGCCCCCGGGCGGGGCCGTGCGCGGCACCCCTGTCACCCTCAAGATATGGGTCGCCGGCCAGAGCGATCCGGTGGAAGTCGGGCTCTATCAGGATGACGGCAAGTTTGCCGCCCTGCTACCCCCCTCGACCTGGCTCACCCTGAGCCAGGAGCAGTACCGCGACCTGTTGCGTCCCACCCCCTGAACCCTGCCGTGAGCGAGAGGCCTGTCTATGCCTGAATTACCGGAAGTCGAAGTCAGCCGCCAGGGGATCTCTCCCTGGCTCACCGGCATCAAGGTGACCCGAGTGGTGGTCAGGGATGGCCGGCTGCGCTGGCCCGTGCCTGGCGAGATCCAGGAGCTGGTGGATCTCGTCATCCACAGGGTCAGCCGCCGCGCCAAGTACCTGCTGCTGGAGACCGATTTTGGCACCGCCATCCTGCACCTTGGCATGTCCGGCAGCCTGCGGGTGCTGGACATAGGCACCCCGGCCGAGAAGCACGATCACGTGGACATCGAGCTCGCCAACGGCAAGCTGCTGCGGCTCAACGATCCGCGCCGTTTCGGTGCCCTGCTGTGGACCCGCGAACCCGCCGTGGCGCACGCCCTGCTCGCCAAGCTGGGGCCTGAGCCGCTCACCGACGCCTTCAGCGCCGACTATCTGCGGGGACGAGCCAAGGGGCGCAGCACCGCCATCAAGCAGTTCCTGATGGACAACCAGGTGGTGGTCGGGGTGGGCAACATCTACGCCAACGAGGCGCTCTATGCCGCCGGCATTCACCCCAAGCGGGCGGCGGGTAACATCAGCGGCGAGCGGTTGGGGACCCTGGTGGCAGAGATCAAGCGGGTGCTGGCCGAGGCCATTCGCCAGGGAGGCACCACCCTCAAGGATTTCACCAGTGCCGACGGCAAGCCGGGCTATTTCGTGCAGCAGTTGCAGGTCTATGGCCGGGGCGGCCAGCCCTGTTTCCACTGCCATACCTTGCTGACCGAGGTGAGGATGGGCCAGAGAACCACGGTGTTCTGCTCCCACTGCCAACGCTGAATTACCGTTTTTTGGGCCATATCCTGCCAAGTTGTAAGAGAGTATTGCCAGTCTGTTGATGCCGCTTTCGTCCATGACTACTATCTCGCCAGTTCAGGCTGCGAGGTAATAAAAATGACAGCAGAATCAATAGACTGGGATCATTTATCCCGGCAGGGGTACTATTGCGCCCAGAAAATGGCCCGCTTCCTTTATCCCGATGACAGCGCCCGCAAGACCTTCAATCGCGGCAAGTTCGTGCTGCGCAGTCTGCTCTACCGGTCGCAGTTGAGCCGGGTGTTCGAGCTGTTTCAGACAGAACCCCTGAGGGCCCTGCCTGCCCACTATCCCGAGCTGCTCGACAAGCCGATGCGGCCCTATCGCTTCGCCTGCTCGACCGTGAACCAGCGGGTCAGGATGGTGGAGGATCACTACCGGCTGCTGCTGGCCCGTTATCCCGATCTCATCGCCCCGCTCTATCTGGGGGAGGGGATCGAACTCGGCCGTTACCCCGAGGGTGGCTGTCGCCTGGTGCTGCGCCACGACGGTACCTTCCGCCGGGAGGCCGAGCTGGCCCTCTCCATCGTCAACGATCAGGGGGAACGGCTCTACAGCTGCGCCTTCTCGCTGGCGGGCAGCGAGCATGAGCTGGCGCTGGTGATAGGCTCGGTGCAGGGGCCCGAGCCCGGTGTCGAGCAGCCCCAGGAGCAGGTACGGGCCCTGACCAAGGCGGGCCATGGCCTGAGACCCAAGTCGCTGGTGGTGATGCTGGTGATGGCGCTGGCCGCGGCCATGGGGGCCAGCCGTGTCTCGGCCGTGCGAATGAAGGCGCACATCTTCCAGGCCAGACGCTACAGCAAGAAGAAAAAAGCCTGCCTGCAGGCGGATTATGACGAGCTGTGGCAGGAGTTCGGTGCCCTGGATCAGGATGCCAACTTCGTGCGGTTGCAACCCGTGGTACGCAAGCCGCTGGAGGAGGTGGCCGCCAAGAAGCGGGCCATGTACCGGCGTCGCTACGCCTGGCTGGACGAGCTGGCGCTCCACTGTCAGCAGGTGCTGCACCGCGCGCCGGGCTGACGGCCGGGACGGGAGGCCGGGGCTGTGTCAGGCCGCCCCGACCAACAGGCTACCCTCGGGTAGCCTGTTTGCGTTGTCACTTCCCCTGTTTGGCGGAGATGGCCTGGGCCACCAGGGGATCGACGAACTGGTGGATGTCACCACCGTGCAGGGCCACTTCCTTCACCAGGGTGGAGGAGATGAAGGAGTTCTCTTCGGCCGGGGTGAGGAAGACGCTCTCCAGCTCCGGCATCAGGCGGCGGTTCATGTTGGCCAGCTGGAATTCGTACTCGAAGTCGGAGACGGCACGCAGGCCGCGGATCAGCACGTTGGCCTGCTGCTCCCTGGCAAAATCCACCAGCAGGCCGGAGAAGCCCACCACCTTGACGTTGGGCAGATGGGCGGTCACCTGCTGAGCCAGCAGGACGCGCTCCGCCAGATCGAACAGCGGCCGCTTGCTCGGGCTGTTGGCGACCCCGACCACCACCTCGTCAAACAGCCTGGCGGCCCGGCCAATCAGGTCGGTGTGGCCGTTGGTGATGGGGTCGAAGGTGCCGGGATAGATTACCTTGTTGGTCATGCTGCTGATTCCTGCAACCGGGAAAATTGGTCGCATTATAGGGTCTGTTGGTGGTTTGTCGCGACCGGGATGGTGCGGATTTCTGGCGCGACGCCCCAGGTTGGATCGCCCAAATCAGGGGCCCTTGGCGTCTTCGCTTGAGAATAGCCCGGCATCAGGCAAGAATACCCGCACCGCGCATCAAGCCTCCTTCTTTGGTGACAGGGAGCAAAGGGATTTTTTATGAAACGTATTCTGGTAGTCCGCAATGACAAGATTGGTGACTTCATGCTGGCTTGGCCGAGTTTTGCCATGCTCAAGCGCTCCATGGAGTGTCATGTGACTGCCCTGGTGCCCGCCTACACGGCGCCACTGGCCCGCCTCTGCCCCTGGATCGACGAGATCATCCTGGATCCGGGTGCCCGGGCCGACAAGGAGCAGCAACGCGCCTTGCTGGCCCGCATCAAGGCGGCCGCCTTCGATGCCTCCATCTGCCTCTTCTCCAACACCCGTAACGCCAAGCTGGTGTGGAAGGCACACATTCCCTACCGGCTGGCCCCGGCCACCAAGCTGGCCCAGGTACTCTACAACCAGCGGCTGGTGCAGCGCCGTTCCCGCTCCCAGAAGCCGGAGTACGAGTACAATCTCGATCTGGTGCGCCGCTTCCTCGCCGACCAGCAACTGAGCGTGGTGGAGCCTCAGGGACCTTATCTCAGCTTCGATCCCGAGAGCCTGCAACAGGTGCGCGAGCAAGTCGCCAGCCGGTTGAAGCTAGATGCGGGCCGCCCCTGGTTGATGGTGCACGCCGGCAGCGGCGGCTCGGCCAACAACCTCTCCATCGAGCAGTACTCGCGCCTCATCATCAAGCTCAACCAGGCCTGCCCTGAATTGCAGTGCGTGCTGACGGCTGGGCCCGGGGAGGAGAGCAAGGCGGAACAGCTGGCGGCCGAGCTGCTGGCTCACGGCGGCAACGGCTGGATCTATCGCTCCGATGAGGGGCTGCCGAAGTTCTGTCAGGTGATGGCCAATGCCGCCCTGTTCGTGGCGGGCAGCACGGGGCCGCTGCACATAGCCGCGGCGCTGGACGTGCCGACCATAGGCTTCTTCCCGGCGCACCGCTCAGCCACGCCGCTGCGCTGGCGCCCGCTCAACAGCGAGGGGCGTCATCTGGCCTTCAGCCCGCCGGAAGACAGCGACCACCCGGAAGACATGAGCCAGCTCGATCCCAAGACCATGGCAGCGGCGATCGCCCGCTGGGCACCGCCGTTCTGGCGGGCAGAAAGCTGAGAATGCAGACAGGGCCCCTCGGGGCCCTGTCTCGTCATGGGGGTGTCGCCATGTCGGCTTATTTGGGTGCTTGGTCCGGTGCCTGGGGTTGCTGGCGGATCCAGAGGTCCGCGTACTTCGCGAAGGTGGAGTGGGCGGAGAGGATGGCCAGCAGCAGCCCCTGCTTGCCATCGAGGAAGCCGGCCTTGAGCAGGTACATCTTGAGGAAGCAGCCGATGGCGTGCACCAGCCCCTGACCGAGGGAGCCTTTCTTGCCGCGAGCGGTGCGCTGATCAGCCCAGGCCCGGGCGTAGCCGGCGGATTTGACCAGATAGTGTTCCAGATCCCGGTAGGTGAAGTGGAGCAAGTCGCCGTGCAGATTGACGATCTTCATGTTGGCCCGCACCTCCACCTTCTCGTGTACCAGTGCCTCGTTGTAGCCGGTCAGCGCCCTGGGGTAGAGGCGCAGCACCCGATCCGGGTACCAGCCGCTGTGGCAGATGAAGCGACCGAACACCCAGGAGAGGCGGGGGATGGAGTAGATGGTGTCGCTGGCCGGACTGGCCATGACGGCGGCGATGGCCGCCTTCAGTTCAGGCGTGAGCCGCTCGTCTGCATCCAGCCACAGCACCCATTCGGACTGGACATGAGACTGGGCGAGGCGGCGCTGGCGACCGAAGCCAGGCCAGGCGGTGTTGACGAAGAAGCGGGCGCCGAATTCGGCGGCGATGGCGGGGGTGTCATCCTGACTGCCGGAGTCCAGGATGACGATTTCGTCCACCAGGCCATCGAGGGAGGCGAGGCAGGCGCGCAGGTTGTCGGCTTCGTTCTTGACGATCAGGACGGCCGCCAGGGTCGGTTTTTTCACAGGGTCTGGACTCTTGTTGGCACCCGGCGGGCGGGTCATGCTCGGATTGGCGCCCATTCTAGCCTAAAACCCCGGCCGGGGCATGGGCCCGCTGCCCCTGAAGGCCTCTTGCGCATCAGGCAGGTATCTTCTGTTATTTCTTCGGCCTTTCTTGGGGCATAATCTCGCCCAGTAACGATTAACAGCCGGGCCAGTCCCGAGAGAAGACGTGCGATGAAGATATTGGTGATCGGCCCCTCCTGGGTCGGCGACATGGTGATGTCCCAGAGCCTCTACAAGGCGATAAAGGCGAATCACCCGGACAGCGAGCTGCATGTGATGGCGCCGGCCTGGTGCGTGGCCCTGCTGGAGCGGATGCCCGAGGTGGACAAGGCCATCCCGATGCCGCTCGGCCACGGTGACTTCAAGCTGGGGGCCCGCCGCCGGCTCGGCAAGCAACTGGCCGCCGAGCAGTACGATCAGGCCATCATCCAGCCCAACTCCATGAAGTCAGCGCTCATCCCCTGGTTCGCCAGGATCCCGGTGCGGACCGGCTGGAAGGGGGAGCACCGCTTCGGCCTGCTCAACGACATGCGCAGCAACAAGCAGGCCTTCCCGCTGATGGTGGAAGCCTATCTGGCGCTGGCCTACCCCAAGGCACAGATGAAGAGCCGGAGCGACATTCCGTCCATTCCCCATCCCTCCCTGCACGTGGATCTCATCAACCAGGGCAAGGCGCTGGAGCGGCTCGGCCTGAATCGCGCCCGCCCGGTGCTGGTACTCTGCCCGGGGGCCGAGTTCGGCCCGGCCAAGCGCTGGCCCGAGGGGCACTACGCCGTGGTGGCCCAGAAGCATCTGGATGAAGGCTGGCAGGTGTGGATCTTCGGCTCCGGCAAGGATGTGGAGGTGGCCAACACCATCCGCGACCGGATCAATCCCCTGTCGCGACCCAACTGCCACGTGCTGGCGGGCAAGACCAGCCTGCACGAGGCGATCGATCTGATGGCCCTGGCCGGTCGGGTCATTGCCAACGATTCGGGCCTGATGCACGTCGCCGCCGCCCTCAACCGGCCGCTGATCGGCGTCTACGGCTCCACCTCGCCGCTCTACACGCCGCCCCTGGCGGACAGGGTGGAGATAGTGCACACCGACATCGAATGTCGACCCTGCTTCAAGCGCACCTGCAAGTTCGGCCACCTCAAGTGCCTGATCGAGTTGATGCCGGAGCAGGTCATCGAGGCGGGCAAGCGACTGGAGCGGAGCGAGTCGGAGGATCTGGTGATCGCGCAGCAGCCGGTGGCGGACCCCGCGACCGGCGGCGAAGGCCAGTAGCATGATCTATCGGCTGCTCTACAACCTGCTGATCCACCTGGGCCTGCCGCTGGCACTGCTGGCGCTCTACAAGCCCAAAAAAGGCAAGCCCGGCTTCGGCAAGCGCTGGGCCGAGCACCTGGGACGGGCACCTGCCACAGGGCAGGAGGCACCGCTCTGGATCCATGCGGTGAGCGTGGGGGAGACGCTGGCCATCAGCCCCTTCATTCGCGCCCTCAAGGCGGAGCAGCCCTCCTTGCCCATACTGCTCACCACCACCACCCGCACCGGCGCCGAGCAGGCGGCCAAGCTCGGGGATCTGGTGGAGCATCGCTATGCGCCCCTGGACTACCCCTGGGCCGTCTCGGCATTTCTGGCCACCTTCAAGCCCCGCGCCCTCTGGGTGATGGAGACAGAGCTGTGGCCGAATTGGCTGGCGGCCTGCGAGGCGCGCCACCTGCCGGTGACCATCCTCAATGCCCGGCTCTCCGAGCGATCCTGCCAGCGCTATGCCCGCTTCCAGGGCGCCTTCGATGCCCTCAGCCGTCCGCTGACCCACCTGCTGTGCCAGCACCAGGACGACGCGGATCGCTTCCATCGTCTCGGCATAGGCCGCGAGCGGCTGGCAGTGACCGGCTCCATCAAGTTCGACATCCAGCTGGGGGACGAGGTACAGGCCAAGGGGCGTGCCCTGCGCCAGCGTCTGGGACAGGACAGGCCGGTCTGGATCGCTGCCAGCACCCATCAGGGGGAAGACGAGCAGGTGCTGGCTGCCTTCGATCGGGTGCTCAGGGCGCACCCGTCGGCCCTTCTTATCCTGGTGCCGCGCCACCCCGAGCGCTTTGCCCGGGTGGCTGAGCTGTGCGCCCCTTACGGCTGCGTGCGGCGCACGGCGGGCAGTGCGGTCGGCGAGAGCGACAAGGTCTATCTCGGCGATACCATGGGGGAGCTGCCGCTGATGCTGGCGGCCGCCGATCTGGCCTTCGTCGGCGGCAGTCTGGTGAAGATTGGTGGTCACAACCTGCTGGAGCCGGCGGCGCTCGGCAAACCCTGCCTGACCGGCCCCGCCTACTTCAACTTCAGCGACATCACCCGCCAGCTGGTGGCTCAGGGGGGCGCCGCCGTGGTGGCGGATGCCGAGGCGCTCGGCGACAAGGTAAATGCGCTGCTCGGCGATGCGGGCGCTCGCCGCCAGATGGGGGAGCAGGCCCGTGCCGTGGTGCTGCGCAACCAGGGGGCGCTGGCGCGCACCCTGTCCCACTGCCTCGCCGCATTGGAAAACGACTAGCGCGGGCGGCCTGGGTGGCCACCCTGCCTCTATCCTGTCGTTCCGTGGGTAAATCGTCGCAGGCAATCCGGCCCGCTTTCCTTTATGCTCTGCCCTTTGTCTTGACCCTGTGATGCTCCGATGAACCGCGCCCCCCTGCTGTTGATGATGCTGGTCACCCTGCTGGCCGCCGCTGGCTGGCTCTTCTCGAAAGAGGCGATCCGCGAACTGCCCACCGCCGCCTTTATCGGCAGCCGCTTCCTGCTGGCCGCCCTGCTGCTGTTGCCACTGGCATGGCTGCGCGAGCCGCCCCCCAGTCGTTCACAACTGCTGCGCGCCGCCGGCTGTGGCACCCTGCTCGGGGCCAGCCTGCTGTTCTGGGTTACCGCCATCAGTCAGAGCGATGCGCTCGGCAGCGGTGCCTTCATCATGAGCGTGGCCACCCTGATGGCACCGCTCGCCGCCTGGGCGGCGTTCAAGGCCAGACCCGGCCGCCACTACTGGCTGACTCTGCCGCTTGCCGTCGCCGGCCTGCTGCTGCTCTCGAGCAGCACCCACTGGGGCGTCTCTTTGTCGCTGTTCTGGTTTCTGGCGGCGGCCGCCACCCTGGGGGTCCAGCTTGCGGTGCACCGCCATTTCGCCCAGTCCATTCCCCCCACCTGGCTCACCTGCATCCAGTTGGCGGTGACCGGCCTGCTCGGCACCCTGCTCTCCCTGCTGACCGAGCAGTGGCCCGCCAGCATCAGCTCTGGCGTCTGGGGCTGGTTTGCCGCCAGCGTCCTGATCGCCACCACCCTGCGTTACTGGCTGCTCACCCACGCCCTGAGCCGGATGACCACGGCCCATGCCGCCCTGCTGATGCTGCTGGAACCCGTCTGGACCCTGATCCTGAGCACCTTCTTCTATGACGAGCCGCTGGGCGCCGCCAAGCTGACTGGCGTCGGCCTGGTGCTGGGGGCACTGGTGCTCTACCAGCTCCCACTGCTGCTGCGCAGTCGCAAATTCAAATCGTCCAACGAATAAAAAGCTGCACCCCGGCAAGAACGGGTGGTTATCAGCCATAAAAACGGGCCTGCACTTGCAGACCCGTTCTTTTTGGCAGGGAACCGTCCCATGGTCGCGCCTCCATCAGGTCATGGGCATCCATGACTTCGACGACAGGGTGGTGGTGGCTCAGGTTGCGGGGGATTGAGCGACGAGGACATACCGTTGAGCGTCCTGGGGATATGACATAAAAAAGCCCCCGGGTGGCGAGGGCTGGTGCATCGGAGACGGGGATCACTCGATGTTTTGAATTTGCTCGCGCATCTGCTCGATGAGGACCTTCAGTTCGACGGCGGACTGGGTCACTTCGGCGTTGATGGACTTTGAACCCAGCGTGTTCGACTCGCGGTTGAACTCCTGCATCATGAAGTCGAGACGACGACCGCAGGCCCCTCCCTTCTTCATGATCTTGATGGTTTCGCTGATGTGCATCTCCAGGCGATCCAGCTCTTCGGCCACGTCGATCTTCTGGGCCAGCAGCACAATTTCCTGCTCTATGCGGGCCGGATCCAGCTCCACCTTGGCCTCGGCCAGGCGGTCGGTGAGCTTCTGGCGCTGCCATTCGATGATTTGCGGCAGGTGCACCCGCACCTTCTTCACTTCCACCTGGATGCCATCCAGACGCTGCTGGATCAGTGCCTTGAGGTTGGCCCCTTCGCTGGCGCGGGAGGCGAGGAAATCTTCCATGGTCAGATCGAAACCGCCGAGCAGTTCGGTGGCGACCGCATCCATGTCCTGCTCGGCGGCGGCCATGACCCCCGGCCAGCGCAGCACGTCCACCGGGTTGAGCTGGCCCTGGCCCGCCTCTTTCATTACCCAGTTGGCGCTGTCGATGATGAGTTTGGCCAGCTCTTCATTGATATGGAGCTGGCTGGCGGCGGCTTGCGCTGCCTCGAACCTCAGGTTGCACTCCACCTTGCCGCGTTGCAGCTTGGCACGGAAACGCTCACGCAGGACTGGCTCCAGGCTGCGCAGCTGCTCCGGCAGGCGGATGTAGGTTTCCAGATAGCGCTGGTTGACCGAACGAATTTCCCAAACGGCTGTGCCCCAGTCGCCCTTGAATTCCTTGCGGGCGTAGGCGGTCATGCTGTGAATCATTGATTGTTCCGGGCTTGATGAAGTGTGCGGCCAGTATACTCAGCCAGGCTTGCCCCGTCAGCCGATGCCGTGGTTTTAGCGGCTGATATTTGAGTGGTGATCGCTTATACTCCTGCGCCAATTCAGCCAGCCCAGAGGTCAGTCCCATGTCCCGTCCCAGCGATCGCAGTGCCGCGCAAGTGCGCCCGGTTACCATCACCCGCAACTTCACCAAGCATGCGGAAGGATCTGTGCTGGTGGAGTTCGGCCACACCCGCGTGCTGTGCACCGCCAGCGTCGACACCAGCGTGCCGCGCTTCCTGAAAGGCAAGGGCCAGGGCTGGGTCACCGCCGAGTACGGCATGCTGCCGCGCTCCACCCATTCGCGCATGAACCGCGAGGCGGCCGCCGGCAAGCAGAGCGGTCGCACCCTGGAGATCTCCCGCCTGATCGCCCGCTCCCTGCGCGCCGCCGTGGATCTGACCGCCCTCGGCGAGCACTCCATCACGGTGGACTGTGACGTGCTGCAGGCCGACGGCGGCACCCGCACCGCCGCCATCACTGGCGCCTGCGTGGCCCTGGTGGACGCCCTGAACTGGATGGTCGAGAAGGGCATGCTCAAGCAGAGCCCGCTCAAGCAGATGATAGCGGCGGTCTCCGTCGGCATGTATCAGGGCGAAGCCATCTGCGATCTGGAGTATGTGGAAGACTCTGCCGCCGAGACCGACATGAACGTGGTGATGACCGAAGACGGTCGCATCATAGAGGTGCAGGGCACCGCCGAGGCAGAACCCTTTACCCACGAGGAGCTGCTGGCGATGCTGGCGCTCGCCAAGGGCGGCATCGACGACATCATCGCGCTGCAGAAGCAGGCGCTCTCTTGAATTTCTGATTTGAAAAACGCGGCATTGACCGCGTTTTTTTATACCCACACACCAGTAAACGACAAGCCAAGCAAGGAGCCAGAATGAAAGCCTACCAGCGTCAATTTATCGAGTTCGCCCTGGAGAAACAGGTTCTCAAATTCGGTGAGTTCACCCTGAAATCCGGCCGCAAGAGCCCCTACTTCTTCAACGCCGGTCTGTTCAACAGCGGTCGCGATCTGGCCCGCCTCGGCCGCTTCTATGCCGCCGCCCTGATGGATGCCGGCATCGAATTCGACGTGCTGTTTGGCCCGGCCTACAAGGGGATCCCCATCGCCTCCGCCACCGCGGTGCAACTGGTGGAGCAGCACGACGTGGACGTGCCCTGGTGCTTCAACCGCAAGGAGGCCAAGGATCACGGCGAAGGCGGCAATCTGGTGGGCAGCCCGCTCAAGGGACGCATCATGCTGGTGGACGACGTCATCACCGCCGGGACCGCCATCCGCGAATCCATGGATCTGATCCAGGCCAACGGCGCCTCCCTGGCCGGAGTGCTGATCGCCCTGGATCGTCAGGAGAAGGGCAAGGGAGAGCTCTCCGCCATTCAGGAAGTGGAGCGTGACTACGGCGCCCACATCATCGCCATCATCCAGATGAGCGACCTCATCGCCTATCTGGAAGAGAAGCAGGCAGAGCAGCCCGCGCTGGCCGAGCAACTGGCGGCCATGAAGGCTTATCGCGCCCAGTACGGCATCTGACGACCTCACCTGCCATCATGGCGTCGCCCCTGGCTCGGGGTGGCGCCATTTTTTTTGAAAAAGTGAGTGTGGTGGCTTGAGCTTGCCCTTACAGTAAAGGTTAGGGTTTAGTCATCGGCAGCCAGTTTGGCCGATGAGTTCCGAGGAGGAACAACATGACTACCCAGACTCAAGATCCCATCCATCTGCAATTGCCGCTCAGCGGCATGAGCTGCGCCAATTGTGCCAGCCGCATCAGCACCGCCCTCAACCAGCTCGACGGGGTGACGGCTACCGTCAACTTCGCGTTGGAGCAGGCGGCCATCGAACTCGGTGACCCGGCTCGTCTGCCCGAGGTCCTCGACAGCATCACGGGGCAGGGCTATGGCTACGGCCATGAGACGATCTCCTTCCAGATCAGCGGCATGACCTGCGCGGGTTGTTCGGCGCGTCTCAACAAGATGCTGACTGCTCTGCCCGGCGTGCTCTCGGCCGAGGTGAATTTTTCCCTCGAGCAGGCCCGTATCGAGCTGGTGCCGGGGATGCAGACCCCGGCCTCGTTGCGTGAGCATATAGCCGCGCTTGGCTTCGGTGCCCAGCTGGCGCAGGGCTCTGCCAGTGCTCGCCGCCAACAGTTGCAGGCGCGTGAGGAACAGGAAGCCGCCGCCGCCCGTCATGCGCTGAATCAGGTCGTCATCTCGGCCCTGCTGACCCTGCCGCTGCTGGTGGGCATGGTCGCCATGGCCGGCCTGCTGCCCTGGCATCTGCCCGCCTGGCTGGAGCTGGTGCTCGCCACCCCGGTGCAGTTCTGGATCGGTGCCCGCTTCTATCGCGGGGCCTGGCTTGCCCTCAAGAACCGCGCCGCCAACATGGATGTGCTGGTGGCGACCGGCACCAGCGCCGCCTACTTCTACAGCCTCTATCTGCTGCTGACGTTGGGGATGGCCGCCAGCGGCAAGCTCTATTTCGAGGCGAGCGCCATCATTATCACGCTCATTTCGTTGGGGAAACTGCTGGAGGCTCGCGCCCGGCGCAGCACCCAGTCCGCCATTCGCGAGCTGATGGCGCTGCGGCCGGACACCGCCACCGTCTGGCGCGGCGAGGCCTGGCAGAGCGTTGCCATCGACGAGGTGCTGCGTGGCGACAGGCTGCGGGTACTGGTGGGGGAGCGGGTGCCGGTGGATGGCAAGATCCTGAGCGGTGAGAGCGAGCTTGATGAATCCATTCTCACCGGTGAGAGCCTGCCGGTGCCGCGTGCGCAGGGGGATGCTGTGCTGGGTGGTGCTATCAACCGCTCCGGTGTGCTGGAGATTGAGGCCACCACCGTGGGGGAGGACTCCAGCCTCAGCAAGATCATCGCCCTGGTGGAGCGTGCCCAGATGGGCAAGGCGCCGCTGCAACAGTTGGTGGACAAGGTCTCCGCCATCTTCGTGCCCGTGGTCATGGCCATCGCCCTGTTCACCCTGCTGGCCTGGTATGCCTACAGCAACGACTTCGGTCAGGCGCTGCTGGCCGCCGTCGCCGTGCTGGTGATCGCCTGTCCCTGCGCCCTGGGGCTGGCGACCCCGGCCGCCATCGTCACCGGCACCGGGGTGGCGGCCCGCCACGGCATCCTGATCAAGGACGTGGATACCCTGCAGAAGGCCCACGCCATCAAGGCGCTGATTTTTGACAAGACAGGCACGCTCACCCAGGGCAAGCCCGTGCTGGCCGGCTGGAGCGGCACCGATAAACAACTGCGCCTCGCCGCCGCCCTGCAGCAGGCGAGCGAGCATCCGCTGGCGCTGGCGATGCGCGAAGCGGTCGGCAAAGAGGTTGCGCTGCCCCAGCCCGAGGCCGTGGAGGTGCGGGTCGGTGCGGGTATCCTCGGCAAGGTGGCTGGCCACTTGGTGGCCATCGGCAATCCCGCCCTGCTGGCTCAGCTCGGCATCGAGCCGCCACAACAGGATGAAGCGCCCGCCGACGGCGCGACCCGGGTCTGGGTTGCCATCGACGGCGTGGCGGTCGGCATCGCCGCCCTGGCCGATTCCCTGAGACCCGAGAGCCCCGAGGCCATCGCCACCCTACGTCAGCGCGGTATCGCCAGCTGGCTGGTGAGCGGCGACGCCCCGGCACCTGTGGCCCATATCGCCGCCAAACTGGGGCTGGATGGTGCCTTCGACTCCGTGTTGCCCGCCGGCAAGGTGGAAAAAGTGGAGGCGCTGCGGGCGCAAACCAGCGGGCTGGTGGCCATGGTGGGAGACGGGGTGAATGACGCCCCGGCGCTGGCGGCGGCAGACGTGGGCATCGCCATGGGTTCCGGTTCGGACGTGGCCATGGAGACCGCCTCCATCACTCTCATGCGATCTGACCCGCGGCTGGTGGCCGATGCCATCGACATCTCGGCGGCGACCTGGCGCACCATACAACAGAACCTGTTCTGGGCCTTCGTGTTCAACATCATCGGCATTCCGCTGGCGGCGCTGGGCTATCTCAGCCCCGAGCTGGCGGGGGCGGCCATGGCCCTGAGCAGCATCACGGTATTGAGCAATTCCCTGTTACTGAAACGCTGGCAGCCCAGGGCGGGCAGCCAGCGCCAATCTGAATCGAAGAGGAGTCATCCATGAACATCAGCAAGGTTGCCAAGGCCACTGGGTTGTCCGCCAAGACCATCCGCTACTACGAGAGTATCGGTCTCATCTCGGCCCCGGTGCGCAGTGATAATGGCTATCGCAGCTACACAGACGGTGCCCTGCGGGAGCTGCGCTTCGTCAAGCGGGCGCGGGAGACCGGCTTCAACCTGGAGGAGTGTCAGGAGTTGCTGGCGCTCTATCGGGACGAGCACAGGACCAGCGCCCAGGTGAAGAAGCTGGCCCAGGAGAAGATCGTCGATCTGCGGGCCCGCATTGCCGGTCTGCAGGCCATGCTCAGCTCCCTGGAGGAGGTGGTGGGATGTTGCCATGGGGACGCGAATCCGCAATGTCCCATTCTTGACGAGCTCGAGAAGGGCTGAGTGAGCACTGGGTTGTTACTCGGCGAGCGCGAGCAGGCCGGGGCAGCCCGGGATCCTGCCAGTGCTGCACGGCGAGTCGGGGGCTGAGTGGCTGCTTAATAGCGGGCGATTGATTGTTGAGCAGGAAAAGGGAGTGTTAAACTGTGCGGCTCTTGTACAGGGAGTACCCAGTTGACCCAGAGTGTGAAACACCAAGTACGGCGTGCCATCATGGCCCAGCTCTATACCCATGCCTCCTTCAGTCTGCCTTGTCTGGCGCTGCTGGCGATCAGCTGGAGCCTGCTGTTCCACGACTACCTACCCGCCGGGGAAGCGCTCGGCTGGCTGGGCCTGGTCTTTCTGCTGTTGCTGGGGCGCGGATGGCACCTTCGCTGGCGTCAGCCCCGGCTGGCGGAGCTCCCGCTGCCAGTGCTGGAACGAGAGCTGTTTATCGGGGTGACCATCACCTCCATCATCTGGGCGCTCGGCGTGCTGCTCTACATGGACAGGCTGCCCGACACCTACCGCGCCGCCATGATGATGCTCACCAGCCTGATCCTCACCGGCAGCGCGATCATGCTGTTCGGCAGTCGCCGCACCCTCTACGGGGCTGTGCTGCCCCTCGGCTTTGCCATGTTGTTCGAACTCGGTGGCGGCAACGAGCAGGAGCGGATCGTCTCCTGCATGCTGGCGGGTTACCTGTTCGTGTTCCTGCCGACCCTGCTGCGCCGGTTACGACGGGATCAGGTGGCTTCCCTCTATCACAGTTTTTCCAATGCCGAGCTGGTGGCAGAGCTCAAGGTGGTCTCCGAGCATCTCAAGCTCACCTCCCGCCTGGACGGCCTGACTGGCATCGCAAACCGGGCTCACCTCGACGACACCCTGGCGCGTGCCTGGCGCCGCTGCCATCGAGCCAGGGCGCCCCTCTCCCTGGTGCTGGTGGATGTGGACTACTTCAAACAGTTCAACGATCACTATGGCCATCAACTGGGGGACCAGTGCCTGCAGCAGGTGGCGAGCCTGCTGGCCGAGGTGCTGCGGCGGGAGGACGATCTGGCCGCCCGTTACGGCGGGGAGGAGTTCGCCCTGTTGCTGCCCTGTACCACCTTGCAGGGGGCCATGCAGATCGCCGAACAGGTGCGCACGGCCCTGCGCACCCTGGGTATTCCCCACCACAAGTCCCGGGTATCCGGGCGGGTCAGTTGCAGCTTCGGGGTGGCGACCCTGGTGCCGGATCAGCACCACTCCATCGCCGAGCTCATCCAAAAAGCGGATGCGGCCCTCTATCAGGCCAAGCATAATGGCCGGGATCGTATCGAAGTAGCCTTGATGGGTAAGGTTGCCTGAGTTTCACATGACAGATTTAAAGAGGTCGTCTATGCAATGTCATCGTATCGAAGAGCTGCTGGAGCTGCTGCAGCCCGCCTGGATCAAGGAGCAGGATCTCAGCCTGGTGCAATTCATCGCCAAACTGGCGGCGGAGGCGGGCTATGACGGCGCCCTGTCCGAGCTGGCCGACGACATGCTGATCTACCACCTCAAGATGCGCGAATCCGACAAGCAGGCGATGATCCCGGGCCTGGCCAAGGACCATGTTCCTGACTTCAAGGAAGCCCTGCTCAAGGCCCGCGGCATCAAGTAACCCGACCGCCGGGTTGCTGGAAGAGGAAGGTTTCAAGAGAATCTCTAGAAAGGCGCATAGTCAACTGGCTATGGGCCTTTTTTGTTGCCTGGAATTGCGACGGCACTCGAACTATAGATACATTTAACCCACACAATTAGCAGGCTGTTTAAGATATAATCGGCTTCATAACAATATGAGTGGAGCGATGTGTTGCAATGGCCGACCAGGACAAGATCGATATCAAGGATGTGACCGACAAGAACGTCACCGGGACCTTCAATCCCCACACGTTCAAGGCGGGCGATGACAGGTTCAATCCCGGCAACCGCATCTACGTCAGGTCCCAGACCGGCTACTGGCAGCGGGTGCGCAAGGCCATGGGCTGGTTCTTCGTCGCCCTCTTCGTCACTTTGCCCCTGCTGCGCTACGACGGCCGCCAGGCGGTGCTGTTCGATCTGGAGCATCAGCAGTTCCACATCTTCGGTGCCACCATCTGGCCGCAGGACCTGACCCTGCTGGCCTGGGTCTTCATGATCGCCGCCTTCGCCCTCTTCTTCGTCACCACCTTCCTCGGTCGGGTCTGGTGTGGCTATCTCTGCCCACAGACGGTATGGACCTTCATGTTCATCTGGTTCGAGGAGAAGCTGGAAGGCGCCGCCAACAAGCGCCGCAAGCTGGATGCCGCCCCCTGGAGTGGCGAGAAGCTGGCCCGCAAGGGCGCCAAGCACCTGGCCTGGATCCTGCTGTCGCTGGGCACCGGCCTCACCTTCGTCGCCTACTTCCAGGACGTGTTCCAACTGGTGCCTGACTTCTTCACCCTGCAGGCGAGCGGCTGGGTCATCTTCTGGGTGATCTTCTTCGCTGCCTGTACCTACGGCAACGCCGGCTGGATGCGCGCCATCATGTGCATCCACATGTGCCCCTATGCCCGCTTCCAGTCCGCCATGTTCGACAAGGACACCTACATCGTCGGCTACGACACCAAGCGCGGCGAGACCCGCGGTGCCCGTGGCCGCAAGGCCGACCCCAAGGCGCTGGGGCTGGGGGACTGCATCGACTGCGACCTCTGCGTGCAGGTCTGCCCGACCGGCATCGACATCCGCGATGGCCTGCAGTACGAGTGCATCAACTGCGGCGCCTGCGTCGATGCCTGCGACCAGACCATGGATCGGATGGGCTATCCGAAGGGGCTGATCAGCTACACCACTGAGCACAAGCTGGCCCACAACCAGACCCATGTGGCCAGGCCCAAGCTGCTCGGCTATGGCCTGGTGATGGTCATCATGCTGGTGGTCTTCGTCTACAACGCCATGTCGATCATGCCCATGGGGCTCGATATCCTGCGGGATCGCAACCAGCTGTTCCGGGAGAACAGCGAGGGGCTCATCGAGAACACCTATACCCTCAAAATCCTCAACAAGACCCTGCAGTCCCAGACCTATCAGCTGGATGTGGAGGGGTTGCCGGAACACCAGTGGTTCGGTCCGCGGGAAGTGACTCTCAAACCAGGGGAAATTTTCACCCTGCCGGTGAGCCTGGCGGTGGATCCCTTCAACCTGAAGCGACCGACCCTGGATGTCCAGTTCGTGCTCAAGCGGGAAGGGGCCGCGCCGGACGACAGCAAGGGGATCCTGCGTCAGCCGAGCAAATTTATCAGCCGGTTGTGACCACCAAGGCAACCTGCACTGAAACAACCCAGCAAATATATCAGCAGGTTGTGAGGGTTTACGGGAGGGCGGGTCGTCCATCCCGGGCAGGATCGGATAGAATGGGGCGCAACAGCGCCCCTTTCTCATGGTGGATGACATGCGTTTCAACTATTCCGACCTCAATCCCGACCTCATCATGGATGCGATCGATCTCAGCGGCCTGCGCATCGACTCCGGCCTCATCGAGCTCAACAGCTATGAAAACCGGGTCTACCAGTTTCAGGATGAGGATCGTCGCCGCTACGTGGTGAAGTTCTATCGTCCCGGTCGCTGGAGCCGGGCCCAGATCCTCGAGGAGCATGAGTTTGCCGCCCGTCTCAATGAGACGGAGATCCCGGTGGCCGCCCCCATCGCGTTTGCTGGCGAGACCCTGCTGGAGCATCAGGGCTACCCCTTCGCCATCTGGCAGAGCGTCGGTGGCCGTCAGTTCGAGGTGGACAACCTGGATCAGCTGGAGTGGGTGGGACGCTACCTTGGTCGCATTCACCGGGTCGGGGCCAGTCACTCCTTCCATCATCGCATCCAGCTGGATGTGGAGAGCATGCTGCACGAGCCGCGTCAGCTGCTGGCGGCCGGTGAATGGGTGCCGAGCGGCCTGGCCAAGTCCTTCTTCGGGGTGCTCGACGAGCTGATCCGGCACGTGAGCGACGCCATGACCCTGGATGTGGCCCGCATCTCCCTGCATGGCGACTGTCACCCGGGCAACATCCTGTGGCGTGACGGCCCCCTGTTCGTCGATCTCGACGACTGCCGCACCGGCCCCGCCATTCAGGATCTCTGGATGATGCTGAGCGGTGAGCGCCACGAGCAGCAGATCCAGCTCGACACCCTGCTGGCGGGCTACGAAGAGTTCATGGAGTTCGACCCTCGGGAGCTGGCGCTGATAGAGCCGCTGCGAGCCATGCGCATCGTCCACTACATGGCCTGGCTGGCAAGGCGCTGGGAAGACCCCGCCTTCCCCCGTCACTTCCCCTGGTTCAATACGGATCACTACTGGCGCCAGCAGATCGCGACCCTGCACGACCAGCTGGCGGCGCTCAAGGCCCCGCCTCTGACGCTGATGCCGAACTGGTGAGCAGATAGCCGGTTCGCGATGCCCAGAGTGTGACCGGCGGGCAGCGCGCCCACCCGCCTTTGCCATTGACGGCAGGAGGGGGACGCAATAGGCTTGGACTGCTTCGGTTCGCCGGGCGTGCCTCACAGTGATCCCTTAACAGGAAACGTCATGAAAAAAGTACTATTTTTCCTCGCTGCCATGCTGATGATCCCCATGGTTCACGCCGCCCCGGAATTCAAGGAAGGCGTCAACTATGACGTGGTCACCCAGACCGGTAGCGCCCAACCTGAAGTACTGGAGTTCTTCTCCTACTTCTGCCCGCACTGCGCCAAGTTCGAGCCGATTGCCGAGGAGCTTAAGAAGAGCCTGCCGGAAGGCGTGGCGATGAAGAAGAACCCGGTGGCTTTCCTGGGTCGCGAGATGGGCCCCGAGATGCAGCGTGCCTATGCGGTTGCCAATCTGCTGAATGTGGAAGGCAAGCTGACCCCGGTCATCTTCGACAAGATCCACACCCAGCGTCAGGTGCCGCAAAGCCGTGCCGACGTGAAGCAGATCTTCGTGGACAACGGCGTGCCGGCCGAGGAGTTTGACGGTGCCGTCGACAGCTTCGCCGTCTCCGGCATGGTGTCCCAGTTCGACCGCAACACCGAGAGCTACAACGTGCGTGGTGTGCCGGCCTTCCTGGTCAATGGCAAGTACATGGTGAAGATTGAATCCATCACTTCCCAGGAGCAGTTCAACCAGCTGGTGAAATTCCTGCTGGCCAAGAAAGATTGATTGTTGCCTGACCGCATGAAAAAAGCCCGCCGGTGCGAACCGGCGGGCTTTTTGTTTTTGTGGCCGCCAGAACCGGCCGCCTCGTCGGGCAGGGCGGACGGAGTCGGATCAAACCTGATTCAGATCTGGCAGTCTCGCTGGGAAGGCGCGGGGCGCGGCAACCGGGTGCGGCGGCTGATGGCTTCCGCCAGCCAGACCAGCAGCAAGATGGCCAGGATCAGGGTGGCCGCCTGATCGTAACGGAACAGACTCAGGGATACATAGAGCTGCTGTCCCAGTCCGCCTGCGCCCACCACCCCGAGGATGGTGGCGGCGCGCAGGTTCATCTCGCCGCGATAGAGGCTGTAAGCCAGCCACTGCCGTGACACCAGCGGGAACAGACCGTACCAGAAGCTGGCCGCGGGGCCGGCACCGCTCAATTGCAGGGCGAGGCGGGGGGTCTGATCCGCGTTCTCCAGCGTCTCCACGAACAGCCGGGCCAGCACCCCAGTGGTGTGCAGGGTGAGCGCCAGTATGCCCGCCACCGGCCCCAGCCCGACCGCGATCACCAGCAGGCTGGCGAAGATGAGCTCGGGCACGGAGCGCAGCAGGTTGAACAGCAACCGCAGCGGCCAGCAGTGGCGGGCGAGGCAGGCCAGCGGCAGTGCCAGCAGGGCGCTCAACAGGGTGCTCAGCAGCGCCATCTGCACCGTATCGAGCAGGCCGGTGCTCACCGTCAGCAGGAAGGGACGTGACCAGTCCGGTTGCAGAAACTCGCCGACAAACTGCCCCAGTCCGCCGAAGGAGAAGCTCAACATGCGCCAGTCGAGCTGATGGAACGCCAGGGTACCAGCCAGCCCCAGGCAGATCAGCAGTTGCAGGCCGGGAGCGCGGCTGTGGCGCAGCCAGGCACTGAGGCCATCCGCCAGCGTGACCAGCAGGATGAAGGCCAGCAGCAGGGTCACCACTTCGCCGCCGGAAAACATGCGCAACGAGAGTTCGAGCTGCTGGCCGAGCCCACCGGCGCCGACGAAGCCCATGATGACGGATGCGCGCAGGGCACACTCCCAGCGATAGACGGTGTAGGAGAGCAGCTCCTGACGCACCGCAGGCAGCACGCCGTACCAGAGCGCCTGCAGGCGGCCGCTGCCACTGAGCAGCAGGGCGCGGGCCGGTTGCAGGGCGCCGCTCTCCATGATCTCGTTGTAGACCTTGGCCAGCATGCCGCCGTAGCTGACGGCGATGGCCAGGATGGCGGCCAGCGGCCCGAGCCCGGACAGGCGCACAAAAAGCAGCGCCCAGATGAGCTCGGGCAGGCTGCGCAGCAGGATGGCGATGAGTCGGCTGAGGGCCCGCAAGGCGCCGCGCAGCGGGCTGGGAACCGGCCCCAGCTCGGCCAGCGACAGGGCGCGGGAGCCGAGCAGGGCGAACGGAATGCCGAGCAGCAGGGCGCCGGCCAGCCCCAGAGTCGCCACGGCCAGACTCTCCAGGGTGGCGGTCAGGGTCAGGGCGAGAAAGTTCTGATCAAGGCGGGGTGGCCAGCTGGTGGCGAGAAAATTGCCCATCTGCCGCCAGCTCTGGCCATCGAGCAGCCCGAGCCAGCCCTCGGCATGCTGCCACAGGCTGAAGCCGATCAGCGCCAGCAGCCAGGGCAGGGGATGGCGCCAGCGGCTCATCAGCCGGTGCACGGCAGGGCCTCCTGATCGCCGGCGTAGAGGGCGGCCAGCATGGCCGGGGTGACCGCCTGGGCGGGGCAGTCGAACTGCACCCGTCCCTCGCGCAGGCCTATGATGCGGGGGAAGCGCTCGAGCGCCAGCTCGACCGCATGCAGGTTGGCGATGAGCGTGCTGCCCCGGGCGCGGGCCTGGGCCAGCAGGGCGTCCAGGCTGCTGCGGGCGAGCACGGGGTCGAGGGCGGAGACAGGCTCATCGGCCAGGATCAGATCCGGCTGCTGATAGAGCACCCGGGCTATGCCGACCCGCTGCAGCTGGCCGCCGGAGAGCTCGCCGCAGCGCTGCTGCCACTTGTCGGCGAGGCCGAGGCGGGCCAGTTCGGCCCGTGCACTGTCCGGATCGCAGGGGTGCAGCAGCGAGAGCAGGGCGCGACCGAGGGACCACTGGCCGAGTCTGCCGGCCAGCACGGCAGTCACCACCGGCTGGGAGGCGGGCAGCGGAGGCTGCTGCCAGACCATGCCGATCCGGCTGCGCAGCCGCTGGCGGGTCCGGGTGGATAGGGCCCAGGGATCTTCTCCCCAGAGGGCAAGCTTCCCCTCGCCGCGCAGCTCGGTGCCGAGCAGGCGCAGCAGGCTGGTCTTGCCCGCGCCGCTCGGTCCTATGATGGCGACGCACTCACCCGCCTCCAGCCGCAGGCTGAACGGGTGCAGGATGCGGCTTTGGCCGATCTGCAGCCCAGCCCCGTTCAGAGCAACGGCGATCACTTCAGCAGACCGGCCTGGGTTGCGGCGGCTTCTATGCCCAGGTAGTTCTCTGGCTTGGTCTCGATGAAGCGGCTGGCTCGTTGCAGCTTGAGTATCTCGGCCTGGGCCGGGACGGCGGGATCCAGCTTGAGGAAGGCCTGCTTGATCTTCTCCTGCAGCGCCGGGTCCAGGTCGCCGCGCACCGTCCAGTTGTAGTCAAAATAGGTCGGCGTGGTCCAGATCACCTTCACCTTGGCGGTATCGACCTTGCCCTCTTCCACCAGCTTGTCCCACACGGAGGCGTTGAGCGCGCCGGCCGGCACCTTGCCGGAGGCGACCCAGGCGACGGTGGCGTCGTGGGCGCCGGAGAAGGCGACATGGGCGAAGTCACGCTCCGGGTTGATCCCCTGCTCGGCCAGGAAGTGGCGCGGCATCAGGTGGCCCGAGGTGGAAGAGGGGGAACCGAACGCGAAGTCCTTGCCCTTGGTGTCGGCCAGGGTCTTGATGCCGCTGTCGGCGTTGGCGATGAACTTGGAGGTGAACTGGGCATCTTCCTGGCGTTGGACCAGGGGCACCACCTTGTCGGCACGGCGATGGGCCTGCACATAGGTGAAGCCCCCGAGCCAGGCCATGTCCAGCTTGCCGGCGGCCAGCGCCTCGACCACGGCGGCGTAATCGTTGACCGGCACGAACACCACCTCGCGGCCTGTCTGCTCGGCCAGGTAGTCACCCAGCGGGGCAAACTTGCGCTGCAGCTCGGTGGGGGCCTCGTCCGGGATGGCGGATACCCGCAACGGCTCGGCGGCGGTGGCGCCCAGGCTGGCCAGCAGGGTGGTGAGGGCAAATATCCATTTAGAGGTCATGGGCAGTTCCTTGTGGTCTGTCGTTCGGGCAAGAGAAAGGCCCGACACCAGTCGGACCTTGCAAGAGGGTCATGGTAGGGGGCCTGCAGCGCTCTGCGCAAGATGGCCCCTCAAAAAGGCGCGTTACACCCCGATGTGGAAGGCCTGCTTGAGGTTGCGGATGAAGTCCGCGTCCCGGCACAGGGTCTTACCCGGGCTGTCGGAGATCTTGGCAACAGGGCCGCCGTTGCACTCCATCAGCTTGAAGACGATGTTCATCGGGCTGACGCCGGGCAGATCGCAGGTGAGCTTGGTGCCGATGCCGAAGCTGGTGTTGATGCGGCCACGGAAGTGGCGGAATAGCTCGACGGCCTTGTCGAGGTTGAGGCCGTCGGAGAAGACCAGCGTCTTGTCTTTGGGATCTATGCCGAGCTGCTGGTAGTGGCTGATGGCCTTCTCGCCCCACACCACGGGGTCACCGGAGTCGTGGCGCAGTCCCTGATAGCGGCTGGCCAGCTCGAAATCGAAGTCGCGCAGGAAGGCATCCATGGTGATGCAGTCGGTCAGGGCTATGCCCAGGTGGTTGGTGAACTCGTCAAGCCAGCTGATGAGGGCCGCGCGCTGGCTGTGTTCCAGCGGGAAGCCGAGCTGCTGGTGAGCCTGGAACCACTCGTGGGCCTGGGTGCCCACTGCCGGCAGTCGGTACTTCTGGGCCAGCTGGTAGTTGCTGGTGCCCCGAAATGCCGGCAGGCGCTCCTTGAGGCGGCCCACCACGGCATCCTGCACGGCATGGGAGAAGCGGCGGCGGGTGCCGAAGTCGATGAGGTTGAAATCCTGCATCTCCTCGGGGCTGAGCTCCCGCTCCAGCTTGTCGATCTTCTGATCCAGCCGCGCCAGCGCCTGGCTCACCCCGAACTGGGGATAGCGGAAGCGGTTGCGCATCTCGCTGATGATGGCGAGCACAGGGATCTCCCACAGGATCACGTCCTGCCAGGGTCCCTCGACCCGCACATTGATGCGGCCATCCTGCTCGAACACCTTGAGCAGGGAGGCATCCAGCGGCTTGCGGCGCAGGTGATCGAGGTAATCGGCGGTGAAGAAGGGGCGCTCGGCCAGGAAATCGAGCTCGGATCCGGTCAGGCGCAGGGAGCCGGCGAGGCGCAGCTGCTCCTCGATCTCGCCCATCATGGGCAGCAGATCTTCCTCGTTGCGGCTGTGAAACTCGGCCACCACCTCGGCATCCGGGTAGCGATGGAACACCGCCTGCTGCATGTGCAGCTTGTAGGCGTCGGTGTCGAGCAGGCTGGTGAGAATGGGTGACATATCAGGCGTCCAGCAGGCGTTGTACATCGATCAGGGTCTGGGCCAGTTCGGCACCCGCCTCGATCATCTGGGTGTGGGCGCAGGCAACCGTCTCGGGCGCTATGCCACGGCAGGCATCGAGGTGCACTATGACCCGCAGACCGGCACGGCGCAGCTGCAGCACGCTGGTCTTGACGCAGTAGTCGGTGGCGAGCCCGCCGACCAGCACGGTATCGACGCTCCGTGCTTGCAGGAATTCGATAAGCCCTGTGCTGCGCCGCTCGGCCAGGTCATGGTAGCAGGCGCCATAGGGATGCAGGTCCGGCTCGACCCCCTTCCAGACGAAGAAGTCATAGTCGATGGGGGCGGGCAGGCCGTCCAGCAGCTCGAAGCCCGGGGTGCCCGGCACGCAATGAACCGGCCAGGTGAGATCGGCGTTGGGTAGAGCCAGCGGTTGCAGCATGGCGGCGAGGTCTGTCACGACCCAGGCGGCGTTCGCGGGGTGGGCGTCCTTGCTGCCGACGCGCAGGCTGGCGAGGGCGGCCTGGGCGTTCAGGGCGGCCACTATGTCAGCCCCGCCCGCGACGGGCAGCTCGTTCGGGCAGAGAGGGGTAAAGCCCTTCTGCGCATCTATATCCAGGCTGGCGATGGTTCCCATGGGTGGCTCCTGCACATAATATTCTTGTGATATTATCTACCAAACATTATTAGAAGGCGAGCAGGTCGACCAGGATGCCGAGAATGAGTCTGGATATGGTGGTGCTGCGGTTGAACGAGGAGCGGCTCGAACTGCTGCTCGAGACCCGGGATCGCCCCCCCTTTACCCACTGCTGGCAGTTGCCGGCCCTGCGCATAGACGAGACCCGGGACCGGGATCTGGATGCCGCACGCCACCGTCTGCTGGCGGAGTGGGGGCTGGGTCATTGCTACAGCGAACAGGTCTGTACCCTCGGCAATCTGGAGCGGGATCCCCGTGGCTGGTCCACCACCCTGGTCTATCTCTGTCTGGTGGAACCCAGAGCGGAGGCCGTGCGAGGTCATTGGCACCCGCTCTCGGCCTTGTCTGGCCTCGACCTCGCCTTCGATCACGACCAACTGATCGCCAGAGGGCTGGAGCGGCTGCGCATCAAGAGCCGCTACAGCACCCTGCCGTTGCATCTGCTGGGGCCCGAATTCACCCTCTCCGAGGTGCAGCGCGCCTTCGAAATCATCCTGCAGACGCCGATGAACACGGCGGCGTTTCGCAAGCGGATCCATCGCGCCGACATCCTGGTGGATACCGGTCGCAAGCGCACCGGCAAGCAGCGTCCCGCCATCCTCTATCGGCTGGAAAACCCCTGCTGCGTGATGTTCGATCAGGTGATGAATGGAGCCGAGGCATGAACAAAGCACCGCCCCGGGTGCTGGTCAGCGTCTGCCTGCTGGATCCAATGCCGCCGTACTACGACGGCTATGCACCAAGGTATCTGGTCGACCAATGGAGAACGAAGCATGAGTGACGCAGGAGTGCATAAGGTATTGGTAAGCGCCTGTCTGCTGGGCCAGCCGGTTCGCTACGATGGCCAGAGCAAGGGGATCGTCAGCGACTGGCTGAATGAACTGGGCGCCGAGGGGCGGGTGCTGGCCTTCTGCCCCGAGGTGGCGGGCGGTCTACCGACCCCGCGTCCACCCGCCGAGCGGCAGGGGGAGAGGGTCGTGACCGAGGGCGGGATGGATGTGACGGCGGAGTTCGATCGGGGTGCCCTGCTGGCGCTCGAGCTCTGCCAGCGGCAGGGCATCCGCTTCGCCTTGCTGAAAGAGGGAAGCCCCTCCTGCGGCAGTGGTCGCATCTACAATGGCCGCTTCGAGGGGGTTTCCGTGGCGGGGGAGGGCAAGACCACGGCCCTGCTGCGCCGCCACGGCATTGCCGTGTTCAGCGAGGATCAGCTGCCCGAGCTGGCGTCGGCGCTCTCCCTGGCGGTCAACGACACGGGCGCCTGAGCCTGCTGCCAGCCTTCCAGCACCTCGTCCTTCTCCTGCCAGCGCTGGTTCAGCCACGCCTGGAAGCCGCGCTTGAACTGCTTGTCGTTGAAGTAATCCCCTACCAGCTGCCCGTCCACCGGCAGCTCCTCGATGCGTACCCGGATGCGCTTCATCCGCCCCATCAAAAAGTCCTTGAACGGGGCCTCTGCGTTGTCCGGATAACTGATGGTGACGTTGATCAGACTGTCGAACTGCTCTCCCATGGCCGCCAGGGTGAAGGCCAGCCCCGCCGCCTTGGGGGGCATCAGGTGCTGGTAACGGGAACGGGTCGCCTCTCGTTTTTCCTCGGTGAAGCGGGTCCCCTCAACGAAGTTGATGACGGTGGTGGGGATGTGGCGAAACTTCTCGCAGGCGTGGCGGGTGGTCTCGATATCCTTGCCGCGAAGGTGCGGGTTGCGCAGCAGGAATTCCCGTGAGTAGCGGCGCATAAAGGGCATGTCGAGCCCCCAGCAGGCGAGCCCCAACAACGGGATGTAGATGAGCTCGTGTTTCATGAAAAACTTGGGTACCGGCAGCCGATCACGGAACAGGTGACCCAGCACCACTATGTCGGTCCAGCTCATGTGGTTGCTGATGATGAGGTACCAGCCATCCTTGCGCAGCCGGGTCTCATCCTCAATCTGCCAGTCGATGCGGGTGGTGAGGCTTATCACCAGGGCGTTGCAGGCCAGCCACAGGCGCATGAAGCCATTGTTGAGCCGGCAGCAGGCGCGGCCAAAGGCCGGGATCGGCAGCAGCAGTTTCGCCAGGGAAACCAGCAGGATCAGGCTGGCACACAGGGCGGTGAACAAAATGGTCAGGCTGGTGCTGATGAACAGCACCAGGGGACCCGGGAGCAGGGTTAGCATGGGCGTCGTTTACTGCGTCTTGTCCGCCAGCAGCTGACCCAGGGTCTGGTCCTTCTCACGCCAGATCCCGTTCAGCCACTGTTGAAACTCTTGTTGGAACTCGGGGTCATTGAAGTAATCCCCCACCAGATTGCGTTCGATCGGCAGAAAGCGGACCCGAACCTTGATCTCCTTGACCCGACCGCACATGAAGTCCCAATAACTGGGGATGCCACCCGGATAGGCTATGGTCACATCCACCAGCTTGTGCAGTTGATCCCCCATGGCCGCCAGGGTGAAGGCGATGCCGCCAGCCCTCGGGTGCAGGAGATGGCGATAGGGCGCGCCCTGTTTGTCGTGCTTGTGGGCGGTGAAGCGGGTGCCCTCCACGAAGTTCATCACACTCACCGGAATGTGGCGGAACTTGGCACAGGCCTTCCGTGTCGTTTCTATGTCTTTTCCCTTCAGATGGGGTCGCTTTTCCAGAAGTTTACGGGAATAGCGCCGCATGAAGGGGAAGTCCAGCGCCCACCATGCCAGACCGAGAAAAGGTACCCAAATCAGTTCTTTCTTGAGGAAAAACTTCAGGAAGGGGATTTTCTGATTAAAAATCCGCTGCAGTACCAGTATGTCGACCCAGGATTGATGGTTGGCAATCACCATATACCACTCATTCCGGCGCGCTTTGTCCACTCCGACCACCTCGAAAGGGGTTCTGATGATGGTTTTCTGGATCAGGTTGTTGAAACCTATCCAGCAGCTGGCGCAGCCGTCCAGCAGGGCGTTGCAGAGGGTTCGCCAGCCCTTGAGGGGCAGCAACAGCTTGATGAGACCGAGCAGCAGGATGGGGACAAACCAGAACAGGGTGTTGAAAAAATAGAGCAGGGTCGAGAGGCAGCCGCGCAGCCGCTCTATCAGCTTGTTGTGCATGAATCGGATCCGTTTTCGTGTCTGTGGGTGGTAACCAAGTGGTCAGATCTGTGGCCATAATATCAGCCGTTCCGGCGCTAGACCATGGATGCACCGCACTGACGCCGGGCTGTCCTTGCCATCATGTCGCATTCACTGGCCGCTGCGCAGCCGCGACAGCAGCCTGTCCATGGCGCGATAACCGAGCGCCTCGATAAGATGTTCCTTCTCGATGACGGGGCGCCCCGCCAGATCCGCTATGGTGCGCGACACCCGCAAAATGCGGTGCCAGGCCCGGATGCTGAGCCCCAGCTTCTGGATGGCGTTCTCCAAAAACTCGGCATCTTGTGGCGATAGTCGGCAAATATCCTCTATCTCGCGACTATCCAGCAGGTTGTTGAGCTTGCCATTGCGACTGAGCATTCGTTCGCGCGCCCCTAGCACCCGGTCGCGGATCTGCTGGCTCGACTCCCCCCGCTCCGCCTTGCCAGTCAGGCTCCCCTTGGGCAGCAGCGGTACCTCCACCGTCAGATCGAAACGGTCGAGGAAGGGGCCTGAGAGTTTGCCGAGGTAGCGCAGTATCTGATCCGGGCTGGAGCGGGTCTGGCCGTCCCCATAGTGGCCACAGGGGCTGGGGTTCATGGCGCCCACCAGCTGGAAGCGGGCGGGGAAATCCACCTGGCGGGCGGCCCGGCTGATGGTGATGTGACCCGTCTCCAGCGGCTCTCGCAGGGAGTCGAGCACCTTGCGCTCGAACTCGGGCAGCTCGTCGAGAAACAGCACACCATTGTGGGCCAGGGATATTTCCCCCGGCCGCGGGTGACTGCCACCTCCCACCAGGGCCACCGCCGAGGCGCTGTGGTGGGGCGTGCGGTAGGGCCTGTGATGCCAGTGGCCGGCGCGGGGGGTGAGGCCGCCGATGGAGTGGATGGCGGCGGTCTGCTGCGCCTCCTGTTCGCTCAGCGGCGGCAGTATGCCGGGCAATCGGCTCGCCAGCATGCTCTTGCCGGTGCCGGGCGGGCCGATGAACAGCAGGTTGTGGCTGCCAGCGGCGGCGATCTCCAGCGCCCGCTTGGCCTGGGACTGGCCGATCACATCCTGCAGATCCGGCACATCGGGCAGGGCGTCCGTGGTCTGGGGCTCCGGCAGCGGCAGTTCGTACTGACCCGCCAGCCAGGCGGTGACGGCCAGCAGCTGGTGGGCGGTGCGCACCTCGGCATCCTGGATGAGGGAGGCCTCGGGGCCGTTCTCTCGCGGCACCAGCAGGGTGCGACCCGCATCGCGGCAGGCGAGCACGGCGGGCAGCACCCCGAGCACGGGGCGGATCTCGCCGGTCAGGGCCAACTCCCCTAAAAATTCATGATCGAGCAGGTATGTTGCCGGTATCTGCTTGGATGCGGCGAGAATGCCGATGGCGATGGCCAGATCGAAACGGCCTCCCTCCTTGGGCAGATCGGCGGGGGCCAGATTGACTGTGATGTGCTTGGAGGGGAACTCGAAGTTGCCGTTGAGCAGGGCGCTGCGCACTCTGTCCCGCGACTCTTTCACCGAGGTTTCCGGCAGTCCCACCATGTTGAAGGCGGGCAGTCCGTTGGATAAATGGACTTCCACCGTGACTTGCGGCGCCGCAATTCCCAGGCTGGCACGGCTATAAACCACAGCTAATGACATAAATCCCGTCCTTGGTTTGATGTATGTGCTGGTTAACCGTTTTTTATTAGTTTTTTGTTCCAGAGAGCAGCTTGCAGATCAGTCAAAATCAGAGTCTTGTCAGGTAAAAAATGCTTGCCCAATAAAAATCACCGTGCTAGTTCTAATAGCCATTCGCGGTGCAAACCGCCCCCATTTCACAGGATTTCCGGTTGTAACTATGAACATGGCCTCCCGTTTCGTCAGCATTATTGTGGTCCTAGTGGTGATTATTATCTCACCGCTCGGGGCTCGTTTAGCTGCACGGAACAAGGGATAGACCCACCACCGGACAGAACGAAACAAGCGACCCCCGAGCCTCACGGCCCGGGGGTTTTTTTTCGACCAAAGGACAGGATTTCCACATGAACGGCGCGCAGTTTTTGGTACAGGCTCTCAAGAAACAGGGTGTGACCCAGGTGTTTGGTTACCCGGGCGGAGCCATCATGCCGGTCTATGACGCCCTGTATGACGGTGGACTGGCCCATCAGCTCTGCCGTCACGAGCAGGGGGCTGCCATGGCCGCCGTGGGTTATGCCCGCGCCTCCGGCCAGGTGGGGGTCTGCATCGCCACCTCGGGCCCAGGGGCCACCAACCTGGTGACAGGCCTGGCGGAGGCGCTGCTCGACTCCGTGCCCCTGGTCGCCATCAGCGGTCAGGTCGCCTGCGCCGCCGTCGGTACCGATGCGTTTCAGGAGGTCGATGTACTCGGTATGTCTCTCTCCTGCACCAAGCACTCCTTCATGGTGACGGATCCCGCCGATCTGGGCCGGGTGCTGGCGGAAGCCTTCGCCATCGCCACCGAAGGGCGTCCGGGTCCTGTGCTTATCGACTTTCCCAAAGATGTGCAGCTCGCCGCCGTGCCAACCCAGAGCCCGCTGTTTGCGGTGGAGGAGCCTGAGCCCCTCAATCCGGCCGAGCTGACCCTGGCCCGCACTCTGCTGGCCGCTGCCGAGCGTCCCGTGCTCTACGTCGGGGGCGGTGTGGGCATGGCCAATGCGGAGCCGCAGCTGCGGGACTTTGCCGCCGCCACCGGTATGCCGGCGGTCACCACCCTCAAGGGGATAGGCGCGCTCGATCCCGACAGCCCCGTCTACCTCGGCATGCTCGGCATGCACGGCACCAAGGCCGCCAACTATGCGGTGCAGCAGTGCGATCTGCTGGTGGTGGTGGGTGCCCGTTTCGATGACAGGGTGACCGGCAAGCTGGAGGAGTTCGCCCCCGAGGCCAGGGTGGTCCACCTGGACGTGGATGCCGCCGAGTTCGGCAAGCGCCGCGCCGCCGATGTGGGCATCACCACTGATCTCAAGCGGGTGTTGCCCGCCCTGGCCATGGCGCTGGCGATCGATCCCTGGCGTGAGCACTGCGCCGCCATGGCTCGTGAGTATGCGTTTCGCTACGACCACCCCGGCCAGCCCATCTACGCCCCGGCCCTGCTCAAGCAGCTCTCCGAGCGCTTGCCCGAGACCAGCGTGGTGGCCTGCGACGTGGGTCAGCACCAGATGTGGGTGGCCCAGCACATGCGCTTCACCAGTCCGCGCAATCACCTCTCCAGCGCCGGTCTCGGCACCATGGGCTTCGGCCTGCCCGCCGCCATCGGCGCCAAGATGTCGCGCCCCGATGACGAGGTGGTGCTGGTGAGCGGTGACGGCTCCTTCATGATGAACGTGCAGGAGCTTGGCACCATCCGCCGAGCCCAGCTCAAGGTGAAGATGGTGCTGATCGACAATCAACGTCTCGGCATGGTGCGCCAGTGGCAGGAGCTGTTCTTCGACGGCCGCTACAGCGAGACCATACTCTCCGACAACCCGGATTTCATCGCCCTGGCCGCCGCGTTCGGCATCCCGAGCGAGACCATCACATGCAAGGAGCAGATAGCCGGTGCACTCGATCGCCTGCTGGCGAGCGAGAGCGCCTACCTGCTGCATGTGGCCATTTCAGAGGAAGAAAACGTCTGGCCCCTGGTTCCGCCGGGAGTCGCCAACCACAAGATGATGGAGCAACGCCCATGAAGCAGCACAGCTTTCACCAACCCGGATTTGCGCAGCACACACTGCATATCCACGCCCAGCCGAGACCCGAAGTGATGGAGCGGGTGCTGCGGGTGGTGCGTCACCGTGGCTTCGCCCTCTGCGCTCTGAATATGGAGCAGGATTGCCAACAGCTGCGGATCACGGTTACTGTCGAGTCGGAGCGTCCCATCCAGCAGTTGTGGAGCCAGCTGGTCAAGCTGGTGGATGTCTCCCGGGTCGATGCACTGGAACAGCAACCCCGGATCAGCGCTTAAGGAGCCAAGCCAATGTCACAGCCTTCCCAATCCGCCACTCACCCCCAATACATCTGGTTCAACGGCAAACTGGTGCCCTGGCAGGATGCTCAGGTGCACGTCATGAGCCACGCCCTGCACTACGGCTCCTCGGTGTTCGAGGGGGTGCGCGCCTACGATACCCCCAAGGGCACCTGCATCTTCCGCCTGCAGGAGCACACTCGCCGCCTGTTCGACTCCGCCAAAATCTACTGGATGGACGTTCCCTACAGCGAGTCCGAAGTGAATGAAGCCTGCCGCACCGTGGTGCGCGAGAACGGCCTGAAGAGCGGCTACCTGCGCCCGCTGGCCTTTGTCGGCAACGTGGGGCTGGGGCTGCACCCGCCGCTGGATGCCAAGGCAGATCTCATGGTCGCGGCCCTGCCCTGGGGCGCCTATCTGGGAGAAGAGGGGCTGAAGAACGGAGTGGATGTGTGCGTCACCTCCTGGAGCCGGCTTGCGCCGAACACCATACCTACAGGCGCCAAGGCGGGCGGCAACTACCTGTCGTCCCAGCTGATCAGTCGCGAGGCCAAGCGCAACGGCTTCGCCGAGGGGCTGGCGCTGGACGTGAACGGTTATCTGAGCGAAGGGGCGGGGGAGAACCTGTTCCTGGTGAAGAACGGCGTGCTGTTCACCCCGCCCGCTACCGCCGCCATCCTGCCCGGCATCACCCGTGACACCATCATGACGCTGGCCCGCGATCTGGGTTATGAGGTGCGCGAGCAGGCGCTGCCGCGCGAGGCGCTCTACGTGGCGGACGAGATCTTCATGACGGGGACCGCCGCCGAGGTGACCCCGGTGCGCTCTGTGGATCGGATGAAGGTGGGTTCTGGCAGCCGTGGCCCTGTGACCGAGCAGCTGCAGAACGCCTTCTTCGGCCTGTTCAACGGCAAGACCGAGGACAAGTGGGGCTGGCTGACGCCGGTCAATGACTGATGAGAGAGGGGAGGCGTCACGCCTCCCCGAGTCGCTTCCGATGAAGGCTCCCTCGTGGTGCCTTCATCAGGATCGATTCCCGATCCGCGAATCATACATTCATGTTGAAAGACAATGCGCCCCAGGGGCATTCAGGGAGTAGAAACAATGCCGAAGTTGAGATCCGCCACCACCACCCACGGACGTAACATGGCCGGAGCCCGCGCCCTCTGGCGTGCAACCGGCATGACAGATCAGGATTTCGGCAAGCCCATCATTGCCGTGGTCAACTCCTTCACCCAGTTCGTGCCCGGTCACGTGCACCTCAAGGATCTGGGCCAGCTGGTGGCCCGGGAGATCGAGGCCGCCGGCGGCGTCGCCAAGGAGTTCAACACCATAGCGGTGGATGACGGCATCGCCATGGGCCACGGCGGCATGCTCTATTCCCTGCCGTCCCGGGAACTGATCGCCGACTCGGTGGAGTACATGGTCAACGCCCACTGCGCCGACGCCATGGTCTGCATCTCCAACTGCGACAAGATCACGCCGGGGATGCTGATGGCCGCCCTGCGCATCAACATACCTGTGATCTTCGTCTCCGGCGGCCCCATGGAGGCGGGCAAGACCAAGCTCTCCGATCAGATCATCAAGCTGGATCTGGTGGACGCCATGATCCAGGGCGCCGACCCCAAGGTTTCCGATGCCCAGAGCGATCAGATAGAGCGCAGCGCCTGCCCCACCTGCGGCTCCTGCTCCGGCATGTTCACCGCCAACTCCATGAACTGTCTGACCGAGGCACTCGGCCTCTCCCAGCCGGGCAACGGCTCCATGCTGGCGACCCACGCCGATCGGGAGCAGCTGTTCAAGCTGGCAGGTCAGCGCATCGTCGCTTTGGCCAATCGCTACTACCAGCAGGATGACGAGAGCGCGCTGCCGCGCAACATCGCCACCAAGGCGGCGTTCGAGAACGCCATGGCCCTGGACATCGCCATGGGTGGTTCCACCAATACAGTGCTGCACCTGCTGGCGGCGGCCCAGGAGGCCGGGGTCGACTTCACCATGGCCGACATCGACCGCATGTCCCGCAAGGTGCCTCAGCTGTGCAAGGTGGCCCCGTCCACCCAGAAGTACCACATGGAAGACGTGCACCGCGCTGGTGGTGTGGTCGCCATCCTGGGTCAGCTGGAAAGAGCCGGCCTGGTGCACGGCGATACCCGCAACGTGCTCGGCACCTCCCTGAGCGAGTTGCTGGAGGCCTATGACGTCAGCCGCTGTGACGACAAGGCGGTGCACGACTTCTACCGCGCCGGCCCGGCCGGTATTCGCACCACCAAGGCATTCAGCCAGAACTGCCGCTGGCCGGAGCTGGATCTGGACAGAGCAGAAGGCTGCATCCGCTCCCTGGACAACGCCTACAGCCTGGAAGGGGGGCTGGCGGTGCTCTCCGGCAACCTGGCCCTCAACGGTGCCATCGTCAAGACCGCCGGGGTGGATGATGAGAACCTCTGCTTCCGCGGCCCGGCCCGGGTGTTCGAGAGCCAGGACACTGCGGTCGCCGGCATCCTGGACGGCACAGTGAAAGCGGGTGAAGTTGTGGTGATCCGCTACGAAGGCCCCAAGGGCGGCCCCGGTATGCAGGAGATGCTCTACCCCACCACCTATCTGAAATCCATGGGATTGGGCAAGGCGTGCGCCTTGATCACCGACGGTCGCTTCTCCGGCGGCACCTCTGGCCTCTCCATCGGCCACGTCTCCCCCGAGGCGGCGTCCGGCGGCACCATAGGGCTGGTGGAGGATGGGGACATCATCAACATCGACATTCCGGCCCGCAGCATGGTGCTGGAAGTGGCTGACAGCGTGCTGGCAGCTCGCCGCGCCGCCGTCGAGGCCCGTGGCTGGAAGCCGCTCAATCGCCAGCGTCAGGTCTCCTACGCCCTGCGTGCCTACGCCATGCTCGCCACCAGTGCCGACAAGGGCGCGGTGCGCGATTTAAGCAAGCTGGAGGAGTAAGCCATGGTCTCTGCGGCGGATTATCTACGCAAGGTGCTGCTCTCACCCGTCTACGAGGCGGCGCGGGTGACGCCCTTGCAGACCCTTAAAAAATTATCCGAGCGACTCGGCAACCACGTGGCGCTCAAGCGGGAAGATCTGCAGCCGGTGCACTCCTTCAAGCTGCGGGGTGCCTATCACAAGATCGCCACCCTGAGCGCCGAGCAGAAGTCCCATGGCGTGGTGGCGGCATCGGCCGGCAACCATGCCCAGGGTGTCGCGCTGTCGGCAGCCAAGCTCGGCATCAAGGCGATCATAGTGATGCCCAAGACCACGCCGGACATCAAGATCGACGCGGTACGACGGCTGGGCGGCAACGTCATGCTGTTTGGCAACAGCTTCGACGAGGCCTACGGCGAGAGCCGCCGCCTCGCCGAACTGGAGGGCTACACCCTGATCCCGCCGTTCGACGATGTCGAGGTGATCGCGGGTCAGGGCACCATCGGCAAGGAGCTGCTGGAGCAGGATACCCACCTCACCCACGTCTTCGTACCTGTGGGTGGCGGCGGTCTGGCCGCCGGGGTGGCGGTCTACATCAAGCAACTGCTGCCGGACGTCAAGGTGATCGGGGTGGAGGCGGAAGGCTCAGCCTGCCTCAAGGCCGCCATGGAGGCTGGTGAGCCGGTCAACCTGGAGCGGGTCTCCCTGTTTGCCGACGGGGTGGCGGTCAAGCGCATCGGCGAGGAGACCTTCCGCCTCTGCAACCAGTATCTGGACGAGGTGGTGACCGTCTCCAACGACCAGATCTGTGCGGCGCTGAAAGACATCTTCGACGACTGCCGCGCCATCGCCGAGCCCTCCGGTGCCCTGTCGCTGGCTGGCCTCAAGGCCTATAGCGAACGGGAGCAGGTGAAGGGGGGGCGGATGGCTGCCATCCTGTCCGGCGCCAACGTCAACTTCCACAGCCTTCGCTACGTGTCGGAGCGCTGCGAGATCGGCGAGAAGCGTGAGGGCATGCTGGCGGTGACCATACCCGAGCGCAAGGGGGCCTTCCTCGACTTCTGTCGCCAGCTTGGGCCGCGCATGGTGACCGAGTTCAACTACCGCTACGCGGATGCGGTGCAGGCCTCCCTGTTCGTCTCGGTACGCCTCACCGGCGGCGACGAGGAGCTGGGCCAGATCATCGACCAACTCGGTGGCAACGGTTACCCCGTGGTCAACATGACCGAGAGCGAGCTGGCCAAGAATCACGTGCGTTACATGATTGGCGGCCGTCCGGCGCGGCCCCTCGGCGAGCGGCTTTACAGCTTCAAGTTCCCGGAGCAGCCGGGTGCCCTGATGCGCTTCCTCGAGACCCTGGGCTGTCGCTGGAACATCAGCCTGTTCCACTACCGCAACCACGGCGCCGACTATGGCCGGGTGCTCTGCGCCTTCGAACTGCCGGACGAAGACGTGGCCGCCTTCCACGACTATCTGCACGAGATTGGCTACGGCTGGAAGGAGGTGAGCGACGATCCCGCCTATCGCCTGTTCCTGGCGAGTGGTGATGAACGGATGAAATGATTCAAAGAGGGAAGTGTCAACTTCCCTCTTTGATATTTTCACGAGAGCATTTTTTCAGATGTGCGTCGACTTGGTAGGCTGAATAATTTTATAGAGGCGATGACTATTAGTGCCCCCATAATAGTTGTCGTCGTAATTTCAGTATCGAAAATAATGAAGTCAAAAAACATAGTTAATATTGGCACCAGATAGAAGAGGACGCTGACCTTGCTCGCCGAGTTTCTCTGGATCATATAGAACAACAGTAATACAGCTCCGGTGGAAACGACCACTATCATCCATGACAAGGAGAAGACGAAGTTTGGGCTCCAATTCACATGCCATCCAATGATGAGAGAAGTGGCCACGAAGACGATGGAGGCACAACCATTCTGAAGCATGCCTGACTCCAATGGCGTCATGGGGATCGTCTTCTGGAAGAGAGAGCCTATGCTGATCGCCATTACCGAGAGGATCGCAAAGCTAACCCCCAAGGGAGTAACCTGACTGACATCCTTGGCACCAAAGATTGCAAGTCCCAAGCCTGAGAAGCCGATCAGAAGAATCAGTAGTTTATAGGGTGATGCCTTATCACCACCAAACAAGATAGTTATAATGGGTTGCAAGCCCAGGACAATGGAGACCAGGCCCGGCGAGAGTTCATAACGAATAGACAAGAAATAGAAGGCCTGATAGAAGACTTGCAAGAGGAGACCTGTCACCACCACTTTGGCAAGTATGCTTGGGGTTAATTTTGTTTTGCTCTTTATTTTAAAACAGAGGTAGATCACTCCCATCAGTAGAAATGCACCTGTTGCCCTAAGAGTTAAAAAGGACCACACCGATGCGTTTTCCAATCCCATCTTGACGAAGATAGCACCACTGCTCCACATCAATAAAAATAAGATAGGGGCCAACCGTTCAAGATAGTTCATGCTGTACCATAGACCTGTCATCGACTCATGTTGAAATACGGCTTCATCACCGGATTAGTCATATTTACTCTGCTGTTTTTGGCGCGCACGAAGCACAGCGAAGCCATTATAAATTTATTGGTAAATATCTTTTATAGGCGTATTCCATCAAAAGTCCTTCATCGAAATATGCTAATACTGACAGCATTGTTAATATTTTGATGTTATCCAATTGATCTTTGGGGGTCAAACGGATTTGATTGTGACTGGACAGAGGCAATACAACCATGAGCGAAGGAGGAGACTGCACTCGGCGAATGGGTTCTATTCCCTTGAATATCAGGAAAAAGACTGCCCGGGTCTCAGAATGCAAGCGAGCTCACACTCCCGAGAGTTTTGTCATTTGAGGCTAGTGACAGATGGGATAATCTGAGTATGGGGCTTGGGTTCGGGGCCCCGTCAGGGAAGAGAGGCGCATCCGCGTCATAACAATTCATTGCAGGGGCTCATCCATGAACAGATCTATGCTCGCCGTCCTGATCGGCGCGTTGATGGCAACGGGGACGGTGCAGGCCGCCGCCCAGGACAATACCTGGTATGTCGGTGGCAAGGCTGGCTGGTCCAATTTTTACGGGGTGGATTACGACGATCAGGTCAAGGAGCTGCTCGATGCCTTTGATCCTGGCCAGGACCATAGCGATCTCGGTCTGGGGGCATTCGCCGGCTATCAGGTAAACCGCAACGTGGCCGTCGAGCTCGGCTATGACTGGCTCGGCAAGTATCAGGTCGATCAGCGCTTCAGCAGTAACGGGGTCGAGGCAGGACTGGATGGGGAGGCCAAGGCCCAGATGATCCAGGCCACCATGAAGATCGGCTTCCCGGCGACCGAGGCCCTGGATATCTACGGTCGGCTGGGCGGTGCCTATGCCTGGACCGACAGCTCTATCAGTGCCTGGGCCAACGATGGCACCAGCAACCTCTCGGCATCGGGCGGGGGCAAGTATCACGGTGCCGCCTTTGTGGGGGCATTGGGCATCGAATATGCCATCGACAAGGATTGGGCTGCCCGCCTCGAATACCAGTACACCACGCCGCTCGGCAAGGACTCGCTGGATGAATCCGGCATAGAGCTGGACAACGGCCTGCTGTCTGTCGGCATGCTCTACCGCTTCGGCCAGATCGGCGACGAACCTGTGGTGCCCACACCGGCCCCCGAGCCCGCCCCGGCCCCTGTGCTGGTGGAGAAACAGTTCAGTCTGGATTCGGATGTGCTGTTCGAATTCAACAAGGCAACCCTGAAGCCCGAGGCCAGCCAGGCACTGGATAACCTGTTTGCCCAGATCCTGGCCGCCAATCCGAAGGATGGGGTGGCGACCGTGATCGGCCACACCGACCGCATCGGCTCCGATGCGTACAACCAGTCCCTGTCCGAGCAGCGTGCCCGCAGCGTGGCGGACTATCTCATCGCCAAGGGACTGTTTGCCGACAAGGTGCGCGCCGAGGGGCGTGGTGAATCTTCCCCGGTGACGGGGGGCAGTTGCCCGGATGGTGCCAAGGCGCAGATGATCGCCTGTCTGGCGCCGGATCGCCGGGTCGAGGTGCGGCTGACCGGGGTCTCCCAGGCCGCCGAATAAGCCGGAACAGTCATGGGATAAACACAACGAGGGGGCCTTGGCCCCCTCGTTGTGTTCTGGTTCCCCCTGATCCCCAACCCTTCTGCCGCGAGGGTGAAGGGGGAAAGACCCTAGGCTTGATTAGCCGCAAGGTGGCGTAATCAGACGCGCGATAAGAAAAACGCGGCTGGCGGCTGGTGAGGGTGGCGGTTTAATTCAACTCCGTGGGGTCGATGTCCAGGCTCCAGCGCACCCGCTTGGTCTCCGGCCAGCCGTCCAGCTCCTTCACCGCCCAATCCAGCAGTTGTGCCAGGGGTGCCCGGTTCGGCCCCTGCACCAGCAGCTGCATGCGAAACTTGCCCGCCTTGCGCTCCATGAAGCCGCTGATGGGCCCCAGCACCTGCACCTGGGGATAACGGGCGCTGCGCAGGGTATCGGCGAGACGGGTGAGGAACAGCTGCACCTCGTCACGGCCGTTGGCCTCGGCCCGGAACAGTCCCTGATAGCTGAATGGCGGCAGCCCCAGCAGGCGGCGCTCCTTGAGCGCGGTATCCGCGAAATGGCCGTAACCGTTCTGGGTCAGATCCTGCAGCAGGGCGTGCTCGGGGTGGTGGCTCTGCAACACCACCAGCCCGGGCTTGCTGGCGCGCCCGGCGCGCCCCGCCACCTGGGTGTAGAGCTGGGCCAGCTTCTCGGCGGCGCGAAAATCGGCGGAAAACAGGGCGCCATCCACATCCAGCAGACCCACCAGCGTCACATCCGGGAAGTGGTGGCCCTTGGCCAGCATCTGGGTGCCGATCAGGATCTTGTACTTGCCCGCCTTGATGTCGCCGAGGTGGGTCTCCAGCTCCCCCTTGCGGCGGGTGTTGTCCCGATCGATGCGCACCACAGGGTATTGGGGGAATACCGTGGTGAGCAGCTGCTCCAGCTGCTCGGTACCCACACCGGAGCCGATGAGCTCGTTGCTGCCACACTCGGGGCAGTGATGGGGCAGCGGGCGCACGCTGTCGCAGTGGTGGCAATGCAGTCGCCGCCCGGCCTGATGCCAGGTGTACCAGGCATCGCAGCGCTCGCAGGCGGCGCTCCAGCCGCATTGATGGCAGATGAGGGCGGGTGCATAACCACGGCGGTTGAGAAACAGCATCACCTGATTGCCCGCCGCCAGATGTTCCGCCATCAGCTGCTCCAGCTGGGGGGAAAGCCCGGCCTGCAGCCGCACGCTCTTGATGTCGAGGATCACCTGGCGGGCGGTCTGGGCGTTGCCGGCACGCCGCGTCAGGCTGAGGTGATGATACTTGCCAGTTCTGGCATTGTGCAGGGTCTCCAGCGAGGGGGTGGCCGAGCCAAGCAGGATGGGGATGCCAGCGCGATGGGCCCGCATCACGGCGAGATCCCGCGCGTGGTAGCGAAAACCGTCCTGTTGCTTGAAGGAGCCGTCGTGTTCCTCGTCGATGATGATGATGCCGAGGTTGTGAAACGGGGTGAACACCGCGGAGCGGGTGCCGATCAGGATGGCGGCTCCGCCGTCGCGGCAGGCGAGCCAGGCATCGAGCCGCTCCCTGTCGTTCATGGCGGAGTTCATCGCCACCACGGGCACCTTGAAGCGGCGCCGGAAGCGGTTGATGGTCTGCGGGGTGAGGCCGATCTCCGGCACCATCACCAGGGCCTGCCTGCCCGCCTTGAGCAACGGCTCGAGGATGCTCAGGTAAACCTCGGTCTTGCCGGAGCCCGTGATGCCGTCCAGCAGGAAGGCACCGAACTTGTCGCTCTGGCTGGTGACGGCAGCCACCGCCAGCGCCTGCTCGCCGTTGAGGCGCAACCCCTCGCCAGCGTCAAAATGGGTTGCCCAGTCGCCGTCATGGCTCGGCTCCAGGCTGCGCTTCTCGAGCAGTCCCTTCTTCTCCAGGGCGGTGAGTGCGGCGCTATGGATCTCCTCCTGTTTGAGCGCAGACGGCGTCTGGGGCCCCTTGCGCAGCAGGGCGAGCGCCTGCTGCTGCTTGGCCGCCCGCTTGAGTTCGTTGAGATCGATAGCCATCCCGGCTTCTGTTACAAACCAGAACTCCAGCTCCCGGTAGGCGGCGGGCTCTCCCTTGCGCACCAGCACCGGCAGGGCGTGGGGCAGCACTTCACCCAGCGGATGCTGGTAGTAGCTGGCGCTCCAGGCCATCAGCGCCAGGATATCCGGCCCCAGCACGGGGGATCTATCAAGCACTCGCTTGATGGGCTTGAGCTTGTTGCGCGGCACCTGACTCTCGGTCGGGTGATCCACCACCAGGCCGACCAGGGTCTGGGGACCGAACGGGATCTCGACCCGGCAACCGGGGGCAGGCAAGGGCAAAGGGGAGAGATAGTCGAAGTGACGGCGCAACGGCACCGGGACAGCGACACGAACCAGATCAAGCGTTTGCGATGAATCCACCAAAAGGTTGCCTATTTTTTCTGCGAAGCCACTTGCCTGAACTCAGGCATTTCCTATATTATTCGCAGCCTTTGAAACTGTGTTCAACAATCGTGTGGTGTCCGACAAGAGATCGGATGGCGACACGGCCTATAATCGAGGTTGTCCATGAAAGCTGGTATCCATCCTGACTACGTAGCCATCACCGCCAAGTGCTCTTGCGGTAACGTGATCAACACCTTCTCTACCCTGGGTAAAGATCTGAACCTGGACGTGTGCTCCGAGTGCCACCCGTTCTATACCGGCAAGCAGAAAGAAGTTTCTAGCGGCGGCCGCGTAGACAAGTTCAACAAGCGTTTCGGTGGTCTGACTGCCAAGAAGTAATCTTGCTTCTGAAGAATTCTGAAAAAGGCGCCCATCGGGCGCCTTTTTTGCTTGTTGGCGTTCTGTATTGCCTCGCTTTGCCCTATGGTGGGTGCGAGTCCATGGGGGATGGCAAGGAGTGTCGGAATGCGGAACTGTCTGGTGATGGGGGCGGCGGGTTACATAGGTTCCTATCTGGTACCCCACCTGCAAGGGTTGGGCTACAGGGTGATCGCCGGTGCGCGCCGCCCCTGCCGTCTGCCTGAGGGGGTGGAGTTCCGTCTCGCCGACAGCCTCAAGCCCATCACCCTGCTGCCGGCCCTTGCCGGGGTGGACACCGTCTTCTATCTGGTGCACGCCATGGGGGCAGGCGCCGGTTTTCACCGGTTGGAGCAGCAGGGGGTGAAGAACTTCGCCGCCGCCGCCCGCGCCGCCGGGGTGCGCCGCATCATCTATCTGGGGGCCATACAGCCGATCCCCTGCAACAGCCGCCACCTCAACTCCCGCCGCCACTGCGGCGAGCTGTTTCGAGAGGCGGGTGTACCCACGGTGGAGCTGCGTGCCGGCATCATTATAGGCCCGGGCTCGGCGGCGTTCGAGGTGATGCGGGATCTGGTGTTCAACCTGCCGATGATGGTGACGCCGAAGTGGGTGCGCTCCCGCACGCCCCCCATCGCCCTCTCCAACCTGTTGTACTATCTGGGCGGACTGGTGGAGGCAGACGGGGTGGATGGCCGCATCTTCAACGCGGCGGGCCCCGAGCTGCTCAGCTACCAGCAGCAGTTGCAGAAGTTTGCCGCCCACATCGGCAAACGCTGCCCCATCATCCCCATCCCCTTCCTGAGCCCCCGACTCTCCGCCTGGTGGCTGCAGTTTGCCACCTCGGTGCCCCAACCCATTGCCAAGGCGCTGGTGGGTGGCCTCAAGCACGACATCCCGGCCGATGACGGCCCGCTGCGGGCCTTGCTGCCCCAGCACCTGCTCAGCTTCGACGAAGCGCTGACGGAGAGCCTGGCGCTGGAGCAGAAGCTCGGCGCCGAGCAGCAGGGCCAGGAGACGCCGCTCGGCTTGCGCTGGCGTCACCCCGAGTACGGTTTTTACGACCGTACCGCCAGCGGTGAGGCCGAGTGCCTCGCCTCGCCCGAGGTGGTGTGGCAGGTACTGCAGCAGCTGGGGGGCGAGCAGCGCTACTTCTACATGAACGAGCTGTGGGTGGTGCGCGAATGGATGGATCACCTGATAGGAGGCCCGGCGCTCACCCGGGGCCGCACCAATCCGGATCGTTTCGTGAAGGGGGACATGCTGGACTCCTGGCAGATCCTCGGGGTGGACGAGGGGCGCAGGCTGGATCTGCTGTTCAACATGAAGGCCCCCGGTGTCGGGCGGCTGGAGTTCAACATCCAGCCCCAGGAGTCCGGCCTGACCCGGCTGCGGGTGACCGCCCACTGGCACCCTCAGGGTGCCTGGGGGCTGGCCTACTGGCTCGCCATGCTGCCCTTCCACCTCTTCATCTTCCAGGGGATGACGGAGGCCATCGCCCGTCAGGCGGAGCAGAGGGCCGGTATACCCGTGATGGATTGAAACCATATCTATAACTAAATGGGTATTCATTGTCGGTGATACGTGCTGTTGATTGGCTCATTGGTGGATAACGGCAATACTTTCTACTGTGAAAGCCCGATGGTTTTCTTTATGATCCCGAGCCCTCGCCTGTGGCGAGCCAATGCACCACCACATTCACTTCCGTATCGGGGTCCCCCATGTCCGATCTGCGTCACGATCTTCGTCAACAAGCGCTCGATTACCACGCCCAACCCATTCCCGGCAAGATAGCCATCGCCCTTACCAAACCCGCCGAGACCGCCCGCGATCTGGCGCTGGCCTACAGCCCGGGCGTCGCCGAGCCGGTGCGCGAGATCGCCGCCAACCCGGCCGATGCCTACCGTTACACCGGCAAGGGCAACCTGGTGGCCGTCATCTCCAACGGCACCGCCATCCTGGGGCTGGGCAATCTGGGGCCGTTGGCCTCCAAACCGGTGATGGAGGGCAAGGCCCTGCTGTTCAAGCGTTTCGCCGGCATTGACGCCATCGACATCGAAGTGAAACACGAGACCAGTGCGCAGTTCATCGACACTGTCGCGGCCATCGCCGACACCTTCGGTGGCATCAACCTGGAAGACATCAAGGCCCCCGAGTGCTTCGAGATAGAGCAGGCGCTGATCGAACGCTGCGACATCCCGGTGTTCCACGATGATCAGCACGGCACCGCCATCGTCACCGCCGCCGGCCTGCTCAACGCGCTGGAAGTGCAGGGCAAGCACATCGAACAGAGCCGCATCGTCTGCATGGGCGCCGGTGCCGCCGCCACCGCCTGCATGGACCTGCTGATCAAGTGTGGCGCCGCGCCACACAACATCTTCATGCTGGACCGTCAGGGGGTGATCCACACCGGTCGCACCGATCTCAACCAGTACAAGCAGCGCTTCGCCAACGAGACTCCGCTGCGTACCCTGATGGATGTCATCGACGGGGCGGACGTGTTTGTCGGCGTCTCCGGCCCGGACGTGCTGCCTGCCGAGGCGGTGGCGCTGATGGCCCCCAACCCGGTGATCTTCGCCTGCTCCAACCCGGATCCCGAGATCAAGCCGGCCCTGGCGCACTCGGTACGTAGCGATCTCATCATGGGCACGGGTCGCTCGGACTATCCGAACCAGATCAACAACGTCATCTGCTTCCCCTTCATCTTCCGCGGCGCCCTGGATGCGCGCGCTAGCCGCATCAACGACGCCATGAAGGTAGCGGCGGTGGAGGCCATTCGCGGCCTGGTCAAGGAGCCGGTCCCGGCCGAGGTGCTGACCGCCGCCGGGGTGAGTGAGCTCACCTTCGGCAAGGATTACGTCATTCCCAAGCCGATGGATGCCCGTCTGTTGCCCCGCGTGGCCCGCGCCGTGGCGCTGGCGGCGGTGGCCTCCGGCGTGGCGCGCATCGCACTGCCGGCAGATTACATGCAAGATTGAACCGCCTGAGCACGACAAAAGGGGCCCCATGATGGGGCCCCTTTTCATTGGGAGCTTGTGCGCCTGTTACTTGGTCTTGGGGGCCACTTTCACGGCCGGTGCGGCATGGGTCGCCTTGTGATGCTTTTTCACCACCTTGGTCTGGGTCGCGTGGGGGGCGGCAGCCTTGGTCGGGGTGGCAGCCATGGTGAAGCCGGAGGTCAGGGCGAAGACAGCGGCCAGGCTCAGGGGGATCAGCTTTTTCATATTCCAGTTCCTCGTTCGGGTTGATGACATGGAGCGGCTCTCCATGACGTCATCCTAGGGCTGTTCGACCTGTGGTTCAGTGAGCGACTGGTGACGGTTTGTATCCAAATGTACGGGCAGTCTGAGGCAGAAGCGGGTACCGCTGCTGCTCGGGAGCAGCTGTACCTCGCCGCCGTGGTGGCGGGCGATGCTGCGCACTATGGCGAGACCGAGCCCGGTGCCGCCGGTGCGCCTGTCCCGGCTCTGATCCAGCCGCACGAAGGGCTCGAAGATCTGGGGCGCCAGCGCGGGATCGATACCGGGGCCGTCGTCGGCCACCTCCAGCAGATAGTTATCCTGCTGCCGACTCATGGCGAGGCTCACCCGGCCGGCGGCGTGGCGCAGGGCGTTGCCGATGAGGTTCTCCAGCGCCCGATCCAGCAGGCGAGTATCGCCGCGCCAGGGCAGGGCCATGGCCGGGCGCACGAAGTCGAGCCGTTTGTCCGGCCGCAGCGCCTGCCAGTCGGCGAGGCGGCTGCCGGCCCAGCTGGCCAGTTCCAGCTCGCTGCACTGCAGCGGCAGCTCGGGGCGATCGAGCCTGGCGTAGGTGAGCATCTCCTCGATGAGGGCGTCCAGCGCGCCGAGATCCCGCTCCAGCCCCTGCTGCTCCTCGGCCGTGGGAGGCTCGGCCAGCATGGCGAGCCGGTAGCGCAGCCGCACCAGGGGGGTGCGCAGCTCGTGTGCGATGGCGTCGGTCAGCTGCTTGCGGCTGGCCAGCATGGCCTGCAACTGCTCCGTCATCTGATCGAAGGTGCGGCCCACCCGGCCCAGGCTGCTGCCGGGGGGCAGGCCGGTGCGGCTGGAGAGATCCCCATCGCCGACCCGCCGGGCTGTCTGTTCGAGCTGCTGCAGGCCGCGCCAGTGCGGACGCAGCCAGAGCAGGATCGGCAGCCCCAGCGAGAGACCGATGACCAGCAGCAGCCCCACGTCGACCCAGTGCAGCTCGTGCAGGTAGGATAGATAGGGCACAGGGCCGACGATCAGCACCTGATCGGTGCCCGGAATGCGCTGCAGGAAGGTGTCATCCTCCTCGACGATGACGATGTTGCCAGCCTCCAGGAAGGCCTGATCCTCGTTGGCCAGCGGCTGGTTGGCGAGGGCGCCGATCTGCAGCGGCAGGGTGAGCTGGCGGCTCTGCTCCGCCATGCGGGCGGGCCAGTGTTCCGGCGGCAAGCGGGCCAGCTCGCCGGTGAGCAGGCCGAGGGAGCCCTGCATCATCCGCTCCAGATAGCGATCTCCCGCCCGCTCGGCACTGACCTGATAGACCAGACCGATGAGCAGGATGGCGAGGCCGAAGCAGCCGATCAGCAGCAGGTAGAACTGGATAAACAGGCGTCGCATGGAGGCTCTCCTCTTGCCTGGATTGCGTCTTGGCGTTGTTTTGTTATCCCCTCATCGCCAACCCTTCTCCCGCAAGGGGAGCTGGGAGCAGAGAGCATCAAGGTCATTCGGTAACTGTTTATTCCCAGGCCTGGGGCACCAGCAGATAACCCTTCTGGCGCACCGTCTTGATCCGGGTCGGGTTGTTGCTGTCATCCCCAAGCCGGCGGCGCAGGCGGGAGATGGCCACGTCCATGCTGCGATCCTGGCCGTCGTAGTCGCGACCGCGCAGGCTGCGAAACAGCGCCTCCCGCCCCAGGATCTGGCCGGCGTGGCAGGCCAGCTCCCACAGGAGATCGAAATCGGCGGTGGAGAGCGGAATGCTGTCGCCGTCGAGGCGCACGTCCCGGCCCGGCCCGTCGATCTGCAACCGGCCGAACTGCAGGCGCTGGGGCGGGGGGCTGGGAGCGAGTGGTTGGGATGCCCGCAGCCCCTGCTGGCGGAACTGGACCCGCAGCCGGGCCAGCAGCACGGGGGGCGGCGTGGTCTTGAGGATGTAGTCGTTGGCCCCCAGCTCCAGACTGAGGATCTGGTTCATGTCGCTGTCCAGCGAAGTGAGCATGACGATGGGACCGGCAAAACGCGGGCGCAGATCCCGGCACAGGGAGAGGCCGTCCTGTCCCGGCAGCATGATGTCGAGCAGCACCAGGTCGGGCTGCTCGACCTCCACCCTGGCGAGCGCCAGATCGCCCCGGCTCTCCAGCAGCACTTCTATGTCGTGGCGACCGAGCCAGCTGCTGATGAGCTGGCCTATGTCGGGATCATCTTCAACAAACAGAACGCGTGGCATGGTGGCGTGGCCCCGGCTATGGCGCGAATGCGCGTGTCGCCAGCATAACGGCTGCGCCAGCGCTCTGCACCGGGATAACTAATCAAACAGGGCCCGAGGCCCTGTTCTCATTCTGCCTGTCGAAGGGGATTGGCGTCCCTGCGGTATCAGCCTGCCTTGCGGCGCAGATAGACCCCGGCCTCCATGTGGTGGGTCCAGGGGAACTGGTCGAACAGGGCGAAGCGGGCGATCTCGTGGGTCTCGCCGAGGACCGCCATGTTGGCCTGCAGGGTCTCCGGGTTGCAGGAGATGTAGAGAATGTTGTCGTACTCCTGCACCAGCTTGACCGTGGCGTCGTCAAGGCCGGCACGGGGCGGGTCGACGAAGATGGTGTTGCACTGGTAAGCGCCGAGATCGACCCCCTTGAGGCGGTTGAACTCCCGCTCGCCGCGCATCGCCATGGTGAACTCCTCCGCCGACATGCGCAGGATGATCAGGTTGTCGACCCCGTTGGCGGCGATGTTGTACTGGGCTGAATCCACGCTCGGCTTGGCGATCTCGGTGGCCAGCACCTTGCGGAAGTTCTGGGCCAGGGCGATGGAGAAGTTGCCGTTGCCGCAGTAGAGCTCCAGCAGGTCACCCTCGCTGCCTTTGGTCACGTCCAGCGCCCAGCCCAGCATCTGCTCGTTGATGGCGGCATTGGGTTGGGTGAAGCTGTTCTCCACCTGTTTGTAGACCAGCTCGCGCCCCTGCACGTTGAGCCGCTCGATGACGAACTCCTCTCCCAGGCAGATCTTCTGCTTGTGGGAGCGGCCAATCAGTTGCAGATCGAACCCCTGGGCCCGCAGGTCGGCCTGCAGGGCCTCGGCAGCCTGCTGCCACTCCGCCTCCAGCTTGCGGTGGTAGAGCAGGCTGACGCACAGCTGGCCGGACTGGGTGGAGAGGTAGTCTATCTGGAACAGCTTGCGGCGCAGTACGGGGTGCGGGCGCAGCCCTGCCAGCAGCACCTGCATCAGCCGGTTGATGAGCAGGCTGGCGGTGGGGAAGCTGTCGACCCGGATGATCTCCTTGGTGGCCTGGGCATACATGCAGTGGAAGAGGTCATCCCCCTCGTGCCAGATGCGGAACTCGGCGCGCATCCGGTAGTGCTCGGCGGGGGAGGCATGGACCTCAAGCGCGGGCGGATTGAAGTCGGCGAACAGCTGGGTGAGGCGATCGCGCTTCTCGTCGAGCTGGGCCTGGTAGTCGGCGGGGGTCCGCTGGGATTGGGTCATAGATACCTCAGATGCACACCGGCAGGGCCGGGCAGAAACCGGGGGAAGGCCGCAGCCAACCAAAGGGTGGGGATTTTAAAAGGCCGTCGCGGATTGTCCAAGTTTTTTGTGGTCAAGAAGTGGCCAGTCGGGCCGATAACCGATCCACCAATATGGCGGGAGAGTGATGATGCAGATCGATGGCATGGGCGCAGCCCAACCCAAGGGAGTGGGCATTGCTCCCAAATCGCCTCAACAGGCAGAGTCGAAAACGGCGGACAAAGGGGATGAGGTCTCCCTGAACAAGCCCCCGAAGTGGGCCCAGGTGCTGATCCAGCAGGCGCTGCAATTCGCGCTGGAGATCAATGGCCAGCATTATCAGGCCCCCAAGAGTCAGGAGTTCAAGCTGGATCCGCCAGAGGCGATCACCCCGGAGACCTTGTTCGATTACGAGACGGTGGCGGACAACGTGCTGCAGTTTGTCACCGGACGGCTGGGCGCGGCCCGTGCCGACGGCAAGTCGGATGAGGATCTGGCCAAGATGATGGAGCAGGCCCGCAAAGGCGTGGACATGGGCTTCGGCGACGCCAGAAAGCAGCTCGGGGACTGGGCGGACAACGAGGACATCAAGACCGGTATGGATCAGAGTTACAAGCTGATCCAGGAGGGGCTGGAGTCCTTCGAGCAAGAGTTCTTCGGCGAGGTCTCGACCACGGATCTCGGGGCGGCCAAGATGGCCAGTCGGCAGCAGGCCTTCCTCGAGATCGAGACCCGGGACGGGGACAAGGTGATGCTGAGGTTCAGCGACAGCTGGCAGTTCAAGTCCCGTAACGACGGGAGCGGCAGCCAGTTCAGCCTCAAGTCGAGCCAGAGCTTCGACTTCTCCCTGGAGGGGGATCTCGACAGTGGCGAGATGGAGGCCATCGGCAAACTGGTCAAGGGGCTGGACGAGCTGGCTGGCCAGTTCTTCGGAGGCGGGGAGGGCAAGACCCTGGCCGACAGGCTGGACGGGTTGCAACTGGACGACAGTCAGCTGGCCTCCTACTCCCTCAAGCTCAAGCAGTCGGCCCGCTTGAGCCAGACCTATCAGGGGGCCCATTCGCTGCAGGAGGGCCTCAAGCCGCTGGCGGACTATCTGCCGAAGCTGAGCCAGTTGCAGCAGCAGGCCGATGCCCTGTTGCCGCCTGCCCAGCAGCAGGCGTTGACCCCTGCGGTACTGGCGGCGCGAGGCCAGAGTGAGGGGGCAGAGGGCGCCGGTTTCATGGGCTTCAACCAGCGGATGCTGGAGGCCATGAGGCTGCTCGGCCAGCAGATGGCGACCACCTGATCCCGGTTCGTCACCTCTCTGATGCGGCGTTTGCCAGCCCGGGCCCGGGCTGGCACACTGCCCTTTTCTCCAGCCAGACGATGCCATGAACCCCAAGAAGCCAAGAGACAAGCGCGAGCTCTGCTACCCCTTCATCTTCGAGACCCAGTTCCAGTGTGACTACGAGATCGCCACTGACGAGCTCTGCTGTCAGGTGGGGGCCGTGCTCTCCCATCTGGTGCCGGATGAGGATACCCGGCCCGTGCTGGCGGATCTGGCGACCCTGCAACGACTCATCTACAACCTCAACGGCTCGGTGCGCGGCAGGCTCGGGATCTTCGAGGAGGATCTGGACTGGCTGAAGGGGCGTTACGATCACTACAACGAGGCGAGCCGCGGCCGGGTGACCGGCTTCGTGCTGCCTCAGGGGCCCCAGCCCATCCCCACCCTGCACCTGTGCCGCTGCGGCAGCAAGAAGGTGGTGCGCCTGCTGGTGCGCCTCGAAGAGAGCGGCGTGCGCTTCGACTCCATCCTCTATCGCTTCGCCAACCTGCTGGCCAACTTCTTCTTCGTGCTGACCGTCTACCTCAAGCAGGCGTGGAATGTGCCGGAAGTCCCCTACGTCAGCATCAACTACTGAGGTTGCCGGGGTTTGCCGAAGCAACATGAAGAAAAACCGGAGCCTTGGGCTCCGGTTTTTGTTGTCAGCTCGACAGCAGCACCCTGGCCGAGTTGGCCGGTATGGTGAGCTGCACCTCCCCTTGCACCACCTCGAACTTGTCGCCGTTGAAGGCGTCGGTGAAGCGGCTGGCGGGGCTGGCGGTCTGCCACAGGGGCAGGCTGATGGTGCGCGGCTCCGTGGGGTGGCGGTTGCAGGCCACCACCACCTGATCGCTTTGCAGGGTCCGGGCAAACACATAGCTGTGAGGGCCGGCGTAGAGGGTCTGGATGTCCCCCCGGCGCAGGGCCGGACGCTGCTTGCGGATCTGGATCAGGCGGCGGTAGTGATCGTGCAGCACATGATCCCAGTCTGTGGTGTCCCAGGGGAAGCAGCGACGGCAGTCCGGATCGTTGCCGCCTGAGAGCCCCACTTCGTCGCCGTAGTAGATGGAGGGCACACCGATATAGGTGATGAGCAGGGTGGCGGCGAGCCGCATGCGCTGCTTGTCCTCCCCCAGCAGGTGCAGGAAGCGGGCGGTGTCGTGGCTGTCCAGCAGGTTGAACTGGGCCAGCTGGTTCTTGAAGGGGATATGGGCCCGGGCCAGCTTGAGCCATCTGTCCAGCTCCTCGGCGCTGATCTTGATGGGGTGATAGGCGATGTCCTGCCCCGCCAGGAAGGCGCGGATGGGGTGGGCGAAGCCGTAGTAGTTCATGGCGCCGTCCTCCTGATCCCCCTGCAGCCACTGGCTCGCCTCGAAGAAGTGTTCGCCGAGCACGTAGGCATCCGGGTTCTCCTGCTTGACGGCGCCGCGAATGGCGCGCACATGGCCGCTGTTGCCCATGGCAGAGCCCCGCTCCCCCAGCATGTGGATGACGTCGAAGCGCCAGCCATCGATCTGGTAGGGGGCGCGCATCCAGTAGCGCAGAATGGCGTTGTCTGCCCGATACACGGCGTCCTGCACCTGTTCGCTGGAGAAATCCAGCTTGGGCAGGCTGCGGATGCCTTTCCAGCTGACATAATCCCCTTCCTTGTCGAAGGTGTAGAAGCTGCGCCAGGGGGAGTCCGGGTTGCTCTGGGCTCCCAGCGGCGGGCAGAACCAGGGGTGATCGGTGGAGGTGTGGTTGACCACGGCATCCAGGATGATCCTCATGCCGCGCTGGTGCAGGTTGCGGGTCAGCTCGGCAAACTGGGCGTTGGTGCCGAGGTGCGCATCCACCTTGAAGTAGTCTTGGGTGTCGTACTTGTGGTTGCTCGGCGAATCGAAGATGGGGTTGAGGTAGAGCGCCGTCACCCCGAGGGACTGCAGGTAGTGCAGCTTGGCGTCGATGCCCGCCAGATCCCCGCCGTAGAACTCGCAGGCGCCGTGGCCCTCCTCGTGGCGGCTGACCGGCTCCCCCCAGGCCTTGCTGATGACCGCCTTGCCGCGGTACTCGTACTCGTGATGCTTGACGCTCAGCGACGGATCACCGTTGCAGAAGCGGTCGGGGAAGATCTGGTAGAAGACCTGATCCTGTACCCAGGTCGGCGGCTGGTGATGGCTGTTGAAGCGGAAATGCTGCTCCCGCGGCGGCATGGCGGCGCTGACGCCCGCCCCGTGCAGCCACCACTGCTCCTGGTCGGTGAGGCACTTGAAGCAGTAGAGGTGGATCTCCTGCCCCTTGGCCAGCGGCAGCTCGACCTGCCAGACCTGCAGCCTGTCCCGGGTCGAAACCGGGCGCATGGCTACCAGATATTCCTCGTTGTCCGGCTCGTGGCGCAGCCACACCTCGCGGATGGGGGCGTCCAGCTCGCTGAACAGGGTGAGCAACAGGGTATCGGCACTCTCTTTGAACCAGGGTGCCACCTGGGGATGAAACAGGAAGGGATGGGTCATGGTATCTACTGCATCAGAGGGTGGCCAGAGGCTACTGGGTCAGGAGGTCGGCGAGGGCATTGCCCTGCTCGTGGAGTTGCTCCAGCTGATCCGCCAGGGTGGCGGGATCCAGCCCGAGCTGGTCGGCCAGCGGCTTGGGGAAGCGCGCTATGATGGTCTGGGCCGGTACCCCGGCGTGCCAGGCGAAGGAGACGAAGACGGAGAGCCGGATCAGCACCGCCTCCTTGCTCACCGGATCGTGGGAGAGGGGATCCAGCTGCTGGGCGATGGCATCGACGAAGGAGGACGACAGGTTCCAGCGCTTCGCCAGCTCGGCGCCGAGCTGGGCATAGTCGTACCCCAGCATCTCCCGCTGGGCCTCGACCCTGCTGCTCCCCTTCTCGATGGCCAGGTTGATGAGCCCGGCCTCCTCCGGCAAGGTGCTCTGGATCAGCAGCTCGCCGATGTTGTGAATGAGGGCGCAGGTGAAGGCGCTCTCCGGATCCACCGCCCTGGTCTGCTGGGCCAGGGTGCGGGCTATGGTGGCGACCTGGAAGGTCTGGGTCCAGAAGCGGTGCTTGTCAAAGCCCGGGGGGGCCTTGAAGCTGCTGATGATGCCGGAGGCGACCACCACGGAGCGCAAGCGGTTGAAGCCGAGACGGATCACCGCCTGCTCGATGGAGGTCACCTCGTTGCCCCGGCGCAGGGCGGCGGAGTTGGCCATCCGCAGCACCTTGACGCTGATCACCTGGTCCATGGCGATCTTGGCCGCGATCTCGTCGATGCGGGCATTCTCATCGTTGAAACTCTGCATCAGCTCGTGCAGCAGTTGCGGGATTGTGGGCAGTTGTTTGATCTTGCCAAACAGGCGATCCATCGACATGGCTGAGGCAGCCTCCATTGCGAACAGTGCCTCATATTGTGCCACAGCTGGGTCAGTTGTTCCTGTCGGTGAGTGGTTTTGTGAGCCCTAGTACACCCAGTCTCGCAGTTTGTATTCCAAACGGTGCTGTTTTCCGGTCAGGATCAGGGTCTGTGGCGTGCCGCTCAGGGTGGCGCCCTCGGTCAGGGTGGTCAGCACCGCCTGCTCCACGGCATCGAGCGGCGCCAGACAGGCCATCTCGGTGTTGCCCAGGCTGGTGACCCAGAGTCTGTCATCTTCGAGGTGGCCCTGGCCGAAGTAGCGGTTGCAGCCGGCGATGCCATTGACGGTGAGGTGTTCCCCTATCTCGATGTCGGGGGGATTGATGCGGCTGCTGGGGATGGCCTGGCCATCCAGCTTGTCGAGCACCCAGTGGTGGTGCTGCAGATCTTGCGAGGCGAAGCGGGGAGTACTGCTGCAGGCGCTGAGCAGGAGCAGGGCGAGCAGCAGTAGCAGAAATCTGGGCATGAAAGGGGCTCCGGTGGGGGGAGTGACAAGCATACCCGTGCCATGGCCCGGGAGGCAGGGCACGGGGGGGCCGGCCCGACCGCTTCTGTCGCCCTCAGGGAGAGGGGGGTGTCGGTAAATGGCAACACCTGCCCCGGCTGAGCCTGCTTATCCATGGCTCCCCTGACCGTCTCAGCCGGCGAACAACCGCTCGGCGTAACGGGCGAGCCCCGAGGCCACAGAACCGAAGTCATCCCCTCCCTCCAGAGGCACTGAGGGCAGCTTCTGACGAATGAAGGCCTTGATGAGAGGGGAGCGGGCGCTACCGCCGGTGACGAAGATCCGGTCCGGCGCCACGCCGGCGGCGGCGATCGCCTCGTCCATCAGCTCGCCAATCTTCTCCAGCAGGGGGGCGGAGGCACTGGCCAGTTGAGGGCGGGTGAGTTCCGCCTCCAGCCCCTTCTCCAGCTCATTCAGGGTCTGGTGGTTGAGCTCGTGGTCGGACAGGGCGATCTTGCCCTGCTCGGCGCGCCACACCAGCTGGTGGCTCAGCTTGTGGGCCCGCAGGCTGGCGAGCCGTGAGAGTTTGCTGCCGGGCTGGCTGTCGAGCTGCAGATCCTGCAGCTGGCGGGCGGTATCCAGGCTGTAGAAGCGACTCTGGGCGCTGACGTCGTTGATGGCGGCCGCGTCCCAGAACAGCGGATGGGGCAGTGGCTTGCCGGTCTTGAGGGTCTCGTGCATGCCGAGCAGCGGCATCATGCCCTCCACCGTCAGGCGGATGTCGAAGTCGTTGCCGCCGATGCGCTGGCCGCTGTGGCCGAGCAGATCGCCGCTGCGATCCAGCCGGTCGCGGTGGCTCGGGCCCATGCGCAGCATGGAGCAGTCCGTGGTACCGCCGCCTATGTCCACCACCAGCACCACGGCATCCTCGCTGAGTCGCGCCTCGAACTCGAAGCCGGCGGCCACCGGCTCGTAGAGAAACTCCACCCGCTCGAAGCCGGCGAGTCGGGCCGCCTCACCCAGGATGGCGATGGCCTGGCGGTTGCTCTCCTCCCCGGCCAGCCCCTGGAAGTTGACCGGGCGACCGATCACCGCCTGGCGCACCGGGGCACCTGTCTGCTGCTCCGCCTCGTGGCGGACGTGCAGCATCATGGCGCAGACGATGTCCTCGAACAGGGCTATCTGGGGCGCCTTGAGGCCGTAGGCCCCGAGGAAGGATTTCGGCGACTTGATGTAGTAACCGTCATCCGGCTCCTCCAGGTAGCGCTCCAGCGCCGCCCCGCCGAAGCTGAGCTCGTCGATGAGCCCCTCTTCGCGCATCTGGCGGCGCACCGCCTGGGCCCGGGTCACCACGGGGCCCCGCAGCTTGAGGTACTCCGCCTGCTGCGTACTTGCCAGCCGTTCGGCCAGCAGGCCGGCGATGGCGTCCCGGTGCGGGGCGTGCAGGGTGGAGGGGAGGTAGTGGGAACCGGAGAGGGTCAGCAGCCTGGGGCTGCCCTGTTCCATCACGGCGACGGCACAGTTGGAGGTACCGTAATCAAATCCGATAAACATGGGTGCCAGACTCCAGAGTAAAAAAGGAGGACTGGCCTACCCGAAGGTGCCGGATCTTACAACCCGGCGCACAGTCGGAGGTACAGTGAGCAAATCCGATGAACATGCTTGCCAGACTCCTGTACAAAAAAGGGCTGGTAGCCTACCCGAAGGCGCCGAGTCTCACAACCCGGCGCCATGGTTATTGCGCTCGCAGGGGACAACAGGGCGAGCGGGGTGCCTGTCTGCGCAGGAGACAGAGGGAGTGGCGCCCTCTGTCCTTCATCGCTGCGGGGGAGGGGTTACTCCACCTCGTTGTCGCTGCGGCCCTGGCTCTCTATGGCCTGGATGTTGCCGAGGGTGGTGTCGGCGATGGCGTGCAGCGCCTCCCGGGTCAGGAAGGCCTGGTGACCGGTGAACAGCACGTTGTGGCAGGCGGAGAGGCGGCGGAAGACGTCATCGGTGATCACCTCGTTGGACTTGTCCTCGAAGAAGAGATCTTCCTCCTCCTCGTAGACGTCCAGCCCCAGGGCGCCGATGCGGGAGGTCTTGAGGGCCTCAATGGCGGCGTTGGAGTCGAGCAGGCCGCCCCGGCTGGTGTTGATGATCATCACCCCGTCCTTCATCTTGGCGAAGGCCTCCTTGTTCAGCAGGTGGTAGTTCTCCTTGAACAGGGGGCAGTGCAGGCTGATGACGTCGGACTTGCGCAGCAGGGTGTCGATGTCCACGTACTCGGCCCCCAGATCGATGGCCGCCTGGTTCGGGTAGGGGTCGCTCACCAGCAGGCGCATGCCGAAGCCCTTGAGGATGCGCAGGGTGGCGATGCCGATCTTGCCGGTGCCTATGATGCCGGCGGTGCGGCCGTGCATGTTGAAGCCGACCAGCCCCTCCAGGGAGAAGTTGGCGTCGCGGGTGCGCTGGTAGGCCTTATGGATGCGGCGGTTGAGGGTCATCATCAGGCCCACCGCGTGCTCGGCGACCGCCTCGGGGGAGTAGGCGGGTACCCGCACCACTTTCAGACCCAGCTCCTTGGCGGCCACCAGATCCACGTTGTTGTAACCGGCGCAGCGCAGGGCGATGACCTTGGTGCCGTTGGCGGCCAGCTCGGTCAGCACCTCCCGGTCGGCGTCATCGTTGACGAACAGGCAGACCACGGGGAAGTGATGGGCGAGGCGGGCTGTCTTGGCCTCCAGCCGCACGTCGAAGAACTCCAGCTCGAAGCCGTACTGGCTGTTGGCCTGATTGAAGTGTTCCTTGTCGTAGCTCTTGGTACTGAAAACGGCGACTCTCATGGGGCGCTCTCCGCAGATAATGATGTGGTTAAATTACAACAAATAGTGACCGTCATCACGGGATAAATGGTGGGGATTCAGCCCCACGGCATGATGGGAACGGCGCTCACTGCACTCTTGTACGAACCATCCACCAACTTGGTGCTGTAAGTCAGATAGACAAGGGCATTGCGTTTCTCGTCGTAAAAACGCACCACCTTCTGCTCCTTGAACACCAGGGAGGTGCTGACGTCGAACACCTCTTCCCCGGCTTTGAGTTTGGCGGGCAGGGTGATGGGGCCTGTCTGGTGGCACGACAGTGAGGCATGGGAGGGATCTTCCGCCAGCCCGAGACCGCCCTTGACGCCCCCTGTCTTGGGGCGCGCCAGGTAGCAGGCGACGCCGGCGATTTTCGGGTCGTCGAACGCCTCCACCAAGATCTTGTGGTTCGGGCCGACCAGCTTGAAGGCGGTGCTCACCTCGCCGACGGGGTCGGCCTTGTCGGCCAGCGCCGGACCGGCAAACAGCATGCCCAGCAGCAGAGGCAGGGCGCGGGTAAGGGGGGAAGAGTGTGTCATGGTTTCTCCTTTGGCTTCCTTCAGTAGGGGATGCCCAAGCGACGATAGAGGCTGGCCAGCACCCAGGCGGGGCCTACCAGCAGAAATTGCAGGTCGGCGAGGAAGGAGGGGCGCTTCCCCTCTATCCGGTGGCCGACGAACTGGGCTACCCAGAGCAGCGCGAAGCCGCACAGGGCGGGCCACAGCAAGGGGCCTTGCCAGCTGTGGCAGAGGACCAGCCCCAGCGCGGTCAGGGTCGCCATCCCCACGAACAGGGGGAACGACAGCCGCAGATAGAAGGCCAGCACCGGAATGGCCGCCAGCACCGCCCAGTTAAGGTACGGCGGCAACGGGCCTGCCGGCAGGCACCAGATCAGGGCCAGGGTGCAGAGGTAGATACCAGGCACGGCCACCTTGTGGATGGCCACATTGACCGGGTGCTGGTGGCTCTGGCCGTAGTCGCTGAACCAGTCGTCGAGTCGCTTCATGGCACCTCCCTGGTGCTGCGGTTGGAACTGGCCCGCTCATTCCCTGCGAGCCGGTGGTCAGGCACTACTGCCCCTGCAACAAATAGAGCTCTGGAATCCCGATGCTACTGTCCTTGCCTGGGCGGATAGTCCCAATATTGGGCTGGAATGCTCCTGAGCAAAGGGGTCATGTCCGGGTTGGGCAGGGATATGGTGACCCGCTGCTCCAGGTTCGCGCTGGCCAGCGCCTCGCGGACCCTGGGATTCTCGTGGAAGAACTTCATGAAGCTGCCGTCGGCATAGGCCCGCTCCAGTCCGCTCTGGATCGCCTTGGCCAGCTTGGGGGACTCTGGGCTGACGAAGAAGAACTCGGCGAAGGGGTAGCGGATCAGCAGGTGCTGCTCTATGGCGAGATTGGGGTACTGGGCCGCCAGCTCACGGCGTTCCGCGAAGATCTCCACCAGACCGCGGGGGAAGAAGTCGAGCTTGTCGCCGTCGTTGATGAGGCGGAACAGGTTGCTGTAGCGCCCCGCGTAGGTCGCTATGCCCGCCTGCTCCAGGATCTTGTTGTCGGCCCAGCCGACCCCCTGGGCTGCCTTCAGCTGCTTGAGATCCGCCAGGGTGTTGACCTGGTTGAACTTCTCCTGGGCATCGCTGTGGATGAACGACAGCCGCAGCCCTTCCAGACCGCGGAACAGCGGAATGGGGACGGGGATCAGGGCGGATTCGAGAGCGCTGGAGGTACCCATCCAGAACACATTGATGGTTTTGCCCTTGCGCAGCTCCTGCTGCAGGGTGAACTGATTGAGATTGAGGTCTACCCGCTCCAGCTTGTAGGGCTGTCCGGCACGGTCGAGTGCCAGCTCCAGCAGCTTGAGCTGGTATTCGCTGTCGAGGTCATTGATCGGTCGGCTGGGGACCTTGACGGTGAGAGTCTGCGCCTGTGCCAGCAGTGGCAGGCACAAACACAGCTTGATGAGCCATTTCACGCTCTGATCTCCTGTAGAGTCCGGGACTTGCCCGGAGTCTAACAGAAGTTGTCACGCTCTTGCTGTGAAGCCGCAAACAAGGTTCATGTGCAGCCCGGCATGCCCGTCTGTCTACACGGACGCCGGTGCCTGCACACTGCCTTGCCAGCGGCCCGGTGCGACAAGGGGGTGACGGTTCACTGGCGCCTCAGGCGACGCGGCGGAACACGTGGGTGTCGTTGAATTCCTTGGTGCTCTGGCACTCGACACAGAAGCGGGACTCAGGACGAGCCTGCAGCCGCTTGAGGGATATCTCGTCACCGCAGGATTCGCAGTAACCAAAGTCCCCTTCATTGATGCGTCTCAGCGCCCCTTTCAGCTTGCGCAGATGCAGCTTGTCGTGCTCGATGCGGTTCAGCTCCAGACGGCGGGCCTCCTCGATGCTGGCACGATCAATTTCATCGGCCATCTCGTTGGTATCGGTGGCGATGGCCTGGCTGGCTTGGGAGTTGAGACGCTCTTCGAGCTCGAGGATTTGTCGCTCGATCTGACCCTTGTAAAAGGCCAGTTGGTCTTCAGTCATGAAATCACACATAGGGTTTGCTACCAGTCAGTTTCCCAATTTTTCCCATTTATGGGGGCTGTAGGCCCGCAGACCAAGCCCCTGTAGTCCGATTTGCACCAAATCCATGCAGGAGAGTGCAAATCAGGGCGGGCCTTGTACCAAAAAAATGCAGGTATGCAAAGAGAATTGGATAAGGATTGTGCGCCCTTGCAAAGAAATGGGCCCGTTCCGACAGGGGCTGACTGAGTATCGAGCAGCTTCTGTCCAGCCTTGGCATCGTGCTTGCAGTGGGCTGATAGTGACACAGAGTGTTTAGTATTTGGTGCCGCAGTGGTCATTATATCGGCCGTTGTTTATAGTTTTTTAAACACCACTGCTTGACAAAGGCCTTTATCACGGGCTTTTATGGTGATGTCGATTACATTTTCTTAACAATGGTGTTCCTTATATTAGACACCCTTGCCAATGACAACCGTAGAGTCGGGGTTTAACATGGACAGTATCAAGGGCTGGATGGAGAGCAATCGCATCACGGAAGTGGAGTGCCTGTTCCCGGATTTCACCGGCAATGCCCGAGGCAAGATCATTCCAGCCAACAAGTTTCTGCGCGAAGGGGGCATGCGGCTGCCCGAGGTCATCTTCACCCAGACGGTGACCGGCGAGTACCCGGATGACGACAGCATGATTGACCCGCTGGAGCGGGACATGCAGCTCTATCCCGATCCCAACACCATTCGTTTCGTGCCCTGGGCACTGGAGCCCACGGCTCAGGTGATCCACGACTGTTTTGACATCAATGGCAAGCTGATCGACATAGCGCCGCGCTCCGTGCTGCGCCGGGTCTTGTCATTTTACGAGAAGCAGGGCTGGAAGCCGGTGGTGGCCCCCGAGCTCGAATTCTATCTGGTCAAGCGCAATGAAGACCCCGACTATCCGCTGGTGCCGCCGGTGGGCCGCAACGGCCGCCCCGAGACGGCTCGCCAGTCGTTCAGCATCGATGCGGTCAACGAATTCGATCCCATCTTCGAGGACATGTACGACTACTGCGAGGCCCAGGAGCTGGAGGTGGACACCTTGATCCACGAGTCCGGTGCCGCCCAGATGGAGATCAACTTCCTGCACGGTGACGCCATCGATCTCGCCGACCAGGTGTTCCTGTTCAAGCGCACCATGCGGGAAGCGGCCCACCGTCACGGCATCTATGCCACCTTCATGGCCAAGCCCATGAGCGATGAGCCGGGCTCCGCCATGCACATCCACCAGAGCCTGGAAGATGCCGAGGGGCGCAACCTGTTTGGCACCAGCGAAGGGGGCAACTCCGCCCTGTTCATGCACTTCATCGCCGGTCTGCAGAAGTACACCCCGGCGGTAACCGCCCTGCTGGCGCCGAACGTCAACTCCTACCGCCGCCTCACCTTCGGCGAGAGCGCACCGCGCAACGTGCAGTGGGGCGTGGAAAACCGCACCTGCGGCCTGCGGGTGCCCTTCTCCGAGCCGAGCGCGCGCCGGGTCGAGAACCGCTTCGCCGGTGCCGACGCCAACCCCTATCTGGCACTGGCCGCCACCCTGGCCTGCGGCTACCTCGGCATGCTGGAGAAGCTGGAGCCCATGCAGGAGATGAAGGCGAGTGCCTATGACCTGCCCTACAGCCTGCCCCGTTCCCTGGAGGAGTCGCTCAGCCATCTGGAGCAGTGCGAGCCCATCAAGGACATGCTGGGGGAGCGTTTCATCCGCGCCTTCGTTGCGGTCAAGCGCAAGGAGTACGAGACCTACTTCGGGGTGATCAGCCGCTGGGAACGGGAATTCCTGCTGCTGAACGTCTGACCCGTCTCGGGAGGGGCGCAGATCCCTCCCGTCACTCTCAAAGCAAGATGGCACTGGCTCGTGAGGGGCGGCTGATGGCGCCCGCTCGCGGCAGCACCGTGCCCGTGGGCCAGCCCATGGATGCATGCACGAAGATCGCTTAAATCGAAGGAACCGAGGAGCAAGCAATGCAGCATTCCGCCCGTGAGTAGCAGTGACCGGGAGAGTGCCAGCCACCCTCGACATTGACGAATAAACATCGCTTACATCGAAGGAACCGAGGAGCAAGCAATGAAGCAGACCACCCGCGAGTGGCAGCAACTGGATGCCAGCCACCACCTGCATCCCTTTACCGACTTTCAGGCCCTGAACAAGAAGGGCAGCCGCATCATCACCAAGGCCGAGGGGGTCTATCTGGAAGACTCCGACGGGCGCCGCATCCTGGACGGGATGGCGGGCCTGTGGTGCGTCAACCTGGGCTATGGCCGCCAGGAGCTGGTGGATGCCGCCACCAAACAGATGCAGCAACTGCCCTACTACAACCTCTTCTTCCAGACCAGCCATCCCCCCGCCGCCGAACTGGCGACCCTGCTGGCCGAGATCACGCCGCCCCATCTCAACCACGTCTTCTTCACCGGCTCGGGCTCGGAGTGCAACGACACAGTGCTGCGCATGGTGCGTCACTACTGGGCCAGCAAGGGGCAGCCCGACAAGCAGGTGATCATCAGCCGTCACAACGCCTATCACGGCTCTACGGTAGCGGGCGCCAGTCTGGGGGGCATGAAGGGCATGCACGCCCAGGGTGGCCTGCCCATTCCCGGCATAGTCCACATCGATCAGCCCTATCACTTCGGTGAGGGGGAGGGCATGAGCGCCCACGAGTTCGGCCTGGCCCGTGCCCGCCAGCTGGAAGAGAAGATTCTGGAACTGGGGGTGGACAAGGTGGCGGCCTTCATCGGCGAGCCTATCCAGGGGGCCGGCGGCGTCATCATTCCGCCCGACAGCTACTGGCCCGAGATCCAGCGCATCTGTGACAAGTACGGCATCCTGCTCATCGCCGACGAGGTGATCTGCGGTTTCGGTCGCACCGGCCACTGGTTCGCCAGCGAAGGCTTCGGCATCAAGCCTGACCTCATGTGTCTGGCCAAGGGCATCACCTCGGGTTACCTGCCGATGGGGGCCGTAATGGTGGGGGACAGGGTCGCCAAAGTGCTGGTGGAAGAGGGGGGCGAGTTCAACCACGGCTTCACCTATTCCGGTCATCCGGTGGCCTGCGCCGTGGCCATTGCCAACATCCAGCTTATGCAAAGTGAGAGCATAGTTAAGCGCGTCCATGATAGTATCGGCCCCTATTTGCAGCGCCGCTGGAGCGAGCTTGCCGATCACCCGCTGGTGGGAGAAACCCGGGGTAAAGGCCTGGTCGCCGCGTTGGAAATAGTGCAGGACAAACAGACGAAACGCCGTTTCCCGGCCGAACTGCACGCCGGGATGACGTGTCGGGAGTTCTGTTTTAACAATGGCTTGGTGATGAGGGCTGTCGGCGATACCATGATCATATCGCCCCCCTTGGTGATCACCGAGGAACAGGTGGATGAATTGGTCAAACTGGCCAGGCTCAGTCTGGATCTGACGGCAGCAAAGCTGCGGGAATAGGCTGCAACCGGGCAGATTGGCTTACGCATACAATTTGCTTAGGAGACAAGGACTATGTCTTTTAAAAAGGGAATGATGGCTGCTTCCGTGGCGCTGGTCATGATGAGTACCGGGGCGATGGCCGACGAGAAGGTGCTGCACGTCTATAACTGGAGCGATTACATCGGCCCGACTACGCTGGAAGACTTCCAGAAAGAGACGGGCATCAAGGTGGTGTATGACGTGTTTGACAGCAACGAGGTGCTGGAAGCCAAGTTGCTGGCAGGCAGTTCGGGTTATGACATCGTGGTTCCGTCGAACCCCTTCCTGGCCAAGCAGATCAAGGCTGGCGTCTTCCAGAAGCTGGACAAGTCCAAACTCTCCAACTGGAAAAACCTGGATACCTCCTTGCTCAAGGCGCTCGAACCGAGTGACCCGGGCAACCTGTACTCCATCCCTTACCTGTGGGGCACCATTGGCTACGCCTACAACGTCGAGAAGGTGAAGGCCGTGCTGGGTGCCGATGCGCCTGTGGATTCCTGGGATCTGGTGTTCAAGCCGGAGAACATGGCCAAGTTGAAGGAGTGCGGTGTCTCCTTCCTCGACTCGCCGACCGAAATGCTGCCGGCTGCCCTGCAATACCTGGGCTTCAAGCCGGATAGCCAGAAGCCGGACGAGTTGAAGAAGGCCGAGGAGCTGTTCCTCTCCATCCGCCCCTATACCGCTTATTTCCACTCCTCCAAGTACATTTCGGATCTGGCCAACGGCAACCTGTGCGTGGCGGTCGGTTACTCCGGTGACTTGCAGCAGTCCAAGTCCCGGGCGATCGAGGCCAAAAACGGTGTCAATCTGACCTATGTAATCCCGAAAGAGGGGGCCGGCAGCTTCTTCGACATGCTGGCTATTCCGGCCGATGCGAAGAACGTGGAATCGGCCCATGTGTTCCTGAACTATCTGATGCAGCCCGAGGTGATCGCCAAGATCTCCGACGCGGTCAGTTACCCGAGCGGGAACAAGGCTTCCGTGCCGCTGGTGTCCGAAGCGATCCGCAACGATCCGGGTATCTACCCGAGCGAGGCGACGCTGGCGAAGATCTACACCTTCCCGGATCTGCCGGCCAAGGTGCAGCGTCTGATGACCCGCAGCTGGACCAAGATCAAGTCAGGCAAGTAAGTGACGAGTACCCCTCCCGGTCCGCAGTTCGGCCGGGAGGGTGGTGACCACCCGACAGGTTGGACGGTGCGTATGGATGCGCAACTGGCAACATCACACAAATGAGGACTGATAAGTGCACATGACCAAGATGGCAACGCTGGCCCTGACCCTGGGGTTTGCAAATCTGACCCAGGCAGCCCCTGTGGTTCATTTTTACAACTGGTCCGATTATATCGGCGAGACCACCCTCAGTGACTTTCAGCAGAAGACCGGGATCAAGACCGTCTACGACGTGTTTGACTCCAACGAGACGCTGGAGGGCAAGCTGCTGACCGGACGAACCGGTTACGATCTGGTCGTGCCTTCCAACAATTTCCTGGCCAAGCAGATCCAGGCGGGGGCCTTCCAGAAGCTGGATCCCGCCCTGCTGCCCAACCTGAACAACCTGGATCCCCTGCTGCTCAAGCAGCTCGACAAGGTGGATCCGGGCCATCAGTACGCCGTGCCCTATCTGTGGGGCACCAACGGCATCGGCTACAACGTCGAGAAGGTGAAGGCCGTGCTGGGGGTCGACAAGATTGACTCCTGGGCCACCATCTTCGAGCCGGAAAACATGAAGAAGCTCTCCCACTGCGGGGTGGCCTTCCTCGACTCGGCGGACGAGATGATCCCGGCTGCCCTGAACTACCTCGGCCTCAATCCCAACAGCCACGATCCTGCGGATCTCAAGCGCGCCGAAGAGCAACTGCTCAAGGTGCGCCCCTATGTGACTTACTTCCACTCCTCCAAGTACATAGGGGATCTCGCCAATGGCGACATCTGTGTGGCGGCGGGGTTCTCCGGTGACATACTGCAGGCGGCGGCCCGGGCCGACGAGGCGGGCAAGGGGATCAAGATTGCCTACAGCATCCCCAAGGAGGGGGGCAATCTGTGGTTCGACATGATGGCGATCCCCTCCGATGCCACCAACGTCAAAGAGGCTCACGCCCTGATCAACTACATTCTCGAGCCGCAAGTGATCGCCAAGGTGAGCGACTACGTGGGCTACGCGAACCCGAACATCAAGGCGGGAGAGTTCATGGACAAGGCCGTGCGCGATGACGAGTCTGTCTATCCCCCCCAGGCGGTGCTGGAGCGTCTGTATGTGCAGGAAGCACATCCCCGCTCGGTGCAGCGCCTGATCACCCGGAGTTGGACCAAGATCAAGTCCGGAACCTAACCTTGGCGCCCATCCCGGGGCGCCAGATTGTATTGATGGATCGGCCCCGGCCGGTATCACCTTTGGGAGTTTGGTAATGGCGATAGCCTCCAGTGCCTACAAGAAAGCCCTCGAGGGCAGCCAGCAGCGTAAAGAAGTGCTGGTCAAAATAGACAGGGTAAGCAAGCAGTTCGACGAAACGCTGGCGGTCGACAACGTGTCTCTCAACATCCACAAGGGCGAGATCTTCGCCCTGCTGGGTGGTTCAGGTTCCGGCAAGTCCACCTTGCTGCGGATGCTGGCCGGGTTCGAGCGCCCCACCGAGGGGCGGCTGTTCCTGGATGGGGTCGACATTACCGACATGCCGCCCTATGAACGTCCCATCAACATGATGTTCCAGTCCTACGCCCTGTTTCCCCACATGACGGTGGCGCAGAACATCGCCTTCGGCCTCAAGCAGGATGGCCTGCCCAAGGCAGAGGTCGACGCCCGGGTGGAGGAGATGCTTAAGCTGGTGCAGATGACCCAGTATGCCCGCCGCAAACCCCACCAGCTCTCCGGTGGTCAACGCCAGCGGGTCGCCCTGGCCCGGTCGCTTGCCAAGCGCCCCAAGCTGCTGTTGCTGGATGAGCCCATGGGGGCGCTGGACAAGAAGCTGCGCTCCAAGATGCAACTGGAGCTGGTGGAGATCATCGAACGAGTCGGCGTAACCTGCGTCATGGTGACCCACGATCAGGAAGAGGCCATGACCATGGCGGAACGGATCGCCATCATGCACCTGGGTTGCATCGAGCAGATTGGCAGCCCGATGGACATCTACGAAACCCCGGCCAGCCGGCTGGTGTGCGAGTTCATAGGCAACGTCAACCTGTTTGACGGCCTGCTGGTGGAAGATGAGCAGGACCACGCCACCATCGCCTGCGCGGATCTGGAGCAGCCCATCTACGTGGGCCATGGCATCAGCTCCCGTGCCGAGAACAAGAAGGTGACCTACGCCCTGCGGCCGGAAAAATTGCTGATGAGCCTGCACAAGCCGGAGGAGATCGAACATCCGGACTTCAACTGGACCAAGGGTGAGGTCTATGACATTGCCTATCTGGGCGGCCACTCGGTTTATCACATCCAGCTGCCCTCGGGCAAAATCGTTCAGGCTTTCATCGCCAATGCCGAACGCCACGGCAAGCGGCCAACCTGGGATGACCAGGTGTTCCTGTATTGGGAAGATGACAGCGGCGTGGTGCTGCAATCATGAAGGCATTGAGACGACTCAAGCAGATGGGGGGACGCCAGCTGGTGATCGGCATCCCCTTCTTCTGGCTATTCCTGTTCTTCCTGCTGCCCTTCGTCATCGTGGTGAAGATCAGCTTCGCCGAAGCGGATGTGGCGATCCCGCCCTACACCGACGTGGTGACCTGGGCAGACAGTCAGCTCACCATCTTGCTCCACATGGGCAACTACCTGCTGCTGCAGGAGGATGAGCTCTATATCGCGGCCTATCTGGGTTCCCTCAAGATGGCCTTCATCAGCACGCTTCTGTGCCTGCTGATCGGTTATCCCATGGCCTACTCCATCGCACGGGCCAACAAGGAGACCCAGACCGTTCTGCTGTTGCTCATCATGATGCCGACCTGGACCGCCATTCTGATCCGGGTCTACGCCTGGATGGGCATCCTCAGCAACAACGGCCTGCTCAACAGCTTCTTGCTGGGGATTGGGGTAATAGACGAGCCCTTGCAGATCCTCAACACCAACCTGGCGGTCTACATCGGCATCGTTTACTCCTACCTGCCGTTCATGGTGCTGCCGCTCTATGCCAATCTGGTCAAACATGACCAGAGCCTGCTGGAGGCGGCCTCCGATCTCGGCGCTCGCAACCTGACCCGGTTCTGGCAGATCACGGTGCCGCTCTCCAAGAACGGCATCATCGCCGGTTGCATGCTGGTCTTCATTCCCGTGGTGGGCGAGTTCGTCATCCCCGAGATGCTGGGCGGCCCTGAGACCCTGATGATCGGCAAGGTGCTGTGGCAGGAGTTCTTCAACAACCGCGACTGGCCGGTGGCGTCCGCCCTGGCAGTGGTGATGCTGGCGGTGCTGATCATTCCGATCATCCTGTTCAACCGCAACCAGGCCAAAGAGCTGGAGGGGAAAGTATGAGGCGCTTTGGTTTTGCCAAGCTGATGCTCTGGCTGGGGCTGCTGTTCATCTACCTGCCCATGATCATCATGGTCATCTACTCCTTCAACGCCTCCAAGCTGGTGACTGTGTGGGGAGGCTGGTCGCTCAAGTGGTATTTCGGTCTGCTCGACAACAAACAGTTGATTGGCTCCGTGTTCCGCTCTCTGGAGATCGCCTTCTACACCGCCATCGCCGCGGTGGCGCTGGGGACTGTGGCCGCCTTCGTGCTGACCCGGATCCCCCACTTCCGGGGCCGCACCCTGTTTGGCGGCATGGTGACGGCACCCCTGGTGATGCCAGAGGTGATCACGGGTCTGTCGCTGCTGCTGCTGTTCGTGGCCATGGCCCAGCTGGTGGGCTGGCCCGCCGAGCGGGGCATGCTGACCATCTGGATTGCCCACACCACCTTCTGTACCGCCTATGTGGCGATCGTGGTGTCGGCCAGGCTGCGGGAACTGGATCTCTCCATCGAGGAGGCGGCCATGGATCTTGGCGCCAAGCCGTGGAAGGTGTTCTTCCTGATCACCATCCCGATGATAGCCCCGTCACTGGCGGCGGGGGGCATGATGTCGTTCGCCCTGTCGCTGGATGATCTGGTGCTGGCGAGCTTCGTCTCCGGCCCAGGTTCCACTACCCTGCCGATGGAGGTGTTCTCGGCGGTGCGCCTCGGGGTGAAACCCGAGATCAACGCGGTGGCGAGCCTGATCCTGCTGTCGGTGTCGCTGTTCACCTTCGGCAGTTGGTACCTGATGGCGAGGGCGGAGAAACGCCGCCGTGCCGAGATTGCCATGACCACCCAGATGCAGGCCGTCGCCTGACCCCGGGGCTGTTGAGGCGGTCACGCGGCTTGCGTCGACGGCTCAACAGCCCCTAAGATCCGCATTCTCTCATCCGTCAGGAGCATGGAATGCGGATCTCCCTCTTTATCGGCCAGAGCGCCGAGATGAATGCCGAACTCGCCCCCGGACTCGTCAGTGCCATCGACAAGCATGAGGCAGGCCATCCCCTGTGGTGCAGCTTCTCGGGCCTGGAAGGCGATGAGCAGAGCGACAAACGCCATCACGGCGGCCCGGACCGCGCCCTGCACTACTATCCCGCGGATCACTACCCCTGGTGGAAGACTTGGCAAACCGCGCTGGGCCTGCCTGCCCCCCGAGCCTCCTGGCAGCCGGCGGCCTTTGGCGAAAACCTCTCCGGCCTCGGATTGACCGAGGCGCAGGCCTGTATCGGTGATGTCTATCGCCTCGGCGCCGCCCTGGTCCAGATCAGCCAGCCGAGATCCCCCTGCTTCAAGCTCAATCAACGTTTTGGCTACTCGCACCTCTCTCAGGTGATGCAACTCAGCGGTCGCTGCGGCTGGTTGCTGCGAGTGCTGGAGGAGGGGCGAGTGGATCCGGTGGATGAGCTGCTGCTGATGGACAGGCCCTATCCAGAGCTGACGGTGAAGCGCACCGCCGACATCCTGTTCAATCAGGCCCGCCACGAAGGAGACCTGCAACTGCTGCTGGAGAACCCGGCGCTCTCTCCCAATTGGCAGCAGCATGCGGCCCACTGGCTGGAGCACGGGGTCGTTGCCGATTGGAGTCGGCGTCTGCTGGGACCAGCCGAGTTTCAGCTGCCGCCAAAGGCGTAACCGAGTACCGGGATGAGCCCGGTGCCCCTGATCGCCATGAAACGCTGGATTATTGAGCGTAAAGCCCTTTTTTTACGGCAGATGCAAAAAAAGGCTTGTGTCATGTCGGGGCTTTCGGTAAATTCTCGCCCCGCAGACATCGGTGTGTAGCGCAGCTTGGTAGCGCACTTCGTTCGGGACGAAGGGGTCGGAGGTTCGAATCCTCTCACACCGACCACATTGGAAAAGGCCGCTCATCGAGCGGCCTTTTCGCTTTTGGAATGCCCAGGGCCATGAGGCATCTCCCCTGCATCTCCTCGTCATTGTCCTTCCTTGTCTGGTCCATCATCCCTCATGCAAAGGCATGCTTCCCGGGACGGTCACGCACATCCGGTTCACTCCCCCTTGAGCCGGGCACCCTGCTCCTCCACCGCCTGTGCCAGCACCAGACGTTCATCGACGGATCCCCTTCAAACGGCAATCCCCCTGTGGTGGCTCCTCGACTCGACGTGCACATGGCGCGTCGCACTGACGGTCTGCTGGACACGATGTCGAGCCTTCACACCGTCGCGACGACACAGATTGGCTTGGAGGCAGGCATCGCAGCAGGGCGATGGCACCTCAGACATCGCCACCACGAGTATCAATCGCGATACAGCATCTCCCATGCTCGTTTGGTTCAATTATCAAAGACTTGTGGTCAATCTCGACGGGTAGCGCGGTACCGTGTGTTTCACTGCTGTGACATGCCAGATGGCAAGCATCCGTAACCCCTTGTTTTTACACACCATGTCCACTGGCATACGACTTGCTCTATCGCTCTCGTCATGACGACCGGCGGTCGTGGGTGCTCGTGTCGAACGACACTTCCCGGCCACACAAGGACAACGTCAAGGAGACATCGACATGTTCGTCAGCAAACGATGGAAGACGACGCTGGGGGCCGTGCTCGCGCTCGGGCTGCTCGGCACGGCGCCGGCGCAGGCCGCCGACCCCGTTGGGGTGCAGACTACCTTGGAGGGATGTCGCAAAGATGCGAATTTCACCTTCCCCGATGGCGGCCCCTTTATCTGCCCCGACGCGGACTACACCACTGGCAACCTGGGAAAGACGTGGAACGAACTCGACCTCGTTCCTTATCGCATCACGCTGCAGGCCGGTAATTCCGCCCCTGCCAGCCAGATGTACACCCTTGGTGTGGTACTGGACAACGAGGATGCAGGCAAACCCGGATATGACATTATTTCGGCCCCGGTACTGAATGTGGGCAAGTCGAGCGCGTCCTGTGCGGCAGCCCAGTCGACGCCGCAAACTCCCAAGAACCCGGGCGTTGGCGGCACCGACATCTCCATTTACCGACTGATCACGGTCACACAGGCGAAAAATACCACCTGTGTCTATGACTACTACGGTCGGCTGGCCCTGGGGTCGCACCTGTTCCCGGGCTCATCGCTGCACGCCAATCTCCTGGCCGAAGATCTCGGCACCGGTGGGGCTGGTGCACGCGACGTCTCCATCCCGGTGAAGGAGATCGAGCCGCAGGAGATTTCCAAGACGATGACGGCCCACCAGGGCGCGGAGCAGACCTGGAATATCTCCAAGGGGACCGAAGACTCGCTGGACTTTGGCAACGTCTGCCGCAGTGATGCTCCCGAGTCCCTTCCCGTCCAGATCACGGTCACCTGGACCAAGGCGGAAGTCATCGGTGGCAAGGTCGCGGTCAACATAGTGTTGAATGCGAAGAATCCAGCCGCGCGTACGATCACCATCGAGTTGACCGACAAGTTGTACAAGGGGGCGGACAACACCGGCACCTTGCTCGATACCTACAACGAGGGCCCATTCGACCTCGCTGCCGGCTTCAATGGCATGGTCGCCGAATTCACGGTCGAATTCGACGCAGCGACGGCGGGCAAGGTTGGCGACTGGCTGCACAACGAGGTGTCAGGAACCTATACGGACAAGGCAACTGGCATCCCGGTCCCAGGCACCACGACGGCGGTCGCGAACGCCCAGATCCAGCAGGGTGAGGTCACCAATGCTTCGACGACCATCAAGGACGTGGAGGAGATCGACGGCGTGGGTCTGATGTATGCGGTCGGGGTTCCGTCGTTTGGCGGCTTCCTGGATGGCTACATTGCGGACACGCAGACGGATGGCGAGGTAGGGTGGCAGACGACTGGGCAGACAGACAGTGGTTCCATCACCTTTGACAAGATGGTGTATCTCGACGATCCCAAGCGCGTCACGACAGGCATGTTGAGAGACACCGCCTACCTGACCGCCTCGGACGGATTTGCGGCCAGCACCAACGAACTGCAGATCCCGATCGTCTCATCGGTCATGGCCAAGCTCATGATTGAGAAGAGCATCCCCAACTTCCTGGATGCGGGTGAAAAACTCGAGGTGACATTCCACATTACCCGAGCCAATGATGGATCGTTCAGCAAGACCAAGGTCATTACCTTCACGGGGGGAGGCGCGACGACGCAATCCGTCACGGCGTGGGGCCTGGTTCCCGACACCTATTATGTCGAAGAGGTGAGCAGCGTGTTCTTCGCCGCAGGCAGTGACACTGGCGTCCCTGTCGGTCTGGCTGACCCGCGCGACCCAGCTGAGTATCCGAACCCCAGGACGGTGGATCTCCAGCTCGAAGACGGCATCGCGACCCATTGTTCGGCAACTGTCGACTTCCAGAATGTGCCAACAACCGAACCGGCCAAGGCGCAGGTGCAGAAGACCACTGAGCCGGTACTCGAAAACTCGGATGACGACTACTACTGGACCTTCAAGTTGTATGGTCCGGATGGCGGGCTGTTGAGTATGCAAGATGTCGGTGCGGGTGCGGGCCCTTCGATGTTCCAGACCGCTGGCCTCGATCTGCTCCTCACTAGCGAGGGTACCTATACCGTGGTCGAGACGGCCAAGGCGGGTTGGGATCTGGTTTCGGCCAACCCGGATTCGCCGATTCAGGACAAGGTCTGCGACTTCGTGGTCGACTACCCGGAGGATGCAGGCAAGGTCTTCTCCTGTTCGTTCCTGAACCGTGAACGCGGCAAGGCACAAGTCCTCAAGACCATGAATGGCCTACCCGACTTGGGCAGCTACTCGTTTACCTTCGTGCTGCGGCAGGGGGCTACCACCTTCTCCGTCGGCGAGACCCTGGAGTCGATGTCGGCCAATGCCGGGAACGGCGGCACCCTGGTGTTTACGCAGGAGCTCATCCCAGGCCAGACCTATCAGATCTGCGAGATCGTGGGTCCGGGGTGGCTCAGCAGCTTCGGAAACTTTGTTCCGAATGCGTTCATGCCACCGGATGGCGTAGTCATCAACCCGAATGTCGACAACAGTATTCTCTGTGGCGACTTCGAGGTGGGCCCGGGTGAAACGAAGGTGTTCAATATCGACAACACACCGCCCCCAGGCGGCCGTGCATTGACCATCGGTTTCTGGCGGAACTGGGCGTCCTGCGCCAAATCCAATGGCAAACAGGAACCCGTGCTTGATCAGACGCTGGCCTCCTTTGCCGGTGGCGGGGTCTATATCGGCAACCTGTTCGTGGATACCTGCCAGGAGGCCGTGCGTATCCTGAGCAAGCAGGATGTCGGGAGCGGCAAGCAGAAGTCGAGTGATCCGGCGTTCAACATGGCAGCGCAACTGCTGGCTGCGAAGCTGAATGTGCAAGCCGGGGCGGGTCAGTGTCCGAATGCCGTCACAGCGATGGTTGCAGGCCAAGCCATTCTTGATGGACCGCCGCCCAGCTACGCGGTGAACTTCACCGGGATGGGGGATTATCCGAAGAAGGGCCAATTCGCGGCCGAGGCAAACAACCTCGCCACGACACTGGACCAGTACAACAACAACTATCTGTGCACTGGACCGTAACGGTGTAGCATCGTTGCGTTCAACCGAGGGGCCCGACACAAGCGGGCCCCTCTTTTTTGTGTCTGCGATCCTCGGTGAAGGTGACTTGCGGTTGGCAGCACGACAAGTGGTGACCGTACTGCTCGCGCCAGAGGCGGTGCAAAGCACGATGCAGTACGACGCGATGACATAGTGAGGCAGGAACATGGTGTTGGTATGTCAGACGTTGCGGGGCTGACTACCTGTGCTTCCCACTGCTTCCTCTGCCGTCGCGACATACGGCATGGCACCAAGGCGCCAGCCATTGCAATCAGCTGCCTGGCCTGGCCTGAGCTGGCAGGCAAATTCGATGTTCACCTCATCGGGGTGCACCTATGGTGCGATGTGCCTTCCGACCAGATTATCTCCCGATCGCCAGCTCATCAGCCCTCAGATCATCAAGGCCCTGCGCGGCCAAAACCTCAAAGATCCGCCTTGCCGTGGCTCACAATGCTGCTCTGTGCTGGTGAGTCGCATGGGGTTCAATGGGTTGTCTTTCGCATTGGGCTATTTGCCTTGGCCGTGATAGGCAGACGCATGGTCGGTATGCAGAGGAGGTTGCCCGGTGCGGAATGCCGCCCATTAAAAGGGCCACCGCTCGGTGGCCCTACAGGTGGAGTCTGATCCTGACTCCGGCACTCTAGATTGTGGCAATCTCGTTGTGGGTCTTGTCGATGGTGCCCTCCTTGCGCCAGGGGCGCATGATCAGATATGCCAGTGTTGATGCCGCAATGCCTTGAAGCTGTGCTGAGTTTGCAGAGCCGCATGCTTGGGGTACTCACTAATGAAATGTGCTATTCCCTCCATCAGTTGTGAACGCAGCGAAGACACGGGCTCATGCCAGGCCTGCAGGCAGAGATGGCCGGGGATCAACTGCTCTCTATACGCTTCCAGCAGTTGCTCTGGCCAGGGTTCGATACCGGGATCATGACGCAGTAGATAGTGGGCGGCGGGTTCACGGGCATAGATGAACTGAACTTGGGCCAGGTCGCGTTGGCTTAGCGTTTGGCTGCCGATGTGGCAAGTCAGATATTTCCCCGTCTTCAGATTCAGGAAGTGACCGCGTTGCCGACAGGCAATGATGCGATACCAAGGCAGGGGTGAACAGAGAGAATACCCCTCCAGCTCCTGTTCCAACCAGTGATGGCACTCGGGTGTCTGCACTTCTTCGCGCATAGACTCGAGCTGTGTCAACAAGGCTCTGGATGGTTTGGTAGCCAGCATCGCGCTCATCGTCTGCAATCCTCCCTCTGCATACAATCCCGACTTTCAGTATGGACCCTGGCCGGTGGAGGGGGTAACAATTCTAATGATTAAAATCAGCTTAGATGCGCACTTTTTATGCAATAAAGGCCATTAGCCGACCAGGTAGGTGCCGGTGCCAAAGGCGATGTGGGTCCCTTCTTCGTTGTGCAGTTCCATACGGGCGACGGCGACCTTGCTACCGGCGCGGATGATGTGGGCGGTGGCGATAAACTCGTTGCCGCGGCCGGGTCGCAGATAGTCGATTCGCAGGTCTATGGTGCCGAGGCGGGAAAAGCGTTCCTTGAGGTAGCTGGGGGAGAAATCCTCCAGCTCGTCGATGCAGGAAGCGGCGACTATCATGCCACCGGCCACATCCAGCAGGCTGGCGGTGACGCCGCCGTGCAAGATGTTATGGAAGGGGTTGCCGATCAGCTTGTCATCCATCTTGATGCGCAGCTCCACTTTCTCGAAGTCATAGTGGGTCACCTGCATGCCGATGAGCTTGTTGAACGGCATCTTCTCGGCGAACAGATTGGCAATGCCACTGAGCGCCATCTTCTTCAACATCTGTTTCATTCTCTGATACCGATCCCTGTCATCAAAGCCGAGTAAAAACTCCAGCCAGTCTGCAACACTTCCTTAACAGTCGCAATGGCAGGTTTATTGTGGGCGGCGGCTGCTTTAGAATGGCGACCCCAAAGGAGAGCCCATGACCGCCATTGCCGACACCTTGCCCGATACCCCCCTTGCCCTGCTGCAGGCGGTCTTCGGCTACCAGCAATTTCGGCCGGGCCAGCTCGAGATCATCGAGCAGATAGTGGCGGGGCGTGATGCCCTGGTGCTCAAGCCCACCGGTGGCGGCAAGTCCCTCTGTTACCAGATCCCGGCGCTGCTGCGCCCCGGGCTCGGAGTGGTGGTCTCGCCCCTCATTTCGCTGATGAAGGATCAGGTGGACAGCCTGCGGGCCAACGGCGTGGCGGCGGTCTATATCAACTCCGCCCTGAGCCGGGAGGAGATGGTCCAGAACTTTGCCGCCATGCGTCGCGGCGAGATCAAGCTGGTCTATGTCTCCCCCGAGCGGTTGCTGCAGCACGAGTTTCTGGATCGGCTGGCGGAGCTGCCGCTCGGCCTGTTCGCCATCGACGAGGCCCACTGCGTCTCCCAGTGGGGCCACGATTTTCGGCCCGAATACGCAGCGCTGGGGCGGCTCAAGCAGTGGTTCCCCCAGGTGCCTGTGGTGGCGCTCACCGCCACTGCCGACGAGGCGACCCGCAGCGACATGCTGCATCGCCTCGAATTGCATGATCCCTTCATTCACACCGCCAGCTTCGACAGGCCCAACATCCGTTACAGCCTGGTGGAGAAGTTCAAGGGGGCCGAGCAACTGCTGCGCTACGTGCAGAGCCAGAAGGGCAACTGCGGCATCGTCTATTGCTCCAGCCGCAACCGGGTGGAGGAAGTGGCAGAGAGGCTCTCCCGCCATGGCTGCAAGGCATCGCCCTATCATGCGGGCCTGCCGCTGGATCAGCGGCTGCGCACCCAGGATGCCTTCCTCAAGGACGATGTCGAGATAGTGGTGGCGACGGTGGCGTTCGGCATGGGGATCGACAAACCGAACGTGCGCTTCGTGGTGCACTACGACATCCCCAAGAATATCGAATCCTACTATCAGGAGACCGGCCGGGCCGGCCGCGATGGGACCCCCGCCGAGGCGCTGCTGCTATATGATCCCGCCGACATTGGCCGGGTGCGACGCCTGCTCGACAACATCGAAAACCCCCAGCAGTTGCAGGTGGAGCAATACAAGCTCAACGTGATGGCGGCCTTCGCCGAGGCGCAGACCTGCCGCCGTCAGGTGTTGCTCAACTATTTCGGCGAGTACAACGACAAGCCGTGCGGCAACTGCGACATCTGCCTGGACCCGCCCAAGAGTTATGACGGCACCGAGGATGCCCAGAAGGCGCTCTCCTGCGTCTGGCGGGTGGGTCAGGCCTTCGGGGTAGGTTATGTGGTGGAGGTGCTCAGGGGCTCGCTCAACCAGCGCATCAAGGATCACGGTCACGACAAGCTGTCGACCTACGGCATCGGCAAGGATCAGAGCCACGAATACTGGATGAGCGTGATCCGACAGCTGATCCACAAGGGGCTGCTGACCCAGAACATCACCCGCAACCTGGTGCTGCAGCTGACCGAGGCGGCCCGCCCCGTGCTGCGCGGTGAGACGACGCTGGCCCTGGCGGTGCCACGCTTGCAGCCCATCTCCAGCCGCAAGGAGAAGCGCAGCGGCCTGCTCGACAACGCCAACTATGACAAGCGGCTGTTCAAGGAGCTGCGCGGTCTGCGCAAGCAGATCGCCGAGGATGAAGAGGTGCCGCCCTACGTGGTGTTCAACGACGCTACCCTGGTGGAGATGGCCCAGCTGATGCCGATGACCGAGGACGAGATGCTGGCCATCAACGGTGTCGGTCACCGCAAGCTGGAGCGCTTCGGTGAGGCCTTTATGGACCTTATCATCGACTACTGCCGCCGGTAGGGTCGACCCAGGTGGAGCTTGGGTCAGCGGCGATGCCGATGACCGATGACGAGATGCTGACGGTCATCGGTGCCGGCCATCGCAAGCTGGAGCGCTTCGGCGAGGCCTTTATGGACCTTATCATCGACTACTGCCGCCGCTAGGGTCGATTAACGAAGCGTGATCGACCGCATCGGGGATAGGGCGCCGCCAGGCTACTTCAGGCTGGCATAATAGGCCGCCAGATTCTCCATATCCGCCTCGGTCAGCATCGCCATGAAGGGTGCCATCAATGGCTCTGTGCGGCTGCCCTCCTTGAAGGCTTTCATCTGTTTCAGCAGATAGGCAGCGTTCTGTCCGGCCAGATGGGGATAGACGGGGACACTCGCCTTGCCATCCACCCCATGACAGGCGACGCAGACAGGCGCCTTGGCCTTGCCCGCTTCGATGTCGGCGGCCTTGACCTGATGTCCCCAGGCCAGTGCCAGCAGGGGTAGGGCATATATCCATTTTTGCATTGTTTTCTCCGTGAAATGAAATAGCGCGATCGCCTGTTAGCCTGAGCGGGCAGACGGCGGTATAAAGAGTGACACGAGCATACGCAGGGACGAACCACACCACCATGAAGCTGATCAACACTTTCGCCACCGAACTGCCCTGGGCCTGCGAGCCCGTGGCTCCTCAGCCTCTGCGTGCACCCAGGCTGCTGCACCTCAATCAGGGGCTGCTGCGGGAACTGGGGCTGGACGGGATCGGTGAGGCTGACTGGCTCGCCTGCTGCGGGTTGGGGCAGCCGTTGCCGGGTATGCAGCCGGTGGCCCAGGTCTATGCGGGGCACCAGTTCGGTGGCTACAGCCCGCGCCTGGGGGATGGCCGCGCCTTGCTGCTGGGGGAGCAGCTGGCGCCGGATGGTCAGCACTGGGATCTGCACCTGAAGGGGGCGGGCAAGACGCCGTTTTCCCGCTTCGGCGACGGCCGTGCCGTGCTGCGCTCCAGCATCCGCGAATACCTCGCCTCCGAGGCGCTCCATGCCCTCGGCATTCCGACCACCCGGGCCCTGGTGCTGGTGGGCAGTGACGAGCCCGTCTACCGGGAGCAGGTCGAGAGCGGGGCGACAGTGCTACGTACCGCGCCGAGTCACCTGCGATTCGGCCACTTCGAGTACTTCGCCTGGAGCGGCCAGGGGGAGAAGATCCCGGCTCTCATCGATTATCTGCTGCGTCACCACTTCCCCGAACTGGAAAGCGGTGCCGAGCTGTTCGCCGAGGTGGTGCGGCGCACCGCGCGCCTCATCGCCAAGTGGCAGGCGGCGGGCTTCTGTCACGGGGTGATGAATACAGACAACATGTCCCTGCTCGGGCTGACCCTGGATTACGGCCCCTACGGTTTCATCGATGCCTATGTGCCGGATTTTGTCTGCAACCACTCGGATCCGGGTGGCCGCTACGCCTTGGATCAGCAGCCGGCGGTGGGTTACTGGAACCTGCAGAAGCTGGCCCAGGCGCTGGCGGATCAGGTGGACGGCGACGCCCTGGCGGCGGCCCTGGCCCAGTACGAACATCAGCTGATGTTGCACTACTCCGAACTGATGCGCGCCCGGCTCGGCCTGGAGACCTGGGAGGATGAAGACCCGGCCCTGTTCCGTCAGCTGTTCCAGTTGCTGGCGGCACATCGGGTGGACTATCACCTCTTCCTGCGTCGCCTGGGTGAGCTGACCACCCAGGGGGAGTGGCCCGCCTCCCTGCTGGCGCTGTTGCCGGACCCGGCCGCCTGGCAGGAGTGGCTCGAAGCCTATCGGGCCAGGCTGGTCCGTGAAGGGAGCCAGGATGCGGCGCGCAAGGTGCGGATGGATGCTGTCAATCCCAAGTACGTGCTGCGCAATGCCTTGGCCCAGCAGGTGATAGACGCCGCCGAGACGGGGAACATGGCGCCGTTCGAGCGGCTGTTTGCCGCCCTGCAGCGCCCTTATGACGAGCAGCCGGAATATGATGATCTGGCGACCCCGGTTCCCCAGTGGTATTGCGGTGGCGAGCTCTCTTGCAGCAGTTGAGGAACAACAGATGAACTGGCGTGTCATGCAGACGGATCGGGAGGCCGGGGTGGTGTTGCTGGCCTGCCCAGGCCTTGACTGGGACAACTTCCCGGCTCTTGCCGAAGAGCTGGTCGAGGGGTGGGAGCTTATACCGCTCGAGCAGGAGTGGGGCGCGGATCGCCACAGCTGGCTGCTGGAGTTCGAAGGCAGCCGGTTGCGGCTGGAGTTTGAGCAGCACAGCGGCTGCTGGCTGGAGGCGACGCACCCGGACGACAGGGAGGTGGTGCTCTGGCTCGGCCATCAGCACTCAGCCGCCTCATAGCATAAGGATTGAACTATCCGCGTCGGGGCGTATAATCTCGCCCCTCAATTATCGCCATGGTGGCGGTATGGGTTCCCTAACCCCATTAACCAAAAAGGTCACAACATGAATCTGACCCCTGCTCAGCACCAGACGGCGCTGGTGCGTCTCTCGTTGTTCCACATTCTGATCATCGCCAGCAGCAACTACCTGGTGCAGCTGCCGATCACCATCTTTGGCTTCCACACCACCTGGGGTGCCTTCAGCTTCCCGTTCATCTTCCTGGCCACCGATCTGACGGTGCGGATCTTCGGTGCCGGACTGGCCCGCAAGATCATCCAGACCGTGATGCTGCCGGCCCTGGCCGTTTCCTATGTGCTCTCCGTGCTCTTCTTCGAAGGCAGTTATCAGGGCATGGGCAACCTGGCGGAGTTCAACCTCTTCGTGGCGCGCATCGCCCTGGCCAGTTTTATGGCCTATCTGGTGGGCCAGTTCATGGACGTGGTGGTGTTCAACCGCCTGCGGTTGCTCAGGGCCTGGTGGGTGGCACCGGCCGCCTCGACCCTGTTCGGCAACCTGGTGGATACCATCGCCTTCTTCAGCATCGCCTTCTGGCGTAGCACGGATCCCTTCATGGCCGAGCACTGGGTCGAAATCGCGACCGTGGATTACGTATTCAAACTGCTGATAAGCCTGGGATTGTTTGTACCACTCTACGGCGTGCTGCTGCGCTACCTCAGCCGCAAGCTGGTGGGGGAGGCCGGCCTGGCCGGTCTGCAAACGGCCACACGACAAGCCTGACGAGAATGACCACCCGCGCGGTGGTCATTTTTTTGCACTTTTTACAAATAAGGCTTGCACAGTTAAATGAGAATGATTATTGTTACCTTGTTTTCCGGGAAAGACTTCATTCGTTCCAACGTGATGGACTTCTTGTGAAGGCACGACATTGCTCACATTGCTTCCAGTTAAGGTGCCAGTTGTTTACTGGCCCTCTTTTTTTGTCTGTTTTTCAGCAAGTTGCAGCCATAAAAAATGGGAGCCTAGGCTCCCATCTTCAGTCTGTGTCTGCTTATTCGATATCGAGCGCATCGGGTGAGAGGATCACCCCTGTGGTATCGGCGTAGAGGTGATCGTCCGGCAGGAAGGTGACACCGCCGAAGTTGACCGGCAGATCCGTCTCTCCCACATCCTTGTGGTCGGCGCCGACCGGGATGGCGGCCAGGGCCTGGATGCCGATGTCGAGATCTTCCAGGATGTCGACCTCGCGCACGCAGCCGTAGCAGACGATGCCTTCCCACTCGTTTTCCGCCGCCGTGGTGGCGATCTCGCTGTCGATCAGGGCCCGGCGCATGGAGCCGCCGCCGTCGATCAGCAGCACGCGGCCGACGCCGTTCTCTTTGACGACTTCACGGATGAGACCGTTCGATTCGAAGCATTTGACCGTGGTGATGACGCCGCCGAAAGAGGCACGGCCGCCGAAGGAGCAGAGCATGGGTTCGAGTACATCCACCATGTCCTGATAGATGTCGCACAGTTCTGAAGTGTTGTATTCCATTGTGTCAGATCCACCGCTGGAAACAGGTGGATCCAGTATAAGGAGTGGGGTTGGCATTTCAACGACTATTCCTTGCCCAGAGGCGGGAATCCCCGTTTTTATCGCGGCAGCAACTCCCGAATTCCTGTGCGGGACAAGGGCCTGCCATCCGGAGCTGCCGGTGTCTGAGGCCACCAGGGCTGGGCACTTTGGTGGTTTCCATATGGGGCTATAGCAGGAACAGGGTCGCCAGACCCAGGAAGATGAAGAAGCCGCCGGTGTCTGTGATGGCGGTGATCATCACACTGGCCCCCACCGCCGGATCCCGCCCCAGCCGACTCATGGTCATGGGGATGATGACCCCCATCAGGGCCGCCACCAGCAGGTTCAGCACCATGGCGAGGGTCATCACGGCGCCCAGGGCCGCATCCTGATAGAGGAAGTAGGTCGCGACCCCCATGGTGCCGCCCCACACCAGACCGTTGATCAGCGCCACTCCCAGCTCCCGCCACAGCAGGAAGGAGACGTTGCCCGGCTGGATGTGCTGCAGCGCCAAGGCCCGCACTATCATGGTGATGGTCTGGTTGCCTGTGTTGCCGCCTATCCCCGCGACGATGGGCATCAGGGCCGCCAGCGCCACCAGCTGCGAGATGCTGTGCTCGAACAGGCCTATGACCCGGGAGGCCACGAAAGCGGTGCAGAGGTTCAGCGCCAGCCAGGCCCAGCGGGTCTTGACCGCCTTGGAGACGGGCGCGAACACGTCTTCTTCCTCGCTGATCCCCCCCATGCGACGCAGATCGGTGTCGCTCTCCTCATAGACCAGGTCCACCACTTCGGCGACGGTGAGCCGCCCCATCAGCTTGCCCTTGCCATCCACCACGGCGGCAGAGACGAGATCGTCCCGTTCGAAGGTACGAGCGGCGGCTTCATCGTTGTCTTCCGGATCGAAGGTGATCGGATCCTTCTCCATCACGTCGCGCACCAGGGTCTCCGGCTTGTGCAGCAGCACTGTCGTGAGCGGCAGCTCCCCCTGCAGCCGGTTGCGCCTGTCGGTGACGAACAGCTTGTCGGTGTTGGCGGGGATCTTGCCGAGCTGGCGCAGGTAGCGCTGCACCGTCGCCAGGCTTACCTCGGCGCGCACCGTGATCAGCTCGAAGTCCATCATGGCGCCGACGGTGTGCTTGCCGTAGCGGATCACCTCCCGCACCCGGTCGCGCTGGTCGGGGGCCATGGAGGTGAGCAGCCGTCCCATCAGGTTGCGAGGCAGGTATTGGCCTAGGTAGATCTGATCGTCGATGTCGAGGCTGCGCAGGGCCTGCAGCAGCGCCTTGTCACTCATGCCGCTGATCAGGCTGTCCCACACCGTCTCCGACGCCTCGACCAGGATCTGGCCATGGCGCTCCGGGTCCACCTGCTGCCAGAGCACGTGGCGCTCGTCCGGGGGCAGGGACTCCAGGGCATCGGCGACGTCGGCGGCCGGCAGGCTGTTGACCAGGCGCGTCAGCTCGCTGGTCTGATCCCGCAGCTTGGCGTCCTGCACCCCTTGAGGATCGAGCAGGCTGTCGGTGAGGGCATCGTCGGCCAGCAGCAGGGTGAGGATGCGGGCTCTGTCGTGTTCACGCTGTTTGGCGCTGTTCTTGGGGGGGAGAGACATGCAGCAAGATTCCTGAATTCGGTTGGCCGGATGGCCTTGCTCCATAGGATACCAAATTCAAAACAAGAGGTTATGACAGTAAATGCAGGAAAAGAAACGCCACCCTCAGGTGGCGTTGGCATATGAAGTGATATCAGGCCGAAGCCAGGGCCGCGTCTGCGACACATCCTTGCCCGAACCAGGCGAGCTGGTCGGCCAGGGTCACCACGGATCCCACCATGATAAGGGCTGGGCTCTCGACCCCGGCCGCCAGCTCGGGTAACTGGTCGAGGGTGCCGCGAATGACCCGCTGGCTCGGCTGGGTGCCACGCTCGATCAGCGCCACCGGGGTGTCGCCCCCCTTGCCGTGGGTCAGCAGCTGCTCGCGGATCACGGCGCAAGACGAAAGCCCCATATAGAACACCAGGGTCTGTTTGTCTTTGGCCAGCAGCGGCCAGTCGAGATCCCGGGCGCCCCCTTTGCCGTGGGCGGTGACGAAGCGCACGCTCTGGGCGTGATCCCGATGGGTGAGGGGTATGCCGGCGTAGGCGGCGCAGCCGCTGGCAGCCGTGATCCCCGGCACCACCTGAAAGCCGATGCCGCTGCCGACCAGCGTCTCCAGCTCCTCGCCGCCACGGCCGAAGATGAAGGGATCGCCCCCCTTGAGGCGCACCACCCGCTGCCCCTTCTTCGCCTCCTCCAGCAACAGCTGGTTGATCCCCTCCTGCGGCACGCAGTGGTTGCCCGCCTGTTTGCCGACGAAGATACGCCTGGCATCGCGGCGCACCAGTGCCATCACCTCGTCGGAGACCAGGCGGTCATAGACCACCACGTCCGCCTGCTGCATCTGGCGCAGGGCGTGCAGGGTGAGCAGGCCCGGATCGCCGGGGCCGGCCCCCACCAGCACCACCTCGCCACTGGTGTGGCTTTCGTCGACAAACAGGCTGTCGGCCAGCTGGTGGGCAGAGGCGCTATCCCCCCGCGCCAGCGCCTGCCCGAGCCGGTCTGCCCCGAGCAGCCGCTCCCAGAAGCGGCGCCGCTCGCCCATGCTGGTGAAGCGCGCCTTGACCCGCTCCCGCAGGCTGCCGGCGAAGGTCGCGACGGCACCCAGATGCTGAGGCAGCAGGGCTTCGAGTTTTTCCCGCAGCAGCCGGGCCAGCACCGGGGCCTTGCCGCCGGAGGAGATGGCCACGATCAGCGGCGAGCGGTCGATGATCGACGGCATGATGAAGCTGGAGCGTTTCGGGTCGTCCACCACGTTGGCAAAGATCCGCGCCTGATTGGCGCTCTGGTAGACCAGGGCGTTCACCTCGCGCCGATCGGTGGCGGCCACCACCAGCCATTTGCCCGTCAGTTGCGCCGGCGCGAATTCACCGGCCAGCCACTCGATGCTGCCGTTGGCAGCCAGTTCCGCCAGCTCGGGGTCGAGCTCGGGCGCCACGACTGTGAGGTGGGCACCGGCATCCAGCAGCAGGCGCGCCTTGCGCTCCGCTACCTCGCCGCCGCCGACCAGCAGCACGGGTTTGTTGTCGAGTCGGCAAAAGATGGGCAAGTAGTCCATGGGGCCTCCTGATCAGGCGGTTTGGGTCTGGCTGGCAGTGGTGGTGGTCTCGCTTACCGCGACCGGGCGCTCAGCCTTGGGGGTGGCATACCAGTAGCCGAGGCCCATGAAGAGGGCGCCGGAGACGGTGTTGCCGAGCGTCACCCACAGCAGGTTGTGGCCGATACCGCCCAGGGTGTAGGCCTCGGAGTGGGCACCGAACCAGGAGAGGGCGAACAGGGTCATGTTGGCGACCGAGTGCTCGTAGCCGGAGGCGATGAAGGCCAGCAGACACCACCAGATGGCGATGAACTTGGCGGCACCCTCGGTGCGCAGCGCCATCCAGATGGCGAGGCAGACCAGCCAGTTGCACAGCACGCCCTTCATAAACAGGGTCAGCGCCGGTGCTTGGGTCTTGGCCAGCGCCACCTTGTGCGCCAGGCTGCCTGCGTCCGGCAGCAGACTGCCGCCGTAGGAGTAGATCAGCGCCACCGCGATGGAGCCGAACAGGTTGCCGGCCCAGGTTTGCGGCAGGATGCGCAGCAGATCGGCCATGGCGATCTTGCCGGTCTTCACCCCGAAGGTGAGGAACATGGTGTGGCCTGTGAACAGCTCCGAGCCGGCGATGACAACTAAGGTGAGGGCTATGCCGAAGGTGGCCCCCATCACCAGCGGACGGATGCTCGGGTCCACCAGGTTGCCCAGGGTGAAGATGAGGATGATGCCAAGGCCCACATAGGCCCCCGCCATGGCGGAGCTGAGCCAGAAGCCGAGCTTGTCGCTGCGCTCGAAGCGGTTGATGCGGGCCGCGTTGGCGGCGCACTTGTTGATGGTGTCGGTATACATCTTTATTTCCTTCAAGAGGGCCGCCCGCGGGCAGCCCTGATATGCATGGTGTTAGACGGCGACCTAGATCTGTTGATCACGTACTTCAACGGGGACGTAGCCCTGTACCGACATGGATCTGGGGTTTGTCGGCATCAGACGGCAACCCAGACCTGCTGGTCGCGTACTTCAACGGGATAGCTTTGCACCGACATGGCGGCGTTCTCGAGGCAGTGGCCGTCGCGCAGACGGAAGTGCTGCTTCTTGAGCGGGCTGGCGACCCAGAGCTCACCCTCGTGTTCAGCTACGATGCCGCGCGACAGCACGTTGGCGGCGAAGAAGGGATCCCGGTTGTCGATGGCGAACACCTCGGCCGCCGCGCTCGGGCGGAACAGGGCAATCTGGCGACCCTCAATGAGTGCGCAGACACCGGTTCCCGGCAGGATGTCGTTGAGTTGGCAGGCAAGTTTCATCGCTTAATCTCCACGTCGAGTTGGATGAACTGGCTATCGAGCAGGGCGCAAACGTCCATGCAGCCCGACAGGATGTCATTGCGTTGGCAGGCTAATTTCATCATTTGGTCTCCACCTCGATCTGGTAGACGGGGATGCGCTCGGCCGGGGTGGCCGGCCTGTGCTGGTCGCGCTCGCTGACGAACTGCACGTCCGGATCGCGCTTGTCGCTGTTGATGAAGTGGCTGAAGCGCTTGAGCGCTTCCTCTTCGTTGAGGGTGCGCGACCATTCGCATTCGTAGCTGTCGATGAGGGTCTGGATGTCGCGCTCCAGCGTCTCGGCCAGCCCCAGCTTGTCGTCGACTATCACTTCGCGCAGGTAGTCGACGCCCCCTTCCAGGTTGCCGAGCCAGACCGAGGTGCGCTGCAGTTTGTCGGCGCTGGTGACGTAGAACATCATAAAGCGGTCGATCAGCTTGATCAGGGTCTCGCGGTCGAGGTCAGACGCCAGCAGATCGGCGTGGCGCGGCTTCATGCCGCCGTTGCCGCCCACATAGAGGTTCCAGCCCGCATCGGTGGCGATGATGCCGACGTCCTTGCCCTGGGCTTCTGCACATTCACGGGTACAGCCGGAGACGCCGAACTTCATCTTGTGGGGGGTGCGAATGCCCTTGTAGCGGTTCTCGAGGAAGACCCCGAGGCCGACGCTGTCCTGCACACCGAAGCGGCACCAGGTGCTGCCGACGCAGGTCTTGGCCATGCGCAGCGCCTTGGCGTAGGCCTGACCTGTCTCGAAACCGGCCGCCAGCAGCTTGCGCCAGATGGCGGGCAGATCATCCTTCTGGGCCCCGAACAGGCCGATGCGCTGGGCGCCGGTGATCTTGGTGTAGAGCTTGTAGTCGCGGGCCACTTCGGCCACCGCCAGCAGCCCTTCCGGGGTCACTTCACCGCCGGCCATGCGCGGGATGACGGAGTAGCTGCCGTCCTTTTGCATGTTGCCGAGGAAGATGTCGTTGGTGTCCTGCAACTGGGTATTGAGCGGGCTCAGCACATAGTCGTTCCAGCAGGAGGCGAGGATGGAGCCGACGGTCGGTTTGCACACCTCGCAGCCATGGCCGTGACCGTGCTTGGCCAGCAGCTCGTCGAAGCTCTTGATCCCCTCCACCTTGACCAGGTGGAACAGCTCCTGACGGGAGTGGGGGAAGTGGGCGCAGAGGTGGTTGTTGACCTCGATGCCCTGCTTCACCAGCTCGGCGTTGAGCACCTGGCTGATGAGCGGCACGCAGCCGCCACAGCCGGTACCGGCCTTGGTGTGCGCCTTGATGGCGGCCAGCGTGGTGTGACCCTCGGCCACCGCCTGGGCGATGTCGCCCTTGGAGACGTCGAAGCAGGAGCAGATCTGGGCGGTTGAAGGCAGGGCATCCACCCCCAGGGTCGGCTTGGCACCGGCATAGGCGGGCAGGATCAGGGTGTCCGGGTGGCTCGGCAGCGGCAGGGCGTTGAGCATCAGCTGCAGCAGGTTGCCGTAGTCATCCACGTCACCCACCAACACGGCGCCGAGCAATCGGCTGTTGTCTTCGCTCACCACTATTTTCTTGTAGACGCCGGCCTGGTCATCCTGGAACACATAGCTGTGGCTGCCCGGGGTGCGGCCATGGGCATCGCCGATGGAACCGACGGAGACGCCGAGCAGCTTGAGCTTGGCGCTCATGTCCGCCCCTTCGAAGCGGCTGTTGCCGCCGAGCAGGTGGTCGACGGTGATCTGGGCCATCTTGTAGCCCGGTGCCACCAGCCCGAAGAAGCGGCCCTGCCAGGCGGCGCACTCGCCGATGGCATAGATGTCGGGGTCGGAGGTGAGGCAGTGATCGTCGATCAGCACGCCGCCACGGTCGGCGATGGCCAGTTCACAGTAACGGCCCAGGGTATCCTGCGGGCGGATCCCGGTGGAGAAGACCACCACGTCCACTTCAAGCGTGCTGCCGTCGGCGAAGGCGAGGCGGTGCTGGGCGTCGCGGCCGCCGTGCATCAGGATCTCGCTGGTGCTCTTGCTGGTGTGCACCAGCACGCCCATGGATTCAATCTTGCGGCGCAGCAGCTGGCCGCCCTGACCGTCGAGCTGTTCGGCCATCAGCACAGGGGCAAACTCCACCACGTGGGTCTCGAGACCCAGTGCCTTGAGGGCGCCGGCGGCTTCCAGGCCAAGCAGACCGCCACCGATCACCACCCCGCTCTTGCCGCTCTTGGCGGCGCTGCGGATGGCCTTCAGATCCTCGATGGTGCGATAGACGAAGCACTCGTGGTGCTGGCTGCCCTGGATGGGGGGCACCCAGGGGTAGGAGCCGGTGGCCAGCACCAGCTTGTCGTAACCGACCACAGTGCCCTTGTTGGAGTGCACTTCGCGGGTCGTTCTGTCGATTTTTTTCACCGCTTCGCCGAGCAGCAGGCGGATGCCGTGCTTGTCGTAGAAGCCGGGTTTGACGAGGGAGAGATCTTCGCTGGTGTGATGGGAGAAGTAGGAGGAGAGATGGACGCGATCGTAGGCGGGGCGGGGTTCTGCACCGAAGACAGTGATCTCGTAGCGGCCCGGGTCGGCCCGCTCGATCAGCTCTTCGATGAAGCGGTGCCCCACCATGCCGTTGCCCACAACGACCAGTCTGACTTTGCTCATGGTTGCCTCAATTTTGGAGTAATAAAACATCAATCTGACGTTAGGCTACCCAGTTAGGGGCGGTGGGCAATTGATGTAAATCAAGTGTCTATTTATATATCTCCTCAGGGGTAATTCGAGGAAATTCAAACCTATGCATAAATGGGTATACCAGTTGACGGTTTCCGTGCCCGGCACGGCCCCGGTTGAGTGCCAGCATGGCGGGCAAGAGGCCGACCCCTGGCAGGGGCCGAGTCATCAGGCGATATGGCGGCGGAACATGGCCAGCGCCAGAGAGAGGGTAACACCGGCGATGGTGAGCAGGGGCCAGAGCAGGGGCCAGGCCGCCGACCAGCCGAGATCCTTGAGGAAGACCCCCTTGAGCAGCAGGATGAAGTGGCTGAGGGGATCCACGGCCGCCAGCCACTGGAACAGCTGCGGCATGTTCTCGATGGGGGAGACATAACCGGAGAGGATCACCGCCGGCACCATGAAGGAGAAGACCCCGAGAAACGCCTGCTGCTGGGTCGAACAGAGCGACGAGACGAAGAGCCCTATCCCCGCCAGCGCCAGGCCGTAGCAAACCATGCCCGCCATCAGCAAGGTGGTGCTGCCGCCAAACGGCACCTGATAGAGGAAGCGGGCCGCCAGCGCGACTATGGTGCCCTGGCCCACCGCCACCAGGATGCCGGGTACCGCCTTGCCCGCCATGATCCAGCCCGCGGTGAGGGGGGAGACCAGCAACTGATCGAAGGTGCCCTCTTCTCGCTCCCGCGCCACCGACAGGGCGGTGACGATGAGGCAGCCGACCGTGGTAATGATGGCCACCAGGGAGGGCAATATGTGCCAGCTGAACTCGATGTTGGGATTGTAGAGGTGGCGCACCGCCAGTTCGGGCTGCCCCTTGCCCTCGCTCTGCCAGCGGGCGATCACCTCATTGATGTAGCCCGCCGCCACCTGACCCCCGTTGGAGCGGCGCCCGTCGATGATGAGTTGCAGCCTGGCCTGTTCGCTCCTGGCCAGCCGGCGGGAGAAATCCTGCGGAATGATGAGGCCGATCAGCGCCTGTTGCCCGGTGATGGCATCTGTCATCCCGGCCTCGCCCGCCACCGTCATCACTGTGGTGAAGGCGGGCATATGGGTGAGGCGTTCGATGAGCTCCCGGCTCTGCGCCCCTCCATCCTGGTCGTAGATGGCGAGCGTGTTGCCGGTCACCTCCAGGGTGGCGGCGAAGGGGAAGAGAGCCGTTTGCAGCAGCACCGGCATGATGAGCAGGAAGCGCCCCTGGGTATTGCCAAGCAGGGCCTGCAGCTCTTTCCGGATCAGCCACCAGAGTCGGATCAGCATGTTTACTCCAGGGTGCGCCGCGTCTTGCGGGCGGTGAGGGCCAGCCAGAAGGCGGCCAGCAGCAGCAGGCAGACAGCGTTGACCAGCAGGATGGAGAGCACGTTGCCCGCCTGGTAGAGGGTCTGCAGCGAGCTCGCGAAGTAGCGGGCCGGGATCAGGTGGGTGATGGCGCGCAGCAGGGGCGGCATGCTGGCGATCTCGAACACGAAGCCCGAGAGCATCATGGCCGGCAGAAAGGCCGCCGTCAGGGCGGCCTGGGCGGCATTGAACTGGTTGCGCATCACGGTGGAGAGAAAGAGCCCGAGCCCGAGGGCGCTGCCGAGAAACAGGGTGGTGAGCACGAACAGGGAGATCAGCGAGCCGCGCCAGGGCACCCCCATCACGGCCACCGAGAAGAGCAGGCAGATGAGCATGGCGGCGATGCCGAGCCCGTAGTAGGGCAGCAGCTTGGAGAGCAGTAGCTCTGCCTTGGTCACCGGGGTGGCGAGCAGCGCCTCCATGGTGCCGCGCTCCCACTCCCGGGCCACCACCAGGGAGGTGAGCAGGGCACCTATGATGGTCATCACCACGGCGATGGAGCCGGGCACCAGGAAGTTGCGGCTCACCAGCGCCGGGTTGAACCAGGCGCGGCTCTCCACCGCCACCGGCAAGGAGAATCCCTCTCTGGCGAGCCACCCCTGCCAGATCCCCTGTACGTAGTGGGTGACGAAGTTCGCCGTGTTGGGTTCGGATCCGTCGGTGAGCAGCAGGGCTTTCGGCGTGCCATCCCCCTGACTGGCAAGGGCGGCGGAGAAGCCGTCATCGATCACCAGCAGGCCGCGGATCTCGCCGCGCTCCAGACTGGCGAGCAGCGCCGCCTTGCTCGGGCCGCCGTGGATTTCCAGCGCCGTGGAGCCGCGAAGGGCCTGCTCCAGCCGCACCGCCGGGGCGCCACTATCGGTGCGCCAGATGCCGAGCCGCAGGTGGTCCACGTCCAGGTTGATGGCGTAGCCCATCACCACCAGCAGCACCACGGGCATGATGAAGGCGATGAGGATGCTGCTGGGGTCGCGCACGATTTGCAGGGACTCCTTGCGGCACAGGGCCAGCAGTCGGCGGCGGTTGATGCTCATGCGTCCTCCTCGCTGGCCTGCTCGACTAGCGTGATAAAGGCCTCTTCCATGGTTGGCAAGGCGGTGCTTGTGTCCTTGGCGGCCAACCCCTTGAGCTCGTCCGGGGTGCCCAGGGCCAGCAGGCGACCGCGGTAGATGAGGGCGATGCGATCGCAATACTCCGCCTCGTCCATGAAGTGGGTGGTGACCAACACTGTGACGCCGTGATCGGCCAGGGCATTGATGTGGGACCAGAACTCCCGCCGGGTCACCGGATCGACCCCTGAGGTGGGCTCGTCGAGAAACAGCAGCGGCGGCTCGTGGAGCAGAGCGCAGGCCAGCGATAAGCGCTGGCGCAGGCCAAGGGGCAGGGATTCCGTCTGCTGGCCGAGCCAAGGGGCGAGGGCAAACGCCTCCACCATGGCGTCGATGCGCGTCTGCTGCTGGCGACCGAACAGGCCGTAGATGCCGGCGAAGAAGGCGAGGTTCTGGGCCACGGTGAGCTGCTTGTAGAGGGAGAACTTCTGGGCCATGTAGCCGAGGTGCTGACGCGCCGCCGAGGGGCTGCGGGCGAGATCGATGCCGGTCACCAGCGCCTGTCCGCTGCTCGGGCGCAGCAGGCCGCACTCCATCTTGAAGGTGGTGGACTTGCCCGCGCCGTTGGGGCCGAGCAGGCCGAAGATCTCCCCCCGGCGCACCGCGAAGCTGACGTCGTCGGTGGCGGTGAAATCCCCGAAGCGTTTGGTGAGGCGGCGCGCCTCGATCACCGCCTCCGGGGAGACCCCCTCGGGCAGGCTGGCCTCGCGCATCAGCTGCGCCAGGCTGGACTCCCCACCCGGGCCGCCGCCGAGCAGATCGATAAAGGCATCTTCCAGCCGGGCAGGGGTCGGCACTAAGCAGCCTTCCAAGAGGCCCAGCTCCGCCAGGGGCGGCGGCATCTGGCCCGGGCGCAGCAGCAGGCGCACCCGCTCCCCCGCCACGGCGCCGTCCATCACCGCCGGGTGGGCCAGGGCACGGCGCAACAGGGCCCGCCGCTCCCGGCCGTCCAGCTCTCCCGCCTCCAGCAGCCAGCAGCGGCTCGCCATGGCGCCCATCAGGTCGGCCGGGGTGCCGCTGGTGCGCACCTCGCCGTCCGCCATCAGCAGCACGTGATCGCACAGCTCGGCCTCATCGAGGTAGGCGGTGCTCCAGAGCACCGTCATGCCTCCCTCGGCCAGCTCGCGCACCATCTGCCAGAGGGCGCGGCGGGAGATGGGATCGACCCCGACACCGGGCTCGTCGAGCAGCAACACATCCGGGGTGCCGAGCAGGGCGCAGGCCAGCCCCAGCTTCTGTTTCATCCCCCCCGACAGCTTGCCCGCTGGCCGCGCGGTGAAGCGGGCGAGATCGGTGAAGGCGAGCAGTCGCGCCAGGGTGGGAGTGCGTTCGGGCTCCAGCACACCGCGCAAGTCAGCATAGAGGCTGAGGTTCTCCTGCACGCTGAGATCCTCGTAGAGCCCGAACTGCTGGGGCATGTAGCCGAGGCGCTGACGCAAGGCATCTCCCTCGCGCACCGGATCCAGCCCGAGCACCCGGATTTCCCCGGCCTCCGGCACCAGCAGGCCGGCCAGCAGGCGCAACAGTGTGCTCTTGCCAGCCCCGTCCGGCCCTACCAGGCCGGTGATGCCGCCGGTCGGAATGGTGGCCGAGATGGCGTTGAGGGCGACCCGCTCGCCGAAGCGCTTGGTGAGCCCGGTGAGCTGGATGGCGGCATTCATGGCTGCAGCCTGACGGTGACCGGCATCCCCTGGCGCAGGGCAGAGTCAGGATCCTGCACCACTATGCGCAGCCGGTAGACCAGGTGAGTGCGAAGATCCGGCGTCTCCACGGATTTGGGGGTGAACTCGGCGGTAGGGGAGACAAAGCCCACCACCCCCAGATAGGGCTTGTCCGGCCTTGAGTCGGTGGTCAGGGTCACCCTGGCACCGCTCGGGAAGTGGCCGAGCCAGGGCTCCTCCACATAGGCGCGCACCCAGACCGGCGCTGTCAGTGAGAGGTTGAAGGCGGTAGCCCCCGGCTGCACCATGCTGCCGGTCTCGATGGCGCGGGTGAGGAGGATGCCGTCGCTCGGGGCGGTCAGCACGGCGTCGGCGAGTGCCAGTTCGGCGCTGGCCAGCGCCGCTTTGGCCCCCTGCAGCTGGGCATCTGACTGGGCAATCTCTTCGGGGCGATAGCCGGTCTCGAGCTGGCCGAGCTGCTCGCGGGCGGAGCGCACCTGGGCCTGGGTCTGATCCCGCTGGGAGCGGGCGCTGTCGAGCTGGCCACGGGAGATGGCGCCGGTCGCCGCCAGCGCACTCTGGCGACGCCACTGCTGCTCTGCCTCGAGCGCCGCCGCCTCGGCGGCGGCCAGCTCGGCCCGTGCCCGATCGCGCTCTTCGCTGCGATACCCCTTGTGGATCAAGGTGTTGGCCGCTGCGATTGCGGCCAGGTTGGCACGGGCGCTGTCGCGCTCGTGGGCGAGGGGCACGGGATCGAGACGGGCCAGCAGCTGACCCGCCTCGATGACGTCCCCCTCATCGACCAGCACCTCGCTGACTCTGCCGCCGACCCTGAACGCCAGGTTCACATCGCGGATGTCGACGTTGCCGTAGAGGATGGTGCCGTCGGCCGGGCGGCCCTGCCACCAGAGGTAGCCGCCGATCAGCGCCAGCATCACGGCCAAGATGGCGATGCGTTGTTTCATACCGGGTCTCCTTCGGGGCGGCCCTGCCACCAAAGGTAGCCACTGAACAGGGTCAGCAGCACGGCCAGGAGTGCGATGCGTTGTTTCATGCGGGATCTCCTTCGGTGCGGCGCAGGCCGCGCAGGGCCCATGCCAGGCGTTGCCGGGCAGCCTCGGGGTTGTCTATCTGGGACAGAAAGGGGGCCGCCTCCGGGGGCAGCCAACCGAGCTGGCGACCGCTGCCGGCGATCACCAGCGGCAGGCCGACCGAACCCATGATGAAGATCATCAGCTGGAGCGGGTGGCCCGCCACCAGCGACCCTTCCGCCTGCGCTGTGCGCACCTGTTCGATCAGCAGCAGGGGATGGCGGCGCGGCAGACTGAGCAGAAAGCGCTGGGCTGCCCCTTCGCCCGCCAGCGCATCGCCAAACAGGTGGTTGATAAAGCCGCGCTGGCGCGCCACCAGTCCGATCAACGCCTCCATGGTCGCCTCGAAGGTCGCGAGGGCACAGGGATAGGTGCCTTTGGCCGCCACCGTCTTGAGCTCGTCATAGAGGGGGGCGTACCAGAGCTCCACCAGCTCGTCGATAAAGGCGTCACGATTGCCGAAGTGATAGACGAAGGTGCCGAGATTGACCTCGGCCGCCGCTGCCAGCTCCCGTACCGTGAGGCCGCGCAACCCTTTGTCGGTCGCGATGGCAAGGCCGGTATCGAGCAGTTTTTGGCGAGTGGGGTGCATCTGGCAAGACTCCTTCTGAACAGATTTTGATCTGAATTATACGATCGTATAAATTCGGGGGAAGGGGCTGGCCGATCTTTTTTTGAACAAGGGGCGGGCAGGAAGCCGGGTTCTCTCGCCGGGGAGTCGGGATCAGGTGGCCCGGGTCTCCCCTCCATAGGGGGCCTGGGCGCAGGTCTCGCGAATGAGGGTGCGCAGCCAGCGGTGAGCCGGATCGGCGTCCTGGCTGGGGTGCCAGATCAGGGCGACCCGGATCCCTGCCAGCGGAAAGGGCAGGTGCAGGGTCACCAGATCGGCGTGCAGGGCGGCGCAGTGTCGCTCGGGCACGGTCGCCACCAGGTCGCAGCCCCGCACCAGGGCCAGGGCCGTGGCAAAGCCGGGGACCAGGGTCGCCGCCGTGCGTACCAGCCCGAGGTGCGCCAGGGCCTCGTCGATAGGGCCCTGCTCCAGCCCGCGCCGTGACACCAGAATGTGGCGGGCGGCGGCATAGCGGGCGGCCGTCAGAGTGCCCACGCACAGGGGGTGGCCCGGCCGCACCACGGCGACGAAGTGGTCCTGAAACAACGCCTGGGTACGTAGCTCGGGCGCAGTCTCAGCACCTATGACGCCGGTTTCGAAATCCAGTTCGCCGCGGCGCAGGGGGCCGCTCCCCTTGTCGGGTTTGGCCAGAAAGTGCAGCCTGACCCCGGGGGCCTCGGTGGCGAGCCGGGCCAGCAGGGCAGGACCGACCGCCTCCACGAAGCCGTCGCTGGACCTCAGACGAAAGGTGCGTTCCAGGCTCGCAGGATCCACCTCCTGCTGGGGGCGCAGCACGGCGTGCGCATCCTGCACCAGCTGGCTGACCTGAGCGCGCAGGGCCAGGGCCCGCGGCGTGGGCACCAGACCCCGACCCGCCCGCACCAGCAGGGGGTCACCCGTAGTCTCCCGCAGCCTGGCCAGGGCCCGGCTCATGGCGGAGGCGCTCAGGGAGAGTCGTCTGGCGGCACCGGCCACGCTGCCCTCATCCAGCAGGGCATCCAGGGTCAGCAGCAGATTGAAGTCGGGGGTATTCATGGCATAGCCCTCGCCGAGCCGGGATCCCGGGTGATGGACCCATGACGGTCGGTTGGCTTCATCATACGCAAGAATTCCTCTCTTTATATGGCGTCTTGTGCAGCTATAAGTTGCAAGTCGTGCGTCTTCCGCCTGCTCATGCCCCCCGCTAGCCTTGTGGACATCATCCTCTGCCGAAGATCATGCCATGTCATCGCTCAATTCTCTCCCGACCCCTGCCGCTCGCCGCCTCGGCCTGCTGGCGCTCGGCCTCGCCACCCTGCTGCCCATGCTGGGGGGGAGCCTGGCCAACATGGTGCTGCCTGCCCTGGGGCAGGCTTTTGCGGTGCCTTTTGCCAGTCTGCAGTGGGTGCTAGTGGCCTATCTGCTGGGGATCACCTGCCTGACCGTGGTAGCCGGTCGACTGGGGGACAGGTTCGGTCGGCGTCGCCTGCTGCTCCTGGGGCTTGGGCTCTTTGCGCTGGCCTCATTGCTGTGCGCCCTGGCGCCGACCATAGGCTGGCTGATCGCGGCCCGTGCCCTGCAGGGGATCGCTGCGGCCTGCATGCTATCCCTGGCGCTGGCCATGGTGAGCCAGCTGGTGCCGCCGGCGCGGCGGGGCTGGGGCATGGGGCTGCTCGGTACCCTGTCGGCCTGCGGCACGGCGCTCGGCCCCTCCTTTGGCGGCCTGCTGACGGCCAGCTTTGGTTGGCAGGCCCCCTTCCTGTTGCTGGTGCCCCTCAGCCTGCTGGCACTGGGCTGTGCCCGGCTCGGTCTGCCCCGGGACGACTGCTCGCCACAGGAAGAGGGGATAAGCCTCACGAGCCTGTCACTGCTGGTGGCGGCCCTGCTCTGCTACGGCCTGGCGCTGACCCTGGGGGGCGCCCTGGCCCTCTGGTGGGGGGCGGGGGCCCTGCTGGTCACAGGCTCGTTCATTCGCCGCGAGCGCCGCGCCCCTGTGCCCCTGCTGCCGCTGGCGTTGCTGGGGGCTCCGGGGCTTAGCAACGGCCTTGTCGCCAGCGCCCTGGTGGCCAGCGTCATGGTGCTGACCCTGCTCATAGGCCCCTTCTACCTGAGGGGGGTCTTCGGCCTTGGTCTCGGGACTGTCGGCCTGATGATATCGGGCGGGCCCCTGCTGGCGGCCCTGACGGGTATGCCCGCCGGCTGGCTGGTGGACAGGCTGGGCGCGCGGCAGGTGGTCCGGCTGGGGCTGGCAGTCATGGGGGCTGCGGCCCTCGGTCTGGCCGGGGCTGCTGGGCAGTTCGGCCCGCTCGGCTATCTGCTGCCCATACTGCTGCTGACCGCCGGTTATGCCCTGTTCCAGACCGCCAACAACAGTGCCGTGGTGGGGGAGGCGAGTGAGCAGACCCGGGGCGCCGTGGCCGGTCTGCTGACCCTGTCACGCAATCTGGGTCAGCTGACCGGGGTGGCCGGGCTCGGTGGCCTGTTCGCCGCCCTGGTGGGAGAGCAGGGCCTGACTCTGGCCAGCGAGCTGGTGTTCGGCACCCGGGTTCTCTTCGCCCTGAGCGCGCTGCTGATTGGCCTGGCGCTCTGGCTGGCGGGTCGCGGCCGGGAGGGGGTGCCGGTCAGGGCCTGAGCGTGGCGCATAAAAAACGCCTCCGCGAAGGGAGGCGTTTTTTTATCGGGAGAGGCGAGCTTACAGAATATAGCGGCTCAGATCCTCGTCCTCAATGAGAGCTCCGAGGTGAGCGTTGACGTAGTCGGTGTCGATGACAAAGGTCTCGCCGGACTTCTCGGAAGCATCGTAGGAGATATCCTCCATCAGGCGCTCCATCACGGTGTGCAGACGGCGGGCACCTATGTTCTCGGTGCGCTCGTTGACCTGCCAGGCCGCCTCGGCCAGACGGCGGATGCCGTCCTGGGTGAACTCGATCTTGACCCCTTCGGTGGCCATCAGGGCCTGGTACTGATCGGTCAGGGAGGCGTTCGGCTCGGTCAGGATTCGCTCGAAGTCATGGGTGGTGAGCGCGGTCAGTTCGACCCGGATCGGCAGGCGACCCTGCAGCTCGGGGATGAGGTCAGACGGACGGGCCACCTGGAAGGCGCCGGAGGCGACAAACAGGATGTGGTCTGTCTTGACCATGCCGTGCTTGGTGTTGACGGTGCAACCCTCGACCAGGGGCAGCAGATCGCGCTGCACCCCTTCGCGGGAGACATCGGGGCCCGAGCTCTCGCCGCGCTTGCAGATCTTGTCGATCTCGTCGAGGAAGACGATGCCGTTGTTCTCGACCGCGGCAATGGCCTTCTGCTTCAGCTCTTCCGGGTTGACCAGGCGGGCAGCTTCCTCTTCGATCAGCGCCTTCATGGCCTCCTTGACCTTGATCTTGCGCTTCTTCTTCTGCTGCTGGCCCAAGTTCTGGAACAGCCCCTGCAACTGGTTGGCCATCTCTTCCATGCCCGGCGGGGTCATGATGTCGACGCCCATGGGGGTGGCGGCGAGATCCAGCTCGATCTCTTTGTCATCCAGCTGACCTTCCCGCAGTTTCTTGCGGAAGATCTGGCGGGTGTTGGAGTTGTCGGCCTTCTCTTCCTCGCCCCAGCTGTTGCGCGGGTTCGGCAGCAGGGCGTCGAGGATGCGCTCCTCGGCGGCTTCCTCGGCGCGGTATTTCATCTTCTCCATCTCGGTCTCGCGCACCAGCTTGATGGCGACATCGGTGAGATCGCGGATGATGCTGTCCACTTCCTTGCCCACATAGCCCACTTCGGTGAACTTGGTCGCTTCCACCTTGATGAAGGGGGCATTGGCGAGCTTGGCCAGACGACGGGCGATCTCGGTCTTGCCGACCCCGGTCGGGCCTATCATCAGGATGTTTTTCGGGGTCACTTCATGGCGCATCTCTTCGCTGAGCTGCATCCGGCGCCAGCGGTTGCGCAGGGCCACGGCCACCGCACGCTTGGCATCGGCCTGACCGATGATGTGACGGTCCAGCTCGTGGACGATTTCTCTCGGGGTCATCTCGGACATGATGGAGTTCCTGTATCCGGGGCGGGCAGGGCCCACCCCTTGGAGAATGAGTTGGCTGGCGGGCGCCCTTACTTGGCGCTGTAGTCCAGCACTTCGATGGTGTGGTTGCCGTTGGTGAAGACGCAGATGTCGCCCGCAATCTTGAGGGACTTCTCGACTATGGTCCTGGCATCCAGCTCGGTGTTTTCCAGCAGGGCGATGGCGGCGGACTGGGCGAAGTTGCCGCCCGAGCCGATGGCGATCAGGTCATGCTCTGGCTGCACCACGTCACCGTTGCCGGTGATGATGAAGGATTTGTGCTCGTCGGCCACGGCCAGCAGGGCCTCGAGGCGGCGCAGGGCGCGATCGGTGCGCCAGTCCTTGGCCAGCGCCACGGCGGCGCGTTCCAGGTTGCCCTGATGGGCCTGCAGTTTGGCTTCGAAGCGCTCGAGCAGGGTGAAGGCGTCGGCGGTGCCGCCGGCAAAACCTGCCAGCACCTTGCCGTTGTAGAGACGATGAACCTTGCGGGCGTTGCCCTTCATGACGGTGTTGCCGAGGGAGACCTGGCCATCACCGCCGATCACGACCTGGCCGTTGCGGCGGACGGAAACTATGGTAGTCACTTTACTTACCTCGCTTGAGCCGAATGACGGCCGGACTGTGCATGGCAAGAAAGATGGGGATGGCAAACCGGCTTTTCAAGCCTGACTGTTGTCGGGAAAAAAGGGGGAGGCCATGTCGGCGAGGGAGAGGGGAGTCGAAAGGAGAAGGGCCGGGGTTGTTCCCCGGCCCTTCTTGATTGGCTCTGCGGCTAGCCTTTCTTGGGGATGCAGCCGCTGATGCCGGAGCCTTGCAGCTTGCGGTTGGCCGCATCGACCGCCGCCTTGCCGCTGAAGGGGCCCACCATCACCTTGTAGACGGTGCCATTGGCGCCATTGACCACCTGCAGGCTGGAGGAGAGGCCGGCGCCGAAGGCGATGCGCGCCTTGAGCGACTCTGCGGAATCCTGCGAGCGCAGGGCGGCGCACTGCATCATGTAACGACCGCCGTCGGCTGCCGCCGTCTGGGTCGCCGCCTTGGCCCTGGCGGCCTCGGCCCGCTCCCGCTCCAGTTCGGCACGGATCTCCCGCTCCATCCGCTCACGCTCGGCCTTCTGGTTGATCACCTGCTCTTGCGCGCTGGCGACCGGGGCACCGGTGGCCGGCTTGGCCGGTTGTACCGGTTGCGGCTGGAAGGGCTTCACCTGACCGATGGGGGTCCCCGGTTGGGGGATCTCGGTCGGTACCGGCTGCGGCAGCTTCTCGGGTTGCAGGGTCAGAGTCTCGGCAGGCGGTGGTGGCAGCACGCCCGGCTGGGGCGGCGGCTCTATGATGTCCACCTGCTTGTTCTCCAGCCGTTCGATGTAGCTCCACTTCTCCTGAGGCAGGGTATTGCCCTGAGCCTTGGGTTTGTTGGCCTTCACCTGCTCTTCGATGGTGGGGGCATCCGCCCCCTTGCCGTTGATCAGGTAAAGGAAGGCGCCAAAGCCGACGACCAGGGCCCCGGCCAGCAGTGCCGGGATAACAGGAAAGCGGCGAGGCGCCGCTTTCTTGATGTTACGACCACCGGCCCGTCGTCTCGGGCTGTTGCTGACGTAATCCCGGGTCGCCATCTATTACATGCGCTCCAGGGTGTATATGCCCAGCACGCCCAGGCCCAGCTTGAGCACTTTGGCGGTGGCGGCGCACAGCAGCAGGCGGCTGTTGCGGGTCGCTTCGTCCACGCCATCCTTGTTGATCGGGCAGGCTTCGTAGAAGGTCATGAAGTTGCCGGACAACTCGTACAGATAGGTGCACAGCAGGTGAGGCATGCCCTTGTCCGCCACGCCGTTGACTGCGTCGGAGAACTGGATCAGCTTCTGGGCCAGCACCTCTTCGGCCTCTTCGTTCAGGGTCACGTGGCCGGTCAGGGCCTCGGCATCTATGTTCGCCTTGCGGAAGATGGACTGGATGCGGGTGTAGGCGTACTGAAGGTAAGGGGCAGTGTTGCCTTCAAACGACAGCATCATGTCCCAGTCGAAGATGTAGTCGGTGGTGCGGTTCTTGGAGAGATCCGCATACTTGACCGCGCCCATGGCGATGGCGTGCACCACCTTGGCCTTCTCTTCGGCAGAGAGGTCGCTGTTGCGGCTCTCCAGCAGGGCGGCGGCGCGCTCTTCCGCTTCGTTCAGCAGGTCGACCAGCTTGACGGTGCCGCCGGAGCGGGTCTTGTAGGGGCGGCCGTCCTTGCCCAGCATCATGCCGAAGGCGTGGTGCTCAAGCGGTACGGATTCCGGCACATAGCCCGCCTTGCGGGTGATGGTCCAGGCCTGCATCAGGTGCTGGTGCTGACGGGAGTCGATGAAGTACATGACGCGGTCGGCGCCCAGGGTTTCGTAACGGTATTTGGCACAGGCGATGTCGGTGGTGGTGTAGAGGAAGCCGCCGTCGCTCTTCTGGATGATGACGCCCATGGGCTCGCCATCCTTGTTCTTGAACTCGTCGAGGAAGACCACGGTCGCCCCTTCGCTCTCGACCGCCAGCCCCTTGGCTTTCAGGTCGGCCACGATCTGGGGCAGCATGTCGTTGTACATGGACTCGCCCATGATGTCCTTATTGGACAGGGAGATGTTCAGGCGCTCGTAGTTGCGCTGGTTCTGCTCCATGGTCATGTCGACCAGCTTCTTCCACATGGTGCGGCAGTACTCATCGCCCCCCTGCAGCTTGACCACGTAGTTGCGCGCGCGCTCGGCGAAGGCTTCGTCCTCGTCGTAGTGACGCTTGGCCTGGGTGTAGAAGGCTTCCAGGTCCTTGAGCTCCATGTCGGAGGCGTGCTCGTTGGCCATCTTCTCCAGATAGGCGATCAACATGCCGAACTGGGTGCCCCAGTCGCCGATGTGGTTGGCACGCACCACCTTGTGGCCGAGGAACTCCAGGGCGCGGGCGGCCACGTCACCGAGGACTGTGGAGCGGATGTGGTGCACTGCCATCTCTTTGGCGACGTTCGGCGCCGAGTAGTCCACCACCACGGTCTGTGGCGCGGGCAGCTTCACGTTGGCGTTGGCGGAGGTCACCATGGCTTCCACCTGACCGGCCAGCCAGCTCGGGTCGAAGAAGAAGTTGATGAAGCCGGGGCCTGCGATCTCGACCTTGGCGATCAGATCGGAGGCGGGCAGGTGCTCGATGATGGCAGCGGCCAGCTCACGGGGGTTCTTGCGGGCCGGTTTGGCCAGCAGCATGGCCAGGTTGGTGGCCAGGTCGCCGTGAGCCTTCTCCTTGCATCGGTCTACTTGCACCCGGGCTTCCAGGTCGGCCGGCAGGACGCCCGCGGACTTGAGATTGGCTACCGTTTGTTCAAGTAGATGATGAATATGCTCTTTCATAACTGACCACCGAGGTTGCGCGTCGAAAAATGACTGACTGGATAAGGGCGTGAATTTTACCCGCATCGGGCCGAGAAAACTATAGGAATGGCCCGACCCCCTTGGGGTGGCGGATATTTCACTGCGTTTTTCACCACATTGCAGAATATTGATTTGAATAAGTGGTGGTTATCCATTTCTACTGCATATCGAAGCGGCTTGTCCAGGCTATTTTCCCCTGATTGTTAAGGGGTTATTTATTCCAATTTGGTCTGAATGATCCCGCTCCGTCTGGCGGTCGTATCCTTAGAGGAAGTCGCTAGAGGACGATTCCCATGACACTGGTGCTGTTTCCACTCTCCGCCCACCTACTGCCCGGCGGCATCATGCCGCTGCGCATCTTCGAGCCCAGGTATCAGCGCATGATAGCCGAGGCGCAGGAGCGGGAGTTTGCGCTCTGCATGCTGGACCCCCGCCAGCCCGATGCGCTGCGCAACATGTATCCCATCGCCACCCGGGTGCGGATCATCGATTTCGATCTGCTGCCGGACGGCCTGCTCGGCATCACAGTGCTCGGGGTGGAGCGGGTCAAAATAGTCGACCTGTGGCAGGAGCCGGATGGCCTGCGGGTCGGCGAGGTGGAGCCGCTGCCCCCCTGGCAGAGAGGTCGGCTCAAGGCCGACCAGCACTCCCTGGCCAAGGCGTTGCAGGACGTGTTCAACGACTATCCGGAGTACGCGGCCCTCTACCCGGAACCCGACTGGAACGATGCCAGCTGGGTGGCACAACGCTGGCTGGAGGTGCTGCCCATCCCGGTGGAGCAGAAGCAATGGCTGGTCGCGGCCAAGGACAACCAGCCTGCCCTCTCCCTGCTGAGCGGCCTGCTGGTCGCGAGCCATTGAATTCCCGTCCCCGGTGATCCTTTTGCTCCGCCCGTCGTAATAGTGATGACAGCAACATTCAAGGGATGGCGCAATGGCATATACTGGCCAACCACAATCGGCTCTACGCAGGACATCGCCCCCCATGGACAACCCAGATGGCGATCTGACGTCTCTTCTCATCCGGGTGGCCGAGCACGGCGACAAGGTCGCCTTCGCCACCCTGTTCCAGCACTTTGCACCGCGCATCCGCAGTTATGGGATGCGCCATCTCGGCAGCGAGGCCAACGCCCTCGAGCTGGTGCAGGAGACCATGCTGCTGGTATGGCAGAAGGCGCGGCTCTATCACCCCGAGAAGGGGGCGCCGACGACCTGGATCTATACCGTCATGCGCAACCAGAGTTTCGACATGCTGCGGCGCCGTCGCGCCAGCAAGGAGGATCTCTGCGCCGAGGAGCTGTGGCCCCTGCTGGAGTTCAGGGCGGAAGAGGAGCACCTGAGCGGTGGTGAAGATGCGGTGCTGACCCGCCAGATGGCAGATTACCTCGCCACCCTGCCGGAGCCGCAACAGCAGGTGGTGCGCGGCATCTATCTGCAGGAGTTTTCCCAGCAGGAGCTGGCCGACAGGCTAGGCGTGCCGCTCGGGACCATCAAGTCCCGCCTCCGGCTGGCATTACAGAAACTGAAAGAGCAAGTGGAGCAAGGCCATGATTAAGACCCATCCGACCGAACTCATGTTGCGGGCCTTTGCCGCCGACGAGTTGCCCCTGCCGCTGGCCGTCGGTGTCTCTGCCCATTGCGAGCTCTGCCCCGATTGTGCCGCCCGACTCAAGGGCTGTGAAGAGGAGCTGGCTCGCCAGTATCTGGAGCCGGCAGATCAGCCTGCGGCGATAAGCGAGACCATGCCGCTGGAACTCGACGCAATGCTGGCAGGCATACTGCAACAACCCGTGGCCAGCCCGGTCGAACTCGGCCAACCGGTACGGCTGGCGCCCGAGCTGCGGGTGGCAGGCCAGAGCTACCACCTGCCACGGGTGCTGGCCCGCCACCATGCGCCCAAGTGGCGCCATATCGGGGCCATTCGCCAGCACAGTTTGCCTCTGGACGAGATGGGAGCCCGCGCCAGCCTGCTCCATATCGAGGCAGGCGGGTACATCCCTGAGCATACCCACAAGGGTTATGAACTGACGCTGTTGCTGGGAGGCACCATAGAGGACGGCGACACCCGCTATCAGGCGGGAGATTTCATCTGGCGCGATGCCAGCCATGCCCACAGCCCGCACACCCCGGACGGCTGCCTCTGCTACACGGTGCAGGATGCGCCGGTGCAGTTCACCAAGGGCCTGTCGCGACTGCTAAACGGCATCAGCCATCGCCTCTACTGAGCCATGTCGGACAGCAAAAAGGGACCATAAAGGTCCCTTTTTTCATGAGGCAATCCCTCGGGATCAGGCCACGAACACCAGGTAGACGGCGAAGGCCACCACGAAACGGTAGATGGCGAACGGGATGAAGTCGAGGCGACGGATCAGCGCCAGGAAGGTCTTGATGGCGACCATGGCGACCGCGAAGGCGGTGACGAAGCCCACCGCAAACATGGGGAAGTCGGCCATGGAGAGGAAGTCGCGGCTCTTGTAGAGGTCCAGCCCGCTGGCTGCGATCATCATGGGCACCGCCATGATGAAGGAGAACTCGGCCGCCGCATGGCGACTGATGCCCATCAGCATGCCACCGCTGATGGTGGCGCCGGAGCGGGAGAAGCCGGGCCAGAGCGCCAGGCACTGGAACAGACCGACGCCGAACGCCTGCTTGTAGCTGATGTCGTCCAGGGTCTCGGCGGTCACGGCGGGGCGGAACTTCTCGGCGATGATCAGCAGGATACCGCCGGCCACCAGGGCATACATCACGGTTTCAGGGCCAAACAGATGGGCCTTGATCCAGCTGTGGATGGCCAGCCCGATGAGCACGGCGGGCAGCATGCCGAGGATGATGTGCACCAGGGAGAGGGTGGCATGCCCAGGTGCAGGTTTCTGGCCGAAATGGATTCCTATGAGGCCGAAAAGGCGGCGCCAGAACATGACGACCACCGCCAGGATGGAGCCCAGCTGGATCACCACCTCGAAGGTGGCGGCCTTGGGGCCTTCGAAACCGAGCAGGTGGCCGACGATGATCATGTGGCCGGTGGAGGAAACGGGCAGAAACTCGGTCAGGCCTTCCACTATGCCCAGCACGAAGGCCACAAACAGGGCGTAGGATTCGGTCATGGTACAGATCTCTTGGTTGATGGGTCCGGATAAAATCAGCCCCGATCAGGGTCGGGGCGGCCAATGATGGCGGAAAATCACGCGGGCAACCAGAGAATATTGGGGACTCCTGTGCGGTTTCCGGCCCTTGTCTGGCGGCCGGTACTTTCCGCATGGTGCAGGGTCAGGGCGCAGCGGCTTTAGTAGCACTACCTCGGGCTCCGTCACCGCCCCGTCACCTTCTGACATGGCCGCGACGCTCAGTCAGCCGCCCGTGGCGGGGTCAATTCGTCATGCCAGCACCGCCAGGATCTGCTGCTGCAGCGCCTCGTCCAGTGGCGGCAAGGCCAGTGCCTCGACCGCGCTCACTATCTGCTGCGGGCTGCTGGCGCCGATCAGTGCGCAGCTCACCACGGGATCGCGCAGCACCCACTGCAATGCCAACTGTGACAGGGGCTGCCCCCTCTGCTGCGCCAGGGCGTGCAGGGCGCGAATGCGGGCCAGCTTGTCTGCGGTGATCTGGTCGGGCTGGAGAAAGGGGCTGGCGCTGGCGGCGCGGGAATCCGCCGGGATCCCTTCCAGATAGCGATCGCTGAGCAACCCCCCCGCCAGGGGCGAGAAGGCGACCACCCCCATCCCCTGTTCTCGGCAGACCGGCAGGGTCTCGGCCTCGATGTCGCGCTGGAACAGGGAGTATTTGAGCTGGTTGACCAGGCAGGGGGTGCCGAGTTCGGCCAGCCGGGTCGCCGCCCTGGCGGCAAGCTCGGCCGGGTAGTTGGAGAGGCCGACATAGAGCGCCTTGCCCTGGCGTACCATGAGCGCCAGCGCCTGACAGGTCTCCTCCAGCGGGGTGCAGGGATCCGGTCTGTGGTGATAGAAGATGTCCACATAGTCGAGCCCGAGCCGGCGCAGGCTCTGGTGCAGGCTGGCAAACAGGTATTTGGCGCTGCCGCCGTCGCCGTAGGGGCCGTCCCACATCACGTAGCCCGCCTTGCTGGCGATGATGAGCTCGTCTCTGTAGGGGGCCAGACTGCCCTTGAGCACGCCGCCGAAGGTGGTTTCGGCGGAGCCTGGCGGTGGCCCGTAGTTGTTGGCGAGATCGAAGTGGGTGATCCCCAGATCGAACGCCTGATGCACCATGGCCTTCACCCTGGCGGGATCGCTCCCGGCACCGAAGTTGTGCCAGAGCCCGAGACCGATGCCGGGCAGGCGCAGGCCGTGGCGACCGGCGGCTCTGTAAGCTTGGCGCTGGTAGCGATCCGGCGCGGCGAGGTAGTGATCATCCATGTTCATCAAGGCTCCTGAGTTGGCTCGGTGGACTGTCGTTAGCAAGCGGAGGTGAAGAGCCCCACTCCTCCCCTTCATAAGGGGAGAAGCATCATCGCACCTCCCCCTTTCGAAAGGGGGACGTGAGGGGGTCTTAGCCTGCGGGGATCAGACGGTAACGGGTCTGATGGTGATACAGCTGGCCCGGCAGCAGCCAGGGGTTGCCGAGCTCCGGCCGGTTCGGGCTGTCCGGCAGTTGTTGCGCCTCCAGGCAGAAACCGTCGTAATCCCGGTATGGCCGGCCGCTGCGGTCCGGCGTGTTGGCCAGCCAGTTGCCGGTGTAGAACTGCAAGGAGGGCTGGTTGGTGTGGACCTCCATCACCAGTTGTTCATCCCCCGAGACCACCCGTGCCGCCCACGCCTGTTCGGGGCCGTTCAGCACAAAGGCGTGGTCAAAGCCCTTGGCCTGTTGCTGCTGGGGATGGCTCAGCCAATCCTGGCCAATGAGGCGCTCATTGCGCAGATCGAAGGGGCCCTCCACCGGCGTGATGGTGAGCGGCAAACCGCTCTGGTCGGTGGGCAGGAAGCGATCGGCATTGATGCTGATGGCATGATTGCGAATATCGGAGCGCACATCGCTGCCGCCCTGGTGGCCATCGAGATTGAAGTAGGCGTGGCTGGTGAGGCTGACCGGGGTCGGTGCATCCGTGCTGGCCCTGAAGTCGACCACCAGATCGTGCTGCTCCAGCCGGTACTCCAGGGTCACTCGCAGGTTGCCGGGGAAGCCCTGATCTCCTGCTCTTGATAGCAGCGCCAGCCTGACCCTGTCCGCCTCCTGCTCCTTGATCTGCCAGGGCTGGCGATGGAATCCGTCGCGCCCGCCGTGCAGGCAGTGGGGGGGCTGATTGGCGTCGAGAGACCAGCGTTCGTCCCCTCGCACCAGCTCGGCGCCGCCGATGCGGTTGGCAAAGCGACCCGCTACTGCCCCCAGCCACACCTGCTGGGCGGCATAAGCCTCGTCGGCGCAGCCCAGCAGCACTTCACGGCGCTGGCCAGCTACCGGCAGGCTGAGGGAGGTGAGGGTGGCGCCAAATTCGAGGCCGCGCAGGTGCAGCCCCTCCTCGTTTTCCAGTTCGAATGTTTTCATGGTTTGCCCGTTTCGATGATCGGTGACCTGTCACTCATGTGCTTCCCGTTAGAGCCTGCCCGCCCCGGCGCTGGCGCGGCAGACATAGCAGTCCGCCTGGAGGCCAAACCTGGCCGGGTACTCGGCCTCGACCACGGCGATCACCTCGTTCACCCGCTCCGGGCGCAGCAGGGCCACCACGCAGCCGCCGAAGCCGCCCCCTGTCATCCGCACACCGCCTTCGCTGCCGATCTGGGCCTTGATGATCTCCACCAGGCCGTCGATGGCGGGCACCGTGATCTCGAAGTCGTCGCGCATGGCGGCGTGGGACTGCCCCATCAGTTCGCCGAGGCGTACCAGATCGCCGCTCGCCAGGGCGTCAGCGGCGGCCAGGGTGCGGGCGTTTTCCCCCACCACGTGGCGGGCGCGGCGATAGCAGGCCTCGTCCAGCCCGGCCTTGCCCGCTTCCAGCGCGGCCAGATCCAGGTCGCGCAGCGCCTTGACCCCGTAGTGACGGGCGGCGGTCTCGCACTGCTGGCGGCGGGTGTTGTATTCGCTGTCCACCAGGCCGCGGCGCACGTTGGAGTTGACGATCAGCACCGCCAGATCCTCGGGCATGGGGATGAGGCGGGTCTCCAGGGTGCGGCAGTCCAGCAGCAGGGCATGATCCCGTTCGCCGCTCGCGGAGATCATCTGATCCATGATGCCGCAGTTGCAGCCGACGAACTGGTTCTCCGCCTGCTGGCCGTTGAGGGCGATCTCGGCCTGGCTGATGGCAAGCCCCTGGGCTTCCTTGAAAGCCTGGCCGATGGCCACCTCCAGGGAGGCGGAGGAGGAGAGGCCGGTGCCCTGGGGCACGTTGCCGGAGACCACCAGGTTGAGGCCGCGCAGGGCATGGCCACGGGCCTGCAGATGCTTGACCACGCCGCGGATGTAGTCGCTCCAGCGCTGGTCCGGGTGATGGGTGATGGGCTTGTCCAGGCTGAACAGATCCCGCTGGTTGCCGTAGTCGGAGGCGATCACGTGCACTAGGTTGTCGCTGCGCCGGCCGATGGCGACGCAGGTCTCGTAGTCGATGGCACAGGGCAGCACGAAGCCGTCGTTGTAGTCGGTGTGCTCGCCGATGAGGTTGACGCGACCGGGGGCGCGCACCAGCAGGTCGGGTTGTTGCTCAAACTGCTCGGCAAACACGGCGCTGACGCGTTGGCTGGGAGTCATGGGGTCACCTCATTGGCTTTGTAATGAACGGGGGAGAGGGAACGCAGGCGTTCCGCGGCTTGTTCCGGCGTCAGGTCCCGCTGGGTTTCGGCCAGCATCTCGAAGCCCACCATGAACTTGCGCACGGTGGCCGAGCGCAGCAGGGGCGGGTAGAAGTGGGCGTGCAACTGCCAGGCCTCGGGACAGTCCGAGTTCGGCGGCGCGAAGTGCCAACCCATGGAGTAGGGGAAGCTGCACTCGAACAGGTTGTCGTAGCGGCTGGTGAGCTCCTTGAGCGCCACCGCCAGGTCTTCTTGCTGCTCCTGGGTGAGATCCAGCATTGAGGGCACATGGGCCTTGGGCAGCAGCAGGGTTTCGAACGGCCAGGCCGCCCAGAAGGGCACCACCGCCAGCCAGTGTGCGGTCTCCACCACGATGCGGGATCTGTCTTGCAGCTCCCGCTCCACGTAGTCCAGCAGCAGCGGGCGGCCATGCTCGGCCAGCCAGGTGCGCTGGTGCTGCTCTTCGCGGGCTATCTCGTTGGGCAGGAAGTCGCTGCCCCACAGCTGGCCATGGGGGTGGGGGTTGGAGCAGCCCATGACGGCGCCCTTGTTCTCGAACACTTGCACCCATTCCCACTGGCTCGACAGCTCGGCGACCTGGCTCATCCAGGTGCGGATCACCGCCTCGATGGCGGGCAGCGCCAGTTCGGGCAGGGTCTTGCCGTGATCCGGCGAGAAGCAGATGACCCGGCTGGTACCACGAGCGGCTTCCAGCTTGAGCAGGGGATCCTGCTCGTCGCCGGCGGCCGGGGTGTCCTGCATCAGGGCGGCGAAGTCGTTGGTGAAGACGAAGGTGTCCCGATAGTCGGGGTTCTGGTCGCCGGTGACGCGCTTGTTGCCGGCGCAGAGGAAGCAGTCCGGATCGTGGGACTGGCTCGGCGCCTGGCTTATTTTTTCGACCTGACCCTGCCAGGGGCGCTTGGCCCTGTGGGGGGAGACCAGCACATACTGGCCGGTCAGCGGGTTGAAACGGCGGTGGGGGTGATCAACAGGGTTGAACATCATCACTCCAGTCAATGAGTTGAGAAAATCGTAACGGGCAGGCCGGCAGGCCTACTCCTCGTAACCGTTCGGGTTGGCGAGCTGCCAGCGCCAGCTGTCGGCGCACATGGCGGCGAGATCCCGGCTGGCATGCCAGCCCAGTTCGCGCTGTGCCTTGGCGGGATCGGCCCAGCATTCGGCGATGTCGCCCGGGCGCCTGGGCTCGATGCGATAAGGCAGTGGCTTGCCGCAGGCGGCTGAGAACGCCGCCACCATCTGCAGCACGCTCTGGCCCTGGCCCGTGCCCAGGTTGTAAGGGTGGACGCCGCCTCGCCCCGCACAGTGGTGCAGCGCCTTGACGTGCCCCTCGGCGAGATCCATCACATGGATGTAGTCGCGTACCCCGGTGCCGTCCGGAGTGTTGTAATCGTTTCCAAAGACCGAGAGGCAGTCGCGACGGCCAATGGCTACCTGGGTGATATAGGGCATCAGATTGTTGGGAATACCCTGGGGATCTTCCCCCAGGGTGCCGGATTCGTGGGCGCCGACCGGGTTGAAGTAGCGCAGCAGCGTCATGCTCCAGTGGGGCTCGGCGGCCTGCAGATCCTCGAGGATCTCCTCGATGATCAGCTTGGAGCGGCCGTAGGGATTGGTGGCGCTGCGCGGGAAATCTTCCCGGATGGGGGTGCTGGCCGGGTCGCCGTAGACGGTGGCCGAGGAGCTGAACACCAGGTTGTGAACCCCGGCCCGCTTCATCGCCTGCAGCAGCACCAGGGTGCCGCTCAGGTTGTTCTCATAATATGCGAGGGGGATCCGGGTCGATTCGCCGACCGCTTTCAGGGCGGCGAAGTGGATCACGGCGTCGATCTGCTGCTCGGCGAAGATGCTGTCCAGCAGTGCCGGGTCACGGATGTCCCCCTGATAGAAGCGGGGCCGCTGCCCGCTGATGGCGGCAACCCGTGTCAGCACGGCGGCCTTGCTGTTGCAGAGGTTGTCCACCACCACGGGTTCCATGCCTGCCGCCTGCAAGGCCAGACAAGTGTGGCTGCCGATATAGCCGCAACCGCCGGTCACCAGTACTCTCATCCTCTTCTCCACCGTTTGCGCCTCACGCAAGGAAAGCCTGAGCAGGAGTCTAGCCGAGGGGCTGACGGGTAAACTGTGAACCGGTTAACAAATAGATGGAAACGTTTACATGTCCTTGTGTGGCGATAAATGCATCGACATAGCTTTCCCCCCTGTTATCAGTGACATTGCTCGGTATAATGGCGCCATATCGAACCGTGAAATAAGTGAAAACAGAATGAGCACCATCAAGGATGTCGCCCGTTTGGCCAACGTATCGGTGGCAACGGTTTCACGGGTGATGAACAACTCACCCAAGGCCAGTGCCGCCTCCCGCGAGGTGGTGCAGAAGGCCATGGCCGAACTGGGCTACACCCCCAACGCCAACGCCCGGGCCCTGGTCAGCCAGACCTGCGACACCATGGGCGTGGTGGTCGGTGACGTGGCAGATCCCTTCTTCGGGGCTCTGGTCAAGGGGGTCGCCGGGGTGGCGGTGGAACAGGGGCTGCACCTGCTGATGGGAAATGGTTTTCACCGCGCCCAGCAGGAGCGGGAAGCCATCGATCTGCTTATCGGCAAGCGCTGCGAGGCGCTGGTGGTGCACAGCAAGGCGCTCAGCGACGAGGAGCTCATCGACTATGCCCTGCGGGCCCCTGGCATGGTGCTGATCAACCGCGACATTCCGGGTCTGAGGGGCCGCTGCATCGCCCTCAACAACCGGCAGGGGGCCGCCACCGCGACCCGCCATCTGCTGGAACTGGGGCATCGCCACATCGCCTTCCTCAGTTCGGATCATGCCATCGAGGATGCCATGCTGCGCCATCAGGGTTATCAGGATGCCCTGGCCGAGGCTGGCCTGAGCGCCGATCCCGAGCTGGTGGAGAGCGGCATGCCCAATGAAGAGGGCGGTGAGCGCGCCATGCTCAACCTGCTGGCCAAGGGGTTGCCCATCACGGCGGTGGTGGCCTACAACGATGCCATGGCGGCAGGCGCCATCTCGGTACTGGCAGACAATGGTCTCAAGGTGCCTGAAGAGGTCTCGGTGGTGGGCTTCGATGACATCATCTATGCCAGATACCTGAGGCCCAAGCTCTCCACCATGCGTTATCCCATCGAACTGATGGCCGCCCAGGCCGCCAAGCTGGCGTTGCAACTCGCCGCAGGGGAGAGCGAGACGGTGCAGAGCCGGATCTACACCCCGACCCTTATCAACCGCCACTCGGTGGCGCCCGTCAGGCTCTGATCGTTGCGTCTCCTTGCCGCCGTCATGGCGGTGGCGTGACGGCGGTTGGGGCATGTCTACTGGCTCATGCTGCTGCGAAGCGCCCCAGTCTCTAATCAACCGCCACTCGGTCGTACCCATCGGGTGTGCCCTCTGCCTCTGTCATGGCGGTGGAGTGGGGACTGAGGCACCGATAGACGCCCACGCCCCTGTTCAACTGCCGCTTGATGGCGCCCGCCTGTCTCTGCTCAACCGCCTTCCGATGGCATTCCCCAGACTCTGAAGGTGATGTTTCTTGCCGCCTTCTGACGGTGGATTGGAGGCAGTTGAGTAGCCGCCTCTGATGACTTGCCCTAAAAGTCGCCATTCGAAACTCGATATTTCTCTCTTTTTCCACGGTTCCCCCGTCAGGATCATCCTGTTTCAGCCTGACTATCCTACGGAGCGATCTTTTACCCTCATTTAGCTAATTTTTACTCTGTTTTACTTAACAAAACAGGTGTAATCGTTTACATCTGTGTGAGCGGGATCGCCGATCATCGGGCAAAACTCCCCTACACTGCATGCGTTATCGGCGTTCATGCAGGGAGAGAGAAGAATGCTCAGGGAGATAGTGGCCCGTCAGGACTGGCAGACCCAGGCGATTACCTCGGTGAATCGTCTGCCTGCCCATACCCCCTTGTTCAGCTGGCGCAGCGAGGCCGATGCCCGTGCCGGGCTCCCTTCGCCGTCCCGCATGCTGCTCGACGGCGACTGGCGTTTCTCCTTCTTCGGGGCCCCCGAGCTGGTGCCCGAGGAGTGGCTGAACGAGGATCTGCCCGACTCGACCCTCATCAGGGTACCTGGCAACTGGCAACTGCAGGGGTTTGATCGCCCCATCTATACCAACATCAAGTACCCCTTCCCCTGCGATCCGCCCCGGGTGCCGGCAGAGAATCCCACCGGTTGTTATTCCCGCGAGTTTGAACTGCCCGTCGACTGGCTGGACAGCGGTCAGACCCGCATCATCTTCGACGGGGTGGACAGCGCTTTCCATCTGTTCTGCAACGGCCGCTGGGTCGGTTACTCCCAGGACAGCAGACTGCCCGCCGAATTCGATCTCGGCGACTTCCTGCAGGCAGGCACCAACCGGCTGGCCGTGCTGGTGCTGCGCTGGTCCGATGGCTCCTATCTGGAGGATCAGGACATGTGGCGCATGAGCGGCATCTTCCGCTCCGTCAGCCTGTTGCACAAACCCGAGCGCCGGCTGCTGGACGTGCGGCTGACCCCGGTGCTGGACGCCTGCTACCGGGATGCCCGTCTCAAGGTGGCGCTGCAGGTCAATGAAGGCGCCGGGCTGGCGGTGGAGGCGAACCTCTATTTCGGTGAGCAGCCGGTTGCCCGCCTGCGTCAGCCCCTCGGTACCGGCCCCATCGACGAGAAGGGTGCCTACACAGACAGAGCCGAGCTGTGGCTGGAGGTCGCGGCGCCGCACAAGTGGAGCGCCGAGACGCCGCATCTGTATCGACTGACCCTGACCCTGCTGGACGAGCAGGACGAGCCCATCGAGAGCGAGGCCCATGACGTGGGTTTTCGGGCGGTGGAGATCAAGGGCGGCTTGCTGAGGGTCAACGGCCAACCGTTGCTCATTCGCGGCGCCAATCGCCACGAACACGATCCCGCCTGGGGCCATGTGGTAACCCCGGCCGCCATGGAGCAGGATCTGCGGTTGATGAAGCAGCACAACTTCAACGCGGTGCGCTGCTCCCACTACCCTAATCATCCCGAGTTCTACCGACTGTGTGACCGGCTCGGCCTCTATGTGGTGGACGAGGCGAACCTGGAGACCCACGGCATGACCCCCATGGGGCGGCTGGCACAGGATCCCGCCTGGAGCAACGCCTTCCTCGAGCGGGTCACCCGCATGGTGGCGCGTGACTTCAATCACCCCAGCATCATCATCTGGTCGCTGGGCAACGAATCCGGCTATGGTCCGGCCCATGACGCCATGTACCAGTGGGTCAAACGGGCCGATCCGAGCCGCGCGGTCCAGTACGAAGGGGGCGGGGCCGATACCCCGGCCACCGACATCATCTGCCCCATGTATGCCCGCACCCATCAGGATCAGCCTTTCCCGGCTGTGCCCAAGTGGGCGCTGGCCAAGTGGATAGGTCTGCCGGAAGAGACCCGGCCGCTGATCCTCTGCGAATATGCCCACGCCATGGGCAACAGCTTGGGGGGTTACGCCCACTACTGGCAGGCGTTTCGCGATCATCCCCGTCTGCAAGGCGGTTTCGTGTGGGATTGGGTGGATCAGGGGCTAGACAAGCAGACCGACGATGGCCGTCATTTCTGGGCCTATGGTGGTGATTTCGGCGATCTTCCCAACGATCGCCAGTTCTGCTGCAACGGCCTGCTGTTCCCTGATCGCACGCCTCATGCCGCCTTGTTCGAGGCGAAGCGGGCCCAGCAACCCTTCGTGCTGTCCTTGGTAGGCCAGAAGCCGCTGACGGTGGAGGTCCATAGCGAATACCTGTTCCGCACCACGGACAACGAAGTGCTGCGTTGGCAACTGCTGGAGGACGGAGTGGTGCTGAGCCAGGGCGAGTGCCCACTCGCGCTCGTGCCTCAGGGGCGGGCAACGCTGACCCTGCTGGAGCGGCTGCCCGGCTTTGCCGCGGGCGCCCTCGCCTGGCTGGATCTGGCCATAGTGCAGCCCACCGCCACGGCCTGGGCTGGGGCGGGTCACGAGGTGGCGCGTCAGCAATGCATGTTGCCGACTCCTCTGGCCATGCCCGTTACCCGGGCTCCCGCCCCCTTGAGCGAGCAGCCTGACCACTGGCTGGTGCGTGCTGCGGGCAGCGAGTGGCGGCTGGACAAGGCCAGCGGCCGTATCAGCAGTTGGCAGAAGCAGGGCCGTGAACAGCTGCGTGACGCCATCGCCGATCACTTCTACCGGGCGCCGCTTGACAACGACATTGGCACCAGCGAGGCGGATCACGCGGATCCCAATGCCTGGATTGCCCGCTGGCAGGAGGCCGGGCTCAATGATCTGCAGCACCGCTGCCTCGGCCTGGAGGCGAGCCCGGCTCAGGGTCTCATCACGGTGCTTCATGGCTACTTCGTGGCCGACGAGCTGAAGATACTGACCCGCTGGCACCACAGGTTCGATGCCGATGGCGTCATGACGCTGCACATCGAGGTGGAGATCGCTGCCGACATGCCGTCGCTGCCCCGCATCGGCGCCAGGCTCTGGCTGGCCGGCGAGGTCGACGAAGTGAGCTGGCTGGGGCGCGGTCCCCACGAGAACTACCCGGACAGGCTGCTTGCCGCCGACCTCCATCGCTGGCAGCTGCCGATTGCGGCCCTGCACACCCCCTATGTGTTCCCGACCGACAACGGATTGCGTTGCGATACCCGTCAGCTGCGGCTCGCAGAGGTGAGCATCGAGGGCAAGTTCCACTTCAGCGTCAGCCACTACAGCCAGCAACAGCTTGCCCAGGCCCGTCATCAGACCGATCTGGTGGCCCAGGGGGGAGTACACCTCTGTCTGGATGGTTTCCACATGGGTGTAGGGGGCGATGACTCCTGGAGCCAGAGCGTGCGGCCTGAATTCTGGTTGTTGCCTGGAAGTTACAGCTGGAACTGCATTTTTCGCTAGATGGACTAGTCTTGGATGGTGAGGCCTCGAAGGAGGCCTTAACTTACATAACTATTTAATTTTTAACAATATTGCTTCTATGTAACAGAGTGTAAACGTTTTCATTTTGTTGCCATGATCACAGACCGTCACACAACAAACTGATTACATTAGGCTGGCGCCAGTTCAAACGGTGTACAGCATTCCCTACAAAAACAGATATTAGAGATCGGAGCATAACAATGAAAAAACTCACGACAGTTGCCACCTTGCTGATGGGACTGATGGCGGGAGCACAAGCCCAGGCCGATACCCGTATCGGTGTCACCGTCTACAAGTATGACGACAACTTCATGGCGGTAGTGCGCAAGGCCATCGAGAAGGAAGCGGTAGCCAATCCCGGTGTGGAGCTGCTGATGAATGACTCCCAGAATGACCAGTCCAAGCAGAACGACCAGATCGACGTGCTGCTCGCCAAGGGCGTGAAGGCGCTGGCCATCAACCTGGTTGACCCGGCTGCGGCCCCTGTCGTGATCGAGAAAGCCCGTGCCGACGAGATCCCCGTGGTGTTCTACAACAAGGAACCGAGCGCGGCCGATCTGGCCAGCTATGACAAGGCCTACTACGTGGGCACCGACTCCAAGGAGTCAGGGATCATCCAGGGCCAGCTGATCGCCAAGCACTGGAAGGCACACCCGGAGTGGGATCTAAACAAGGATGGCGTCATCCAGTTCGTGCTGCTCAAGGGCGAGCCGGGCCACCCGGATGCGGAAGCCCGTACCACCTACGTCGTCAAGACTCTGAATGACGGCGGCGTCAAGACCGAGCAGCTGCACATGGATACCGGTATGTGGGATACCGCCATGGCGAAAGACAAGATGGACGCCTGGATCTCCGGCCCCAACGCCAACAAGATCGAAGTGGTCATTGCCAACAACGACGGCATGGCAATGGGTGCTGTTGAATCCCTGAAAGCCCAGGGCAAGACTGCCATCCCGGTGTTCGGCGTCGATGCCCTGCCGGAAGCGCTGGCCATGGTCAAGAGCGGTGCCATGGCGGGTACAGTGCTGAACGATGCGGCCAACCAGGCCAAGGCGACCTTCGAGCTGACCAAGAATCTGGCTGAAGGCAAGCCGGCCGGTGAAGGCACCAACTGGAAGATCGACAACAAGGTCGTGCGCGTTGCCTACGTGGGCGTAGACAAAGACAACCTGTCCCAATTCGAGTAATTCCTCCCCTCAGGGCAAGGGAGATCCCCTTGCCCTTTTTTCAACCAGATGTGATGGCTGATATGACAACACGGCAACAATCAGAATGGCTGTTGGAGATGATTGACGTCAGTAAGAGCTTTCCTGGCGTCAAGGCACTCGATAATGTCAATTTACGGGTCCGTCCTCATTCTGTGCATGCGTTGATGGGCGAGAATGGCGCAGGGAAGTCCACGCTGCTCAAGTGCCTGTTCGGCATCTACGAGAAGGATCAGGGCAAGATCTTCTTCAAGGGCGAGGAGATCAACTTCACCTCTTCCAAAGAGGCGCTGGAGAATGGCGTATCCATGGTGCACCAGGAGCTGAACCTGGTATTGCAACGCACCGTGATGGACAACATGTGGCTCGGTCGCTACCCCACCAAGGGCTGGTTCATCGACCACGGCAAAATGTATGACGACACCAAGCGCATCTTCGACGAACTGGACATCGACATAGACCCAAGGGTCAAGGTCGGCACCCTCTCCGTCTCCCAGATGCAGATGATCGAGATCGCCAAGGCATTCTCCTATGACGCCAAGATCGTCATCATGGACGAACCCACCTCCTCCCTGACCGAGAAAGAGGTCAACCACCTCTTCAAGATCATCAACAAGTTGAAGGACAAGGGGTGCGGCATCGTCTACATCTCCCACAAGATGGAAGAGATCTTCCAGCTCTGTGACGAGATCACCATATTGCGGGATGGCCAGTGGGTGGCGACCCAGCCGCTGCAGGGTATGACCATGGATCAGATCATCGGCATGATGGTCGGTCGTGAGTTGACCCAGCGCTTCCCGGAGAAAACCAACCAGCCGAAAGAGGTGATCCTCGAAGTCGAGCGCCTGACGGCCAAGAATCAGCCTTCCATCAAGGACGTGAGCTTCAACCTGCACAAGGGGGAGATCCTCGGCATTGCCGGTCTGGTGGGGGCCAAGCGCACCGACATCGTCGAGACCCTGTTCGGTATCCGCGATCACAGCGACGGTGTCATCAAGCTGCACGGCAAGGAAGTCGCCAATCGCAACGCCCATGAGGCGATCCAGAACGGCTTCGCCCTGGTGACGGAAGAGCGCCGCTCCACCGGGATCTACTCCCGTCTCGACATCGCCTTCAACTCCCTGATCGCCAACATGGACAACTACAAGGGATCCATGGGGCTGCTCAGCGACAACAAGATGAAGAGCGATACCCAATGGGTCATCGACTCCATGCGCGTCAAGACGCCGACCCAGCAGACACAGATTGGCTCCCTCTCCGGGGGCAACCAGCAGAAGGTCATCATCGGCCGCTGGCTGCTGACCCAGCCGGAGATCCTGATGCTGGATGAACCGACCCGGGGCATAGACGTCGGGGCCAAGTTCGAAATCTACCAGCTCATCCTGGAGCTGGCGAAGAAGGACAAAGGGATCATCATCATCTCGTCCGAAATGCCCGAACTGCTGGGGATCACCGACCGCATCATGGTGATGAGCAATGGCCGGGTCGCCGGGATCGTCAATACCAAAGAAACTGACCAGAGCGAGATACTGCGCCTGGCATCTCTGTACCTCTAGAGACAGGAAGACATTTATGGAGTCGGCTAAAAATTTCAATCTGATGCAGGCGCTCAAGGAAAACGCCATCTACTTGGTGCTGCTGGTGCTGCTCATGGTTATCGTGATCCAGGAGCCATCCTTCCTGAGTCTCACCAACCTCAGCAACATCCTGACTCAGTCCTCGGTGCGGGTCATCATCGCCCTCGGGGTGGCGGGGATCATCATCACCCAGGGGACGGACCTGTCGGCCGGTCGTCAGGTCGGTCTGGCGGCGCTGATCGCGGCCACCATGCTGCAGGCCCTGACCAACGTCAACAAGGTGTTCCCCAGCCTGGGTGAAGTACCCATTCCGGCGGTAATCCTGTTGGTCTGTGCGGTGGGTGCCTTGATCGGTCTGGTCAACGGCCTGATCGTGGCCTACCTGAACGTGACGCCCTTCATCACCACTCTGGGCACCATGATCATCGTCTACGGCATCAACTCCCTCTATTTTGATTCGGTGGGTGCCTCTCCGGTGGCCGGCTTCGACCCTCGCTTCTCCAGCTTCGCGCAGGGCTTTATCCGGATAGGAGGATTCAAGCTTTCGTACCTGACCTTCTATGCGGCCATCGCCAGCGTCTTCGTCTGGGTGCTGTGGAACAAGACCCGCTTTGGCAAGAACATCTTTGCCATCGGCGGCAACCCGGAAGCTGCCAAGGTCTCCGGCGTCAACGTGGCGGTCAATCTGGTGATCATCTACGCCCTGGCCGGTGTCTTCTACGCCTTCGGCGGCATGCTGGAAGCAGGCCGGATCGGCAGCGCCACCAACAACCTCGGTTTCATGTATGAACTCGATGCCATCGCGGCCTGCGTGGTGGGCGGTGTCTCCTTTGCCGGTGGTGTAGGGACTGTCGCCGGTGTCATCACCGGGGTACTCATCTTTACCCTGATCAACTATGGTTTGACCTATATCGGGGTCAGCCCCTACTGGCAGTTCATCATCAAGGGCGGCATCATCATTCTGGCGGTTGCCCTGGACTCAATGAAGTACGCCAAGAAGAAGTAAGCATTGGCAGAAAGGGCCGGTCATGTTCCGGCCCTTTCTATTTGGAGGGACCCACCCCATGCCATTCAAAGTCAAAATCAACGTTCTGCTGCTGCTCGCCATCCTGGTCACCATCGGCACCGCCTGGTTCAGCGTCAATCACTTCATCAGTGGCTACATCCGCACCCAGGCGACCCAGAACATCAACGAGCAGATCACCCTGGTCAAGGAGAAGCTGGCCGGTGACATCAACCAGAAGGTGCTGCTGGCGGCGAATCTCAACCTCGGGGTGACCAGCGTCAAGAAGGCGCTGCAGGAGACCGGTTTTCACAACATCGTCAAGGTGATCGGTGACATGGCGTTCGACGTGAACGGGGTCATCGACGACAAGGCCAGGGTCGAGGCTCTGCGCAAGCTGATCCCCGCCGCCAACAACCAGATCACCGTCAGCCCGCTGGAGCAACTGGACGGCAAGCCGGTGATCTCCATCCTGGTGCCCCGTGGTGCCGATTCCGCCTATCTCTATTACCTCAACATGAGCGAGTTCAAGGCGCTGCTGGCGAAGGTGAGCGGGGAGGGGCGTTACTTCTCCCTGAGCGACAGTCAGGGCCAGGTACTCTACAGCAGCAAGCCCCAGGGAGAGACGGAGAGCCGTCCCAACAAGCTGGATATCCGCGGTAGCAGCTGGACCCTGACCGGCTATATCGATCTCGACTACATCCGGGCCATGACCCAGGCGCTCAACGGCAAGATCACCCTGGCCCTGCTTGGGGTGGCTGCCCTGGTGCTGCTGATCTCCATGGTGGCCCTCAACCTGGCCTATCGCCCCATCCTCTCCCTGCGCGATCTGGTGCAGGAGCTGTCCCGGGGCAGTGGTGATCTGACCCGCCGTCTGACGGTGACCAGCACGGACGACCTCGGCCAGATCTCGGCCGGCATAAACCGCTTCATCGAGCGGTTGCAGGAAATGATGGGAGAGGTGCGCCAGGCCAGCGGCCAGCTCAATGAGGGGATCTCGGGTCTGGCCAGGCAAACGGGGTCGGCCCAGGGGCTGCTGGCCGAGCATGTGCGGGAGACGGAGCAGGTCGTCACCGCCATCAACGAGATGAGCCGCACCGCCGTCTCGGTGTCGGAGAGCGCAGCCAGCACGGCCCAGCTGACCGGTCAGAGCCAGCAGTTGGCGAGCCAATCACGCCGGGTGGTGGATCAGGCCATGGCCAGCGTCACCGCGCTGGTGACGGAGGTGGAAGCCACCGCCCACTCCATCACCGCCATGCAGCAGGATGTGCAGCAGATAGGCTCCATCCTGGGGGTCATCGGCGGCATCGCCGAGCAGACCAACCTGCTGGCGCTCAACGCCGCCATCGAGGCCGCCCGGGCCGGTGAGCAGGGGCGCGGGTTTGCCGTGGTCGCCGATGAGGTGCGATCCCTGGCGGGTCGTACCCAGAAGAGCACCGCCGAGATCCAGACCATGCTGACTCGGTTGCAGCGGGGGACCCAGACCGTGGTAGCGGCCATGGGGAACACCCGGCAGAGCTGTCAGGATGCGGCAGAGAACACCAGCAAGGTGAATGCGTCGCTGGATCTGATGGCGGGGGAAGTGGTGGAAATCAACGATCTCATCAGCCACATCGCCACCGCGGCGGAGCAGCAGAGCGCGGTTGCCGAAGAGATCAACCGCAACATGAGCGCCATCGCCGAGGTGATCACCCAGCTCAAGGGCAATGGCGAGAGGACGGTGGAGAGCTCGACCTCCATGCAGCACACCTATGACAGGCTGCGGGAGATAGTGGGGCACTTCCGGCTGGAGTAAGGTCGGCTGTACTGGTGATGGGCACCCTGGCCGCCGTGGTCAGGGTGGCAGCTCACCGGGAAAGTGTGAAAAATTCCCAAAAAAAGATGGGGGCGACTTGCGTCGCCCCCGATAGTCTTATCGCTCATATCCTTGAACGAAGTTGCTCCCTGCAATCCCTGACTATACCTCTTCCTTTAGGTTTCCCCTTCCCAATCCTTTGGGGTGTCCTTTAGCCATCATGGCCTGACGAGTCATCCGTTCCCGTCGCACTTTCTCCGTCCTGGGAGGTGTCCTTTACCACATCCTGTGGTGAGTCCATTTGCCCAACCCTGGCAGCCAGTCTTCCTGACCGACTTCATTGCGTCCGTGCAGGAATAACTATAAGGATTTCTCGGGGGACGACAACGGCATGTTGAAAAACGTTTTTTCGAAACTCGTTTCTCGAGAAATGATAATGATGGCATTTCTTTTAAAATCATGATCTTGTGATTTTTAAGTGCGGTTTTTTTGCTCTACTTTTCCGACTATGGCGAGAATTTTTGAGGCGCTTTACTTACGCCATCTATGGCGAATGTCTCACAGCTCGTTTAACTGAGGTTCAGAAAAGTCACCAGGGTCAGAGTCGATTGCGGATAGGCGAGCCGGGCCGACAGCATTCAGGGGCAGAGGTACCTGTGCCAGGTTGGGTTGAGGGGGGACACGGAGGGTTGCATGGGGTTGCTGGCCGGAAGCAGCTGACAGGAGCTGGCTATCGGGGGAGGGGTATACCGGCGTGGGACGCTGACAAGCCAGGAGGAGGGATCCTCCCCCTGGGGGCAGTATCAGTGATGTTGCTGACCACCATACCATTGGCACAGGTAGGCGGGCACCAGCATCTGTGGGGCTTGGTCAACATGGCACACCACCAGCGGCATGGCGGGAGCACCCTGGGCCTGAACCAGAGCCGGGACCATGGGTAGAACCAGGGCGACGAGCAGAAACAGCGATTTGATCTTCATGGTTATCTCCTTGGTGATAGAAAAACAGCGTGATCCTGATCACTTTCTGAGTTAAGGCGAACCGGGGAGCTGCGCAAGGTGGCGCAATAAATTCAACTAATGAAAAAACTTTAAAACCTGGATGCAATGGGCCTGGTGAGAAAAGCATCGTCAGGATGCGATCAGAATGCATATCCATATAAAGGAGATGTGATGAGCACCCTGATACGGAGGGCTGTCCGTGCGGGTTGGGGCCGATGCCATGATCTGGGACAAGAGATGGATTATTCAGGCGAAGGGATGCAGATGACTATTTATGTGGTGAGGGAAGGGAGCATTTATGAGGATAAATGCATGGATGAGCGCATAAAATTCAAACAAAAAATAACACAAGTCCATGCATTTGATTTTATTGGTTATTTTTAATATCTCATATCCATTTATAGATATCACACATGAATTAAAACGCTATCTTTATGAAATAAATACTGCCTTTATTGCGTAATAATGCAGTCAGCATTAATGGGTAAATGTCATTTATGTAAACTCCATCATAAATTAACTCCTGATTTTATTCAGTCTCGAGTGAATGTGATCAATGTCCAAGTTTGCAGTGATTGCTAGTCCTAACCTCTGTCACGAAAGGCAAGGGCAGGATAGAACACAAGCTGAGTACCCTACATAAAGAATATCCCGCCTTAGCCACGAGCCAGAATAGAAGGAATCTATTCAATCACTCGCAGGGACCACTGCTAGACGGAATATAATCATGAGCAAATTTTATGTAGGTTCTGAAGTTGGCCAATTGCGTCGTGTCATGTTGCATCGCCCCAACCTCAGTCTGAAGCGTCTGACCCCCTCCAACTGTCAGGACCTGCTGTTTGATGATGTCCTGTCGGTTGAACGTGCCGGTCAGGAGCACGACAAATTCGCTCAGGTACTGCGCGATCAGAATGTCGAAGTCTTCCTGCTGACCAACCTGCTGGCCGAGACCCTGGATGTACCGGAAGCCAAAACCTGGCTGCTGCAACATCAGGTGTCCGATTATCGCCTCGGTTCTTCCCTTGCCAATGACGTGCGCTGCTTCCTGGCTGATATGCCGCACCGCGAACTGGCCCGCATCCTCTCCGGTGGCCTGACCTACTCAGAGATGCCCTACAGCGGCGTCAACATGGTGGTCGGCATGCACGCCCCGACCGATTTCATCATCGAGCCGCTGCCCAATCACCTCTTTACCCGTGACACCTCCTGCTGGGTCTACGGTGGCGTCTCCATCAACCCCATGGCCAAGTCCGCCCGTCGTCGCGAAACCAACCATGTGAAGGCCATCTACCGCTGGCACCCGCAGTTCGCCGGTCAGGACTTCATCAAGTACTTCGGTGATGAGGATCGTGACTACGACAACTCCACCATCGAAGGGGGCGACGTTCTGGTCATCGGCCGTGGCGCCGTGCTGATCGGCATGTCCGAGCGCACCACGCCACAAGGGGTCGAGCACCTGGCGCGCGGCCTGTTCAAGCACGGCCAGGCCAAGCAGGTCATCGCCATGCAACTGCCGAAACACCGCAGCTGCATGCACCTGGATACCGTCATGACCCACATGGACATAGACACCTTCTCCGTCTATCCGGAGGTCATCCGCAAGGATGTGAACTGCTGGAGCCTGACCCCGGGCGGCGCCACCGGCATGAACATCAAGGAAGAGGGTTACTTCGTGACCGCCATCGAGAAGGCGCTGGGGGTGGGTCAGCTCAAACTCATCACCACCGGCGGTGACAGCTTCGAGGCCGAGCGCGAGCAGTGGAACGACGCCAACAACGTGCTGACCGTGCGTCCCGGCGTGGTCGTGGGCTACGAGCGCAACACCTACACCAACGAGAAGTACGACAAGGCTGGCATCACAGTGCTGCCCATCCCGGGTGAAGAGCTGGGACGTGGCCGCGGCGGCGCCCGCTGCATGAGCTGCCCGATGGAACGTGACGGCATCTGACAAGACGGCGTGGCGCCGGCAGAGGCTGGCGCCACTTACCCCAAGACTCGAGAGTAACATCATGAAAAAACCAACTGTCGTCGTCGCCCTGGGTGGCAATGCCCTGCTCCGTCGTGGTGAGCCGCTTGAAGCTGACATCCAGCGCAAGAACATCGCCACCGCCGCCAAGACCATCGCCCGCATCGCCGAGGATTACAACGTGGTACTGGTGCACGGCAACGGCCCGCAAGTCGGCCTGCTGGCCCTGCAAAACAGCGCCTACACCAAGGTCGCACCCTATCCCCTGGATGTGCTGGGCGCCGAGTCCCAGGGCATGATCGGCTACATGCTGATCCAGGAACTGAAGAACCTGATGCCGAGCCGCAACGTCACCGCGCTGCTGACCCAGGTCCAGGTCGATCCCAAGGATCCTGCCTTCGCCAACCCAACCAAGTTTATCGGTCCCGTCTACGAAGAGTCGGAAGCCCGCGCCCTGGCTGCCGAGAAGCAGTGGAGCGTCAAGGCCGACGGCAAGTTCTTCCGCCGCGTGGTGCCGTCCCCGCTGCCCCAGCGCATCGTCGAAGGCGACGCCATCGAAACCCTGATCGCCCAGGGTCACCTCATCATCTGTACCGGTGGTGGTGGCATTCCGGTGACCTGGGATGGCCAGTGCCTGACCGGTATCGAAGCCGTCATCGACAAGGACATGTCTGCCGCCTACCTGGCCAAGCAGATCAAGGCCGACGCCCTGCTGATCCTGACCGATGCCGATGCCGTCTACCTGGATTGGGGCAAGCCGACCCAGCGTCCACTGCGGATCACCAGCCCGGACGAGCTGGCTGGCGTGCAGTTCGATGCCGGCTCCATGGGGCCCAAGGTCGAAGCGTCCTGCGAATTCGTCAAGGCGACCGGCGGCATGGTCGGGATCGGTTCCCTGGAAGATGGTCTGGCCATCCTCAGAGGCGAAGCTGGCACCAATATCGTCGCCACCCATACCGTCAATGCCTGAGCCAATGCTCTGGCCTGAACAACTGCGTAGTCAATAACACTGCCCAACTTGGTCTGAACAAATATAGAGAGAACTCATCATGGCTTTTAATCTGCGTAACCGTAACTTCCTGAAACTGCTGGACTTCACCCCGCGCGAAATCCAATACATGATCGATCTCGCCATCGACCTGAAGAAGGCCAAATACGGTGGCTATGAGCGCAAGCATCTGACCGGCAAGAACATCGCCCTGATCTTCGAGAAGACCTCTACCCGCACCCGTTGTGCGTTCGAAGTGGCGGCCTTCGACCAGGGCGCCCAGGTCTCCTACCTCGGCCCAAGCGGTTCCCAGATCGGTCACAAGGAGTCCATGAAGGACACCGCCCGCGTGCTTGGCCGCATGTATGACGGCATCGAATACCGTGGCTATGGCCAGGAGATCGTGGAAGAGCTGGGCGCCCACGCCGGCGTACCGGTCTGGAACGGCCTGACCAACGAATTCCACCCGACCCAGATCCTGGCCGACTTCATGACCATGCTGGAGCACGGCAAGGGCAAGCGCCTGGATCAGATCAAGTTCGCCTACCTGGGTGACGCCCGCAACAACATGGGCAACTCCCTGATGGTCGGTGCCGCCAAGATGGGCATGGACATCCGCCTGGTTGCCCCCAAGGCCTTCTGGCCGGAAGAGGAGCTGGTCGCCAAGTGCCGCCAGATTGCCGAAGAAACCGGTGCCCGCATCCACCTGACCGAAGACGTGAAAGAGGGTGTGCTGGGTGCCGACTTCCTCTACACCGACGTCTGGGTTTCCATGGGTGAAGCGAAAGAAGCCTGGGATCAGCGCGTCAAACTGATGACCCCGTATCAGATCAACATGGACGTCATCAACGCCACCAAGAACCCGGATGTGAAGTTCATGCACTGCCTGCCGGCGTTTCACAACGACGAGACCACCATGGGCAAGGAAGTGGCTGACAAATACGGCATGAAGGGTCTGGAAGTGACCGAGGACGTGTTCGAATCCGAGCACAGCATAGTATTCGACGAGGCCGAAAACCGGATGCACACCATCAAGGCAGTGATGGTTGCTACGCTGGGCGACTAAGGTCGCAGTAGTGGTGCCGGGGGGTGACCCCCGGCTTTTCGACCATGTGACAGCGGCATAATACCTCTAACCCTACGACCCGCAGATACATGGATACCGCACCACAGAAGGAAGCTGGACCATGACCAAATTCAAGTTCCCGTCAGCCTACACCATATTGTTTGTGCTGATCGCCCTGGTGGCCGCCCTGAGCTGGATAGTGCCGGCCGGCAAATACGACATGGTAATGAATGAAGCCCTCGGCAAGGAAGTGCCGGTGGCCGGTACCTACAAGCTGGTGGATGCCAATCCCCAGGGGATAGTCGACGTGCTGCTGGCACCCATCGACGGCCTCTACAACCACGACACCTATGAGGCAGGCGCCATCGACGTCTCCCTCTTCATCCTGATCATCGGCGGCTTCCTTGGCATTGTGACCAAGACAGGTGCTATCGATGCCGGTATCGAGCGCGTCACCGATCGTCTGCGTGGCCGCGAGGAGTGGATGATCCCGATCCTGATGGCGTTGTTCGCCGCAGGGGGCACCATCTACGGCATGGCGGAAGAGTCGCTGCCCTTCTACACCCTGCTGGTGCCCGTGATGATGGCCGCCCGCTTCGACCCGGTCGTGGCTGCCGCGACCGTGTTGCTCGGCGCCGGCATCGGTACCCTGGGCTCCACCATCAACCCGTTCGCTACCGTGATCGCCGCCAACGCCGCTGGCATCTCCTTCACCGACGGCATCTGGCTGCGGGTCGCCATGCTGGTCGCCGGCTGGCTGCTGTGCGTCGCCTATGTGATGCGTTATGCCAAGATGGTGCGCAACGATCCCAGCAAGTCCCTGGTGGCCGACAAGTGGGAAGAGAACCGCGCCCACTTCCTCGGCAACAAGAGTGACGAGATGCTGGAGTTCACCCTGACCCGCAAGATCGTGCTGGGTATCTTCGTCGCCGCCTTCGCCGTGATGATCTACGGGGTGGCCGTGCTCGGCTGGTGGATGGCGCAGATCTCCGGCGTCTTCCTGGCCGCCGCCATCATCGTCGGCCTCATCTCCCGCATGAGCGAGGAGGAGCTGACCTCCAACTTCATCGACGGTGCCCGTGACCTGCTCGGCGTGGCCCTCATCATTGGTATCGCTCGCGGTATCGTGGTGGTGATGGACAATGGCATGATCACCCACACCATCTTGAACAGCGCGGAAGGGATCGTCACCGGCCTCTCCACAGTGGTGTTCATCAACGTGATGTTCGTGCTGGAAGTGGTGCTCTCCTTCCTGGTGCCGTCCTCCTCCGGTCTGGCGGTGCTGACCATGCCGATCATGGCGCCGCTCGCCGACTTCGCCAACGTGGGTCGCGAGCTGGTGGTGACCGCTTACCAGTCCGCCTCCGGTCTGGTGAACCTGGTGACTCCGACCTCCGCCGTGGTCATGGGTGGCCTGGCGATTGCCAAGGTGCCCTATGTACGCTGGCTGAAGTGGGTGGCGCCCCTGCTCGGTCTGCTGACCGTGCTGATCGTGGCCTGCCTGAGCCTGGGGGCCATGCTCTCCTGAGGGATGACAAGCAAGACGCAACGGGAGCCTGAAGGCTCCCGTTTTTTTATGGCCACAGGATGACAGGCAACAAAAAGGCGACCCAGGGGTCGCCTTGCTGCATGCGGGCTTGGCTTAGCGCGCATGCTCCAGGGTGCGCACCACGGCGGCATGGGCCTGGCGGGTGCGGCTGATGTGGCGCGGGGCTATCAGCACCACATCGTTGCCGGCCACGGCCCCCAGGATCTCGGGATCGGCGTGGCGATCCAGCAAACGGGCTACCACGGTCGCGGCTCCCGGGGTGGTGTGCACCAGCACCATCTGCTGGTTGTGCACCACGGCGCGCACCATGTCGTGTACGGAGCGGGTGCTGCCGGCGGGTTCCAGCTGATCATCCACTAGCGTGTAGACCTTCTTGCCATTGGCATTCTGGGCCTTGGCGACGCCGAGGCGGCGCAGCAGACGGGAGATGGTGGACTGGCTGATGTCGGCGAAGCCGCGCTCCGCCAGCTCGCGGCGGATCTCTTCCTGGGTGCTGTAGCAGTGCTGGCCGATGATCTGGCGGCAGGCATCGAGCTGGGCCAGGTCGGACTCCTGTTCCGGGGGGCGACTGAGGGTCTTGACCATGGCGACTTCCTTTGACGATGACAGATGGCTATGGCGCTCAGTCTGTCATGCCTGTTTTTCATAGCGAAAAACACTGATGACGAGCATTTCGGTAGGTGATGAGCGATGTCTAGCCGTTGCGAGATGGCAAATTATAACTAAAGGGGGAATAAGTGATGTGACAGGGGTCAAAAATGGGCCCAATGGGGCCCACATGGATATCAATTGCAGGCGGAAAATCAATAGCGTTCGCTGACGATGTCCTGGGTGAAGGATTTCTCGCAGTATTTACACTTCATGCGCACCGCGCCCTTCACTTCGCGCACCCGGAAGTAGCTGTCCACCGGCTCGTTGTGGGAGATGCAGTTAGAGTTGGGGCAGTGGAAGACCCCGGCGATGAACTCCGGCAGCTTCAGCTGGTGCTTTTTCACCACGGCGAAGTCTTCGATGATGTTGACGGTCGCGGTCGGAGCAAACAGCGCCAGCTGGTTGGCCTGCTGCTCGGTCAGCCGGGTGTTCTCTATCTTGATGAGATCCTTCTTGCCCAGGGCGCCGGATTTCAGGTTGAAGCCGACGGTGATCCGCTCCTGGGTCTCGATCAGCTGGAACAGCTTGAGGATCTTGATACCCTGGCCGGCGGGGACGTGGTCGATGACGGAGCCGTGACGGATGGCTTCGACTTGCAGTTGGTTCTTCTCGGACATGATGTTCCCCTTTTCCCTTAGACGGTTTCGTTCAGTACCAGTGCCAGCAGCGCCTGGCGTGCATAGACCCCGTTTTCTGCCTGCTGGAAGTAGTAGGCGTGGGGAGTCTTGTCGACAGCGACCTCGATCTCGTCGACCCGGGGCAGGGGATGCAGGATCTTCATGGTGGGCTTGGCCCCTTCCAGAGTCGCCAGCTCCAGCACGAACTTGGCGGCCATGTGCTTGTACTCTGTCTCGTCGAAGCGCTCTTTCTGGACCCGGGTCATGTAGAGGATGTCCAGCTCCGGCATCACCTCTTCCATGGTCTCGTGGACGCTGAACTGAATGCCCTTCTCTTCCAGCTCTTCGCAGATATAGTCCGGCATCGCCAGGGCTTCCGGAGAGATGAAGAAGAAGCGGCAGTTGAACAGGCTCAGGGCCTGGGCCAGTGAGTGGACGGTGCGGCCATATTTCAGGTCACCGACGAAGGCCACGTTGAGGCCGTCCAGCTTGCCTTGGGTCTCGTGGATGGAGAACAAGTCGAGCAGGGTCTGGGTCGGATGCTGGTTGGAGCCGTCACCGCCGTTGATGACAGGCACCCGGGAGAACTCGGAGGCCAGACGGGCGGCGCCCTCTTTCGGGTGGCGCATCACCACGGCATCGGCATAGGAGCCGATGATCTTGATGGAGTCGGCCAGGGTCTCGCCCTTCTTGGCGCTGGTGTTGCCGCCGTCGGCAAAGCCGATGATGTTGCCACCGAGGCGTTGTACCGCGGTCTCGAATGAGAGACGGGTGCGGGTGGAGGCCTCGAAGAAGCAGCTGGCGACCAGCTTGTCTTTCAGCAGGCGGGTGTCGGGTTCGGCCTTCAACCGCTGTGCGGTGGCGACCACCAGTTCCATGTCGGACCGGGTCAGGTCCGAGATGGAGATGACGTGTTTGTTATAGAGTGGATTGGTCATCGTCTGCATTCCCTTTGACATCAATGAAGGTTTTTCTGGCACAAAAAAAAGCCCCTGAAACAGGGGCTCTTTTTAAAAACAACTGGGGATCTGTGGGTCGGAAACCGGAAACAACGGGGCCGCTCTGGTGCGCTCCACCCGTCTGCAAGGCTGCTTTTTTCATCAAAAACGGCATCGTCCTGTCCCGACCTTTTTCAAAACCGGACAGATTATAGGGCTGGTTTTTGAATTGTCAAAAATTTATTTCAGAGGCAGGATTTGCCGGTAAAAACGTTTGAGTGTCGCGAACGGGTCGACAAATCCAGACCTGGTGCTCAGGCTGCAGCGGCAGTCCATCCGTGGCCATGCTGCGCAGATAACCGAGTCGGTGGTGCCCCTCCAGCAGACAATATGGCTGCGGCAGGGGTGGGCCATCTGGGTAGCAGGCACCGGGCTCAGGGGCGAGCACTATGATGGGCTCGGACCAGGTGCCCCGGCTCAGCATGTCTTCACCGAGCCAGGAACGACGCACATAGCGGTTGCTGCGCAGCATCTCGCCCCAACGCTCGATCACCTCCATGTGGCGGGAGCCTATCTGGCTCACGACCTGGGTCGTCTCCCAGGCTTCGCACTCGAACTGGTGGCGGGCGAGGTCGATAAAGCTCCAGTTGGACTCAAAACCGCGCCAATGGCGGTAAATCCATTGTGTCAGCACATTTTGGGGGATGAAGGGCACCAGGGGGGAGACCCGCTCGAGATAGTCTGGCAGAGACTCGGTTTTGCGCTCATCCCGGAAGTTGAGGGGCGCAAGTTGTTGAAGCAGTCGGTAATTGAGCATGAGCGACCTCCCTGTTGCTGGTTTCACCCTACCCCCATTTATGCCCCATTCCTACCCCGGCTGGACTGCAAATACAGCAAGTTACCCCGGCTGGTTGCGGGAATTGCCGTGATTTGCTCGTGAATTGTTCGATCGCATCGAAAGTGAGAAAAAAAGCCTTTACCTTTGATCCCGGCTTTGTATAATTCGCCTCGTTTGTTGCAGGGGCGTAGTTCCAATTGGTAGAACAGCGGTCTCCAAAACCGATGGTTGCGGGTTCGAGTCCTGCCGCCCCTGCCATTTTCAGAAAGGCCAGCTCATTGAGCTGGCCTTTCGCATTTCTGTCATCCTCTTTACCCATCCTGGTGGCAGCGGCTGACTGCCCTCGCTGAGCTGCCTTCCCGCACATCCCTTGAGCCTCAACGGTTCGGCCCGATTGCGCTTCGCTAGCCGCTATTGCCGCTTTTTGCCCTGTTGTTTCTGGCAATCGTGCTGTCTGGCGCCCTGTGCTACACCACATGAGCTGCGCCTCACTGGCGCGCGTGCAAGCAACCGGGCGTTCCGACCGGCAACGGGGAACGCGAAGCGAGAGTGAGGAGAGGCATGATGAACAAGGCCGTTGAAACCCGACTGAACAAGTCCCGCCCCGGTGGCTGGGTGCCACAGGATCAGGCCCACATCACACGCTGGATCAAGCGGCTCCAGCTGTATGTGGCGCAGCAACCGCGGCCGCTGGTGGCCCCCATCGCCCAGCTGCAGGATCTGGTCAGGTCGGATCCCCTGCTGCATGCCCAGGCCGATGCCATGTTCAAGGAGGCCTGGCGTCACGAGCACCTGACGCCGCTCGGGCAGATCGAGCTGAAGAGCTTCGACGACTTCCTGATCCTGCTCAACGGCATCATGACCACGGCGCCCGAGGCCTATCAGGATATCCCGAGCCAGTCCCCCTCCGGGCTCATCGGCTTCCCCATCAACGCCCTGCTCGACTGGCCCATGGCGACCCGCTCCGGCTATCTGTTCTTTGCCAATACCTTGATCAACCAGCAATTCAAGAAGATCCTCGGCTACTGGGCGCAGTTTCTGCAAAGCCCGGCCTCCCGCTATGTGCTGACCGAGCCGGTCAGCCGGCTGGATCGGGAGACTCTGATAGTACCCTGGCTCGGCCAGCTGGCTCAGGCCGAGATGGTGCAGGTGGCCTGCTCCGCCCTGGGGGAGGGCGCCAACCCCACGCCCGCCAGCTTCGAGCAAATCTTCCAGTGCAATCCTGCGGATCCCCACTATGGCTTCGGCTGCTGGGATGACTTCTTCACCCGCACCTTCCGCCCCGGCGTGCGGCCGGTGTCGGCGCCGGAGGACGACAGCGTCATCGTCAGCGCCTGCGAGTCGGCCCCGCTGCAGGTGAAGAGCGGGGTGAGCCGCAGCGATCGCTTCTGGCTCAAGGGTCAGCCCTATTCCCTCGACAACATGCTCGACTTCGATGACACGGCGCCCCTGTTCGACGGCGGCACCGTCTATCAGGCCTTCCTCAGCGCCCTGAGCTATCACCGCTGGCACAGCCCGGTGAGCGGCACCATCCGCAAGGTGCGCGTGGTCAATGGCACCTACTACCTGGAGAACCAGTACGAGGGCTTCCTCGACGCCGACGGCGCCGATCCCAGCGCCCCCAACAACTCCCAGCCCTTCCTCACCTCGGTGGCGACCCGGGCGCTGATCTTCATCGAGGCCGACAACCCCAGGATAGGCCTGATGTGCGTGGTGCCGGTGGGGATGGCGGAGGTGTCGAGCTGCGACATCACGGTGAAGGAGGGGGACAGGGTGAAGAAGGGAGATCAGCTCGGCATGTTCCACTTCGGCGGCTCCACCCACTGCCTGGTGTTTCGCCCCGGTGTCGAGCTGGCGTTCGACTTCCATGGCCAGACCCCGAGCCTGGAGGCCACCAACCTGAGGGTCAACACCGCCATTGCCAGGGTGAAATAGGCGTACCCCTGCCCTGAGGATACACAGAGGCCGCCTTCGGGTGGCCTTTTCATGCCGGCGTCATGCCGACGATCGCCCAAGGCGGTGCAGGATTGGTGCCCCATCGGCGGAGGTCGCTGCGTCGCGGCGGCATGCACAGCATCTCCTGCTGTTGATAAAGAAAAAATTACAAGGATTCACTAAAGTCCAGTGGTGCTGCCGCCGATATCCCTACCAATATGGGGGTATTCCTGACCTCCTGTCACCACAAGGATTTGTAGTCATGACACTCTCGTTGCGCGGCAAGCTGCTCGCGACCAGCCTGGGGGTAGTGCTGCTGATGGCTGCCCTGCTCGGTATCGTCGCCTTCCACACCCTCAAAACACGGACCCTTGACGCCATCCAGAGCGAGGCGGTGAACTACGGTCACGCCCACTCGGTGGCCATCGGCAACTGGATGGCGGATCGCAAGCACGCGGTCGATGCCCTGGCCGCCGTCATTGCCGACAATCCCCAGGCGACCCTGGTGCCGCACCTGCTGCAGACCCGCACCACCGGCGGTTTCGGCCTCACCTATTTCGGCTCGGCGCAAGGGGCCATGACCCGCCACGATCCCTCCCTCAACACCGCCAACTACGACCCCAGGGTGCGCCCCTGGTATCAGAGCGCCAGCAAGGCGGGCAAGCTGATCGTCACCCCGCCCTACGTCAGCGTGACCATGCAGCAGATGGTGGTGACCCTGGCGGAGCCGGTGAGTCATCAGGGTCAGGTGATCGGGGTGGCGGGGGCGGATCTCTCCCTGGATGCCCTGATCGACGAGGTGCTGGCCATGAAGGTGCAGGGGGAGGGCTACGCCATGCTGCTCGACAGCTCCGGCCTCATCGTCGGCCACCCGCAGAAGGAGCTAGCCCTGAAACAAGTGGCCGAGCTGGCCCCCGGCCTCACGGGGACGACTCTGGAGGGCTGGAGCCGGGACGGCGAGCTGCACGTCGCCACCATAGCGGGGCGTGAGGTGCTGCTGTCGGTGCAGGGGGTGCCAGGCACCGACTGGCTGCTCGCCATGGTGATGTACAAGGATGTGCTGGAGGCGCCCTTCGCCAGCCTGCTGTGGCAGCTGGTGGGGCTGACCCTGGTGCTGCTGCTGGTGTTCAGCGCCCTGCTCATCGCCATGTTCAACTACCTCTTCGCCGATCTCGGCCGGGTCTCCAAGGCGCTGGCCGACATCGCCCACGGCGAGGGGGATCTCACCGTGCAGATCGCGGCCCACAGCAAGGACGAGGTGGGGCTGCTGGCCCAGAACTTCAACCTGTTCGTGGCCCGGTTGCACGGCATCGTCAGCCGGTTGCGGGATGTCACCGTCGAACTGGCGGCCCAGTCGCGGACCCAGGCGGCGGGGGCCGAGGCTCGCAGCCAGCGGGTGCGCGAGCAGCAGGACGAGATAGTCATGGTGGCGACAGCGGTGACCGAGATGGCGTCCGCCACCCAGGAAATCGCCGGCAACGCCGAGTTTGCCGCCACCACCTCCGGTGATGCGGTCAGGCTGGCCGTGGCCGGTCAGTCCCAGGTCGGCCAGAGCCAGCGCAGCATCAGCGGTCTGGCAGGGGAGGTGGCCGACGCCAGCCAGACCATTCATGAGCTGGATGGTCATGCCCAGAAGATCAGCGGCATCCTGGCCACCATCAGCGGCATCGCCGAGCAGACCAACCTGCTGGCACTGAACGCCGCCATCGAGGCGGCCCGGGCCGGGGAGCAGGGGCGCGGCTTCGCCGTGGTGGCGGACGAGGTGAGAGTGCTGTCGCGCCGCACCCACGACTCCACCGCCGAGATCCAGCAGATGATAGAGGCCCTGCAGCAGACCACCCGCCGCGCCGTGGGGGGCATGGAGACCAGCCGTCAGCTGGCGGGCACCAGCGTGGAGGATGCTGAGGCCGCCAACCAGAGCCTGGCGCGGATCAACGAGGCCATAGGCGCCATCAGCGACATGGCGACCCAGATAGCGGCGGCGGCGGAGGAGCAGACCTCGGTCACCGGCGAGATCAGCCGCAACACCGAGAACATCCGCCATGTCTCCCAGACGCTGGCGGCGCAGGCGAAAGAGGAGGCCGCCCAGGCCGCCGAGCTTAAGTCCCTGACCGAGCGGCTGGAGCAGGAGATAGGCCGCTTCCGGCTCTAGGCAGAGCCCCTGATGTGACAAAGGCGACCCGGGGTCGCCTTTATTCATGCTGTGTATGGATATTTTGTCACCATGCACCCGCTGAATAATGCCGGGCCCCGGCCTTGAAACCGGCCCGTTCAGGGGTTCAGAGGGGCTTGATGTAGCTGTAGAACTCGATATCCCGCTGGTAGCCGTGCCCTTCGTAGAGCGCCTGGGCCTGCCGGTTGTCGGTGGCTGTGCTCAACATCAGGAAGGCGGCGCCCGTCTCCTGGCCGTGGCGATCGGCCCGCGCCAGCAGCGCTTGGGCCACTCCCTGCTGGCGGGCCGTCGGTGCCACGAACAGATCGTACAGCAGCCAGATGCGCTTCAGGGCGAGGGAGCAGAACAGGGGGTAGAGGTGAGCAAATCCCAGCACCTCTCCCCCCTCGCCCTGGGCCACGAAGAGCACGGACTCCCCGGCGGTGCAGCGCTCCAGCAGGAAGGCCCCGGTGGCCTCGGGCTGGGCAGGCAGCCGGTAGAACGCCCGGTATTGCACGAACAGGGGAGTGACCCGGGGAATGTCCGGAGGAGTGGCCTGGAAGATCCTCATGGGGTGTTCCCGGCCGGATCCTGGCTGACCCAGATCAGCTGGTCGGTGGCAAAGCCGAGCCCCCTGGCCCGCTCGACCAGGGCCTCTACCTTCTCTTTGGGCGGATGGGGCGTGCGGGAGAGGATCCAGAGGTACTGGAGGTTGTAGCTGCTCACCAGGGAGAGGTCATAGTCCGTCGCCAGCACGTTGTAGCTGCCGTAGAAGGGGCCGAAGAAGCTCACCTTGAGGCGCCCCTCGTCGCTGTTGCCCACGAAGTAGGCGCGCCCCTCGGCCTCGCGCCACTCCCCCTGTTCGTCCTGCCCCCGGTTGATCACCCTGACGCCGCCGTCATCCCGCAGGCTGTAGCTGGCGGTGACCCGGCTCAGGCCGCGCTCGAAGCCGTGATCGAGGCGGGCCACCTCGTACCAGGTGCCCAGGTAGCGGTCGAGCTGGAAGGGCCTGACCACCTGGTGCCCCGGTGGAATGCCGGTGCAGGCGGTGGCCAGCAGGGTCAGAACGAGCAGGATCAGTGTGCGCATGTCATCCCTCCACGATACGCAGTTGTCCCGAGCGGAAGCGTGCCGCGTGTTCGCTCGGGGTGTTGCCGAAGAAGCGTTTGTATTCGCGGCTGAACTGGGAGCCGCTCTCGTAGCCTACCCTGTCCGCCGCCACCCCGGCCTTGAGGCCGTCGTGCAGCATCATCAGCCGCGCCCGGTGCAGGCGCAGGGTCTTGATGTACTGCAGGGGCGAGGTGGCGGTGGCCGCCTTGAAGTGGTGGTGGAAGGCCGAGACGCTCATGTTCGCCTCCCGGGCCAGCTCCTCCACCGTCAGGTTCTCGGTAAAGCGCTGCTCCATGATACGCAGCACCCGGGCTATCTGGCTCACCTGGCTGTGACGGCTGGCCATGGCCAGCAGGGCGGGGGCCCCCACCTCATGCAGGGCATGGAACAGGATCTCGCGCACTATCTGGGGCCCCAGCACCCGGGCGTGGAGCGGCTTGTCCATCACGTCGATGAGGCGCTCCACGGCGCAGAGCATGGTCTCTGAGAGGGGCACCGAGACCACGCCGCGACCCGGCTCCGCCGGGGCGGGGGCGGCGTCTCCCATCTCCAGCAGCAGGGCTTGCAGTGCCGCCACGTCGATCTCCATCGAGAGCCCCACCAGGGGGGATTCGGGGGAGGCGAAGCACTCGCACTCGCAGGGCAGCGGGAGGGTCATCATCAGGTAGTGTTCGGGGTCGTAGCGGAAGGTGAAGTCCGAGAGATAGCCCACCTTGTGCCCCTGCAGGATGATGATCATGCGCGGCCGGTAGAGCACAGGGATGCGGTCGTGGTGCTCGGTGGTGTAGATGAGGTGCACGCCGGGCACGGGGGCGGCGGTGATCCCCGGGTGCGGCGCCAGGGCGGCGAGGCGGCTGGCGAGGGCGGACTGGTGGGTTGCCGCGACGGGCTGATTTGTACTCATTTATCCAGGCTCAGTAGAAATAGGCAAGAAATCGGCAGAAAGCTCTCTTGATGGTAGGTGGTTATAAGAGAAAAATGCAACCCATACCTTACCGACTACGATCACCCCAGGAGATCCCATGAACAACTTCATCCTGCACACCCCCACCAAGGTGCTGTTCGGCAAGGGCCAGGTGGCCCAGCTGCGCGGCCAGATCCCGGCCGACGCCCGTGTCCTCATCACCTACGGTGGCGGCAGCGTGGTGCGCAGCGGCCTGCTGGCGCAGATCCGCAGCGAGCTGGCGGGCCTGACCCTGTTCGAGTTCGGCGGCATAGAGCCCAACCCGGCTTACGAGACCCTGATGGGGGCGGTCGAGCTGGCCCGTGCCGAGCAGATCGACTTCCTGCTCGCCGTCGGCGGCGGCTCGGTGCTCGATGGCACCAAGTTCATCGCCGCTGCCGCTCACTACGATCTGGCCAGGGAGCCCTGGCACATCCTCGAGACGGTCGGTGGCGAGGTGGCTTCCGCCATTCCCCTCGGCGCCGTGCTGACTCTGCCGGCTACCGGCTCCGAGATGAACATGGGGGCCGTCATCACCCGCAGGAGCAGCGGCGACAAGCAGCACTTCTTCTCCCCCTTCGTGATGCCGCGCTTCGCCGTGCTGGATCCCGCGCTCACCTACACCCTGCCGGCCCGTCAGGTGGCGAACGGCGTGGTGGATGCCTTCATCCACACCCTGGAGCAGTACCTCACCTACCCGGTGGACGCCAAGGTGCAGGATCGCTTCGCCGAAGGCCTGCTGCTGACCCTGGCTGAAGAGGGCCCCAAGGCGCTGGTGGAGCCGGAAAATTACGACGTGCGCGCCAACATCATGTGGAGTGCCACCATGGCGCTCAACGGCCTGATCGGGGCCGGCGTGCCCCAGGACTGGGCCACCCACATGCTGGGCCACGAGCTGACCGCCCTGCACGGCCTGGACCATGCCCAGACCCTGGCGGTGGTGTTGCCGGCACTGCTGCAGGCCAAGCGTGAGCAGAAGCGCGCCAAGCTGCTGCAATACGCCGAGCGGGTCTGGGATCTGCGCAGCGGCAGCGAAGAAGAGCGCATCGACGGCGCGATCAAAGCCACCCGCGACTTCTTCGAGCGGATGGGGGTCAAGACCCGGCTGCGGGACTACGGCCTGGCCGACGCCAATATCGACGCCCTGCTGGCCAAGCTCGAAGAGCACGGCATGACGGCACTCGGGGAGCACGGCGACATCGACCTGGTGCAGAGCCGGCATATTTATGAAGCCGCCTGGTAAGAGGCGAGAGACCAGTTCCAGCCTTGTCCGGGGTTGAATCAGGGGGCCCGCTCCCGCCTTGTGGCGGCGGCGCGGCCCCCGAGTCGTTACAAAACGGTTACTTTTTCCCCTTTCATCTCATCTGATGAGCCAACGGCAGATTTCATAAGAACAAAAAACGCTAAGGTAGAGGCTCGGCAAAACATTTTTTTTGACTGGTTGGATCACTTTTTTCAGCGCATTTTGCTGGTATAAGCCACTAATTTGGTTTGTTTTTTTTAATCATGAGTCGGGATGGGCTGAATTCTGTACCCGCTCGCCCGGGGTCGTGGTTGTAATAAAACTCCAAAATTTGATACTAATCACCTTCGCGCCTGAAAAGCGGGGGCCTGACCATGACAGGAGGTTGAGGTAAAGCCTGCTGATTTTCATAACAAAGGGCCCGTGACCTGCACTTTGATCATGCCTTGTCCCCTCAGACATGAGAGACTGGGCAATGATTGTTTATTAACCATCAGGGAATAGTCATGCAGATTGGAATACCGAGAGAGAGTCTCGCCGGTGAGACCCGGGTCGCAGCGACCCCGGCCACCGTCGAGCAGCTGATAAAGCTCGGCTTCGAGGTCGCCATTGAGGCCGGTGCCGGCCAGCTGGCCAGCTTCGATGATGCCGCCTTCGAGGCTGCCGGTGCCAGCGTGGTGCCGAGCGTCTGGCAAGCCGACCTTGTCTTCAAGGTCAACGCGCCGACCGATGCCGAGATCGCACAAATTAAGGATGGTGCCACCCTGGTGAGCTTCATCTGGCCTGCCCAGAACCCCGAGCTGGTCAAGAAGCTGTCCGAGCGCAACATCAATGTGATGGCGATGGACATGGTGCCGCGGATCTCCCGTGCCCAGTCCCTCGATGCCCTCTCCTCCATGGCCAACATAGGTGGCTATCGCGCCGTGGTCGAAGCCGCCCACCAGTTTGGTCGCTTCTTCACCGGTCAGATCACCGCCGCCGGCAAGGTGCCGCCCGCCAAGGTGCTGGTGATCGGTGCCGGTGTCGCCGGTCTGGCTGCCATCGGGACTGCCGGTTCCCTCGGCGCCATAGTGCGTGCCTTCGACACCCGCCTGGAAGTAGCCGAGCAGATCGAGTCCATGGGTGGGCAATTCCTCAAGCTGGACTTCGGCGGCGAAGATGGCGCCTCCAGCGACGGTTATGCCAAGGTGATGAGCGAAGAGTTCATCAAGGCCGAGATGGAGCTGTTCGCCCAGCAGGCCAAGGAAGTGGACATCATCATCACCACCGCCCTGATCCCGGGCAAGCCGGCACCCAAGCTGATCACCAAGGAGATGGTGGACAGCATGAAGCCGGGCTCCGTCATCGTGGACATGGCGGCCCAGGCCGGCGGCAACTGCGAATACACAGTGCCGGGTGAACTGCATGTCACCGACAACGGCGTCAAGGTGATAGGTTACACCGATCTGCCGGGTCGTCTGCCCGCCCAATCCTCCCAGCTCTATGGTACCAACCTGGTCAACCTGATGAAGCTGATGTGCAAGGAGAAGGACGGCAACGTCGCCATCGACTTCGAAGACGTGGTACAGCGTAACATGACGGTGATCCAGGCCGGTGAAGTCACCTTCCCGCCCCCCGCCATCGCCGTCTCCGCCGCGCCGCAGAAGCCGGCCGCCGCCAAACCGGCAGCGAAGAAGGAAGAAGCCAAGCCCTCCAACAAGAAGTTCGTGTTCGGTGCCCTCGGCATCGCCGCCTTCGGTTGGGTAGCCGCGGTGGCACCTGCCGCCTTCCTCTCCCACTTCACCGTCTTCATCCTGGCCTGTGTGGTCGGTTACTACGTGGTGTGGAACGTCTCTCACGCCCTGCACACGCCGCTGATGTCGGTCACCAATGCCATCTCCGGCATTATCGTGGTCGGTGCCCTGCTGCAGATTGGGCAAGGGTCGACCCTGGTCACCGTATTGGCCTTTATCGCCGTGCTGATTGCCAGTATCAACATCTTCGGTGGCTTCACCGTCACTCAGCGCATGCTGAAGATGTTCCGTAAGGATTAAGGGGGTTTAACGTGTCTCAAGGACTGGTAACAGCATCCTATATCGTTGCCGCCGTGCTCTTCATCCTCAGTCTCGCGGGACTGTCGAAGCAAGAAACGGCCAAGCATGGCAACCTGTTCGGTATCGCGGGGATGGCCATCGCCCTGCTCGCGACCGTGTTCAACCCGGAAACCAGTGGTGTGCACTGGATCATCCTGGCCATGGTCATCGGCGGCGCCATCGGCGTGCGCCTGGCGCTCAAGGTCGAGATGACCGAGATGCCCGAGCTGGTGGCCGTGCTGCACAGCTTCGTGGGCATGGCGGCGGTGCTGGTGGGCTTCAACAGCTTCATCGACTTGCACCCCTCCGCACCGGCTGAGGTCGTCGTCTCCGTCGGCTCCAACCTAGATGCGACCCTGGCTGCAGCCCGGGCGGCGTTCGAGCAGGCGGCCAGCGTCGCCCAGGTCGAGCACCTGTCCGGCGCCATGCTGAACATCCACCTGGTGGAAGTCTTCCTGGGCGTCTTCATCGGTGCCGTGACCTTCACCGGTTCCGTGGTGGCGTTCGGCAAGCTGCGTGGCCTGATCTCTTCCAAGCCGCTGCAACTGCCGCACCGCCACAAGCTGAACCTGCTGGCCGTGGTGGTCTCCATCGCGCTGATGATCCACTTCGTCAACGCCGGTGGCTCCACCTTCGCCCTGCTGCTGATGACTCTGATCGCCTTCGCCTTCGGTTGGCATCTGGTCGCCTCCATCGGTGGTGCCGACATGCCGGTGGTGGTCTCCATGCTGAACTCCTACTCCGGTTGGGCGGCCGCGGCGGCGGGCTTCATGCTCTCCAATGACCTGCTGATCGTGGTGGGTGCCCTGGTGGGTTCCTCCGGTGCCATCCTCTCTTACATCATGTGTAAAGCGATGAACCGCTCCTTCATCTCCGTCATCGCCGGTGGCTTCGGCTCCGACGGTGTGGCCTCCACGGCCGATCAGGAGATGGGCGAGTACCGCGAGACCAACGCCGAAGACGTGGCCGACATGCTGAAGAACGCCAGCTCCGTCATCATCACCCCGGGCTACGGCATGGCGGTGGCGCAGGCCCAGTACCCGGTTGCCGAGATCACCCACAAGCTGCGCGAGCGCGGCGTCAAGGTGCGCTTCGGTATCCACCCGGTGGCCGGTCGTCTGCCTGGTCACATGAACGTGCTGCTGGCGGAAGCCAAGGTCCCCTATGACATCGTGCTGGAAATGGACGAGATCAACGAGGACTTCAGCGATACCGACGTGGTGCTGGTGATTGGTGCGAACGACACCGTCAACCCGGCCGCCATGGAAGATCCGGGCAGCCCCATCGCCGGCATGCCGGTGCTGGAAGTGTGGAAGGCGCAGAACGTCATCGGCTTCAAGCGCTCCATGAACACTGGCTACGCCGGTGTCCAGAACCCGCTGTTCTTCAAGGAGAACACCCAGATGCTGTTTGGCGATGCCAAGGCCAGCGTCGAGGCCATCCTGAAGGCGCTCTAAGCGTCGATGGGATGAGACAAGAGGAGGCTTCGGCCTCCTTTTTTATTGCCCGCTTTTCACTGGGGCGGGCAAGACATTGATGACAAAGGGCCTTGGCCGGATGAGGGGATCCGTTGCCAGCGGCAGGGCAGCAATCCGGTGACGTTGCCCCCGCTGGAAGGCATAATGGCGGCAAAAGGCGAGGGGGCTCAATTTTATTTGAGGCTCGTGCCACTAGAATCAAATAAAGTGACATGGACGGGGTGGCCCGGTGGGCGGCCCTCCAGATAGCACCCATACCCCTATACGATGCCTGCGGCACAGTGAACCAGAGAAACCACAGATGAAAGCACAATGGACCGACTTTATTACTCTGCTCAAGCGTGAAGTGGTGCCGGCCCTGGGCTGCACCGAACCCATGTCGGTGGCGCTGGCCGCCGCCAACTGCCGCAAGCTGCTGGGGCAGGTCCCGACCCGCATCAGCGTCTGGGTCAGCGGCAACCTGTTCAAGAACGGCATGGGGGTCGGGGTCCCCGGCACCGGCATGATTGGCCTGCCGGTCGCCGCCGCCGTCGGCATCACCGGGGGCAACCCGGATGCGGGTCTGGAGGTGCTCAAAACGCTCACCCCGGCCCAGGTGGATGCCGCCAAGGCGCTGTTGCCCATCATCAAGGTGGATGTGAAGGACGTGCCGGACGTCCTCTACGCCGAGGTGCTGGCCGAGGCCGATGGTCATAGCGCCCGTGTGGTGATCTGCACGGATCACACCCGCATCGTACTGCTGGAAAAGGATGGCGAGGTGCTGATGGAGCAGGACAGTGCCCCCGGGGTGCAGATCCAGCCCGCGAAATCCGACAAGCCGGCCATGACGCTGCGGGAGATCGTGGCGTTTGCCCTTGAGGTGCCGCTGACCGAGATCGCGTTCATCCGCGAGGCGGCCAGCATGAACCAGGCGCTGGCGGATGAGGGCCTGCAGGGCTATGGCCTGCGCATCGGCAAGATCCTGACCGAACAGGTGGAGCGCAAGCTGCTCTCGGACGATCTGATGACCCTGGCCATGCGGCTGTCCTCCGCCGCCTCCGATGCACGCATGGACGGCGCCATGCTGCCCGCCATGTCCAACTCGGGCTCGGGCAACCAGGGCATAGCCGCCACCATGCCGGTGGTCGCCGCCGCCCGCTTCCTCAAGGCCGATGACGAACAGCTGGCCCGGGCTCTGGTGATGAGCCACCTGGTGGCCATCTACATCAAGGCTTACCAGAACAAGCTGTCGGCCCTGTGCGCTGCCAGCACAGCCGCCATGGGCTCGGGGGCCGCCATCACCTGGCTGCTGGGAGGCCAGTTCGAGCAGATCAGCCACTGCATCAACAACATGATTGGTGACGTCTCCGGCATCATCTGCGACGGCGCAGGCAGCGCCTGCTCCATGAAGGTGTCCACTTCCACCTCGGCGGCGGTCAAGTCGTCGCTGATGGCCATCAACAACCTGCACGTGCCCCAGAGCGAGGGCATCGTCTCCGATGACGTGGACCAGACCATAGCGAACCTGGGCCGGCTCTCGAAACAGGGGATGCTGGATACCGACATAGAGATCATCAACATCATGCGGGCCAAGCAACAGGGCAAGGCCGGATGATGAGGGGGGCGGCACTGGCCGCCCCCGGTTTTTACAGATATTGACGTCACCCCGAACGGGGGGCGTGCCGCCACGATGCGGCCAGTTTCGGGGCGAGGCGCAGGGTGCGCCCGTCCATCCATCTCGGGCCTCGCCCGTTTATTTTTGGGGAATCTCATGACTCTTAGCGTTATCGGTAATCTGGCCATCCTGGTCATGTTGCTGCTGTTTCTCTACCGCTTGCAGCAGACCCACGTCAGCTTCACCCGTCGCGTCTTCTCGGGGCTCGGGCTCGGGGTCCTGTTCGGCTGGGCCTTGCAACTGCTGTACGGTGTCGGCTCCGAGGTGCTGGTCCAGACCGGCGACTATCTGGATCTGGTCGGCAGCGGCTACGTGAAACTGCTGCAGATGATCATCATCCCACTCATCATGGTCTCCATCATAGGCGCCATCCTCAAGCTCAGCGGCGGCAGCGCCCTCGGCAAGATCAGCGCCCTGACCATAGGGGTGCTGATCTTCACCACCATGATCGCCGCCGGGGCGGGCATACTGATGTCCAACCTGTTCGGTCTGAGTGCCGAGGGGCTCACCGCTGGCGCCGCCGAGACGGCCCGTGGCGCGGCCCTGCAGACCAGCCTCGGCAGCGTCGAGAGCATGTCTCTTGCCAAGATGGTGCTGGAGTTCATCCCGGCCAACCCCTTCCTCGACATGACGGGTTCACGCAAGACCTCCACCATAGCCGTGGTGATCTTCTCCATCTTCATCGGCCTCTCTGCAACCGGCATCGCCCGCAAGCAGCCCGAGATCTTTGCCAGCTTCGAGCGCTTCATGCAGGTCGCCCACGCCATCGTCATGCGCATGGTGACCCTGGTGCTGCGCCTTACCCCCTACGGCGTGCTGGCGCTGATGGCCAAGGTGGTGTCCGGCTCCAACTACGCGGACATCCTCAACCTGCTGAACTTCGTGCTGGCCTCCTACGGCGCCATCGCCATCATGTTCCTGGTGCACCTGCTGCTGGTGAGCCTGGTGGGGATCAACCCGGTTCGCTTCCTCAAGAAGATCATGCCGGTGCTGGCCTTCGCCTTCACCTCCCGCACCAGTGCGGGCTCCATCCCGATGAACGTGCAGACCCAGACCCGGGCGCTTGGTATTCCTGAGGGCATCGCCAACTTCGCCGCCTCCTTCGGCGCCACCATAGGCCAGAACGGCTGCGCCGGCATCTACCCGGCCATGCTGGCGGTGATGATAGCGCCGACCGTGGGGGTCAACCCGATGGATCCCGGCTTCATCATGACGCTCATCGCCATCATCACCGTCAGCTCCTTCGGGGTGGCCGGAGTGGGGGGCGGCGCCACCTTCGCGGCGCTGATCGTGCTCTCCGCCCTGGACTTCCCGGTGGCCCTGGCGGGTCTGCTCATCTCCATCGAGCCCCTCATCGACATGGGGCGCACCGCCCTCAACGTCTCCGGCTCCATCACCGCTGGTACCCTGACCAGCCGCTTGATGGGACAGACCGATATGGCGGTGTTCAACGGCGACGCCGAGGTAAGCCTGGACGGGGAAGAGTCTGCGGTCTGACCGGGCCCTCTCTTCTGATTTGTTTATGAAAAGGGGAGGCGAGGCCTCCTCTGTCGTGACTGGAGTCAAGCTATGCGTATTGTGATCATCGGTGGCGAAGCCGCCGGCATGAGTGCGGCGGCCAAGGCGCGCCGTCTGGCCAGGGATGCCGAGATAGTGGTGTATGAGGCCTCCGAGGTGATCTCGTTTGGCGCCTGCGGCCTGCCTTATTTCGTGGGGGATGATTTCCAGGAGCCCGGCTACATGGCCGAGTTCACCCCGGAACAGTTCGCCGCCAAGGGGATAGAGGTGAAGACCGGCCACCGGGTGCTGAGCCTCGACGCGGCCGCCCAGACCCTGGTGGTCGAACACAAGGGCGACAGCTTCACCGATCGCTACGATCGGCTGATGATCGCCACCGGCGCCCGTGAAGTGATGCCCCCCATCCCCGGCCTGCAGCAAGAAGGGGTATTCGGCCTGCGCCGCATGGCCGATGGCCTGGCGCTCAAGGCCGCGGTGCAGGATCCGCGCAACAAGAAGGCGGTGGTGATCGGCTCCGGCTTTATCGGGCTGGAGGTGGTGGAGGCCCTGGTCCATCAGGGGAAGGAGGTGCGCCTCATCGAGCTGGCGGACAGGGTCATCCCCGACGCCTTTGACTCGGAGATCACCCAGCATATCGAGACCGAGCTGCGGGAGCAGGGGGTCTGTTTGCATCTCGGCGAGCGGGTCGAGGCCCTGCTGGGGGAGGGCAAGGTCAGCGGCGTGCGCACCGATCGGGGTGAGTATGAGGCCGATATAGTCGTGGTCTGCACCGGGGTCAGGCCCAACACCGAGTTTCTGGCCGACACCGGCATAGCGCGGCTCGGCAATGGCGCCATCGAGGTGGACCGGCAGGGCAGAAGCTCCTTGCCGAATGTCTGGTCGGCGGGGGATTGCGCCAGCGTCTGGCACAGTGTCAAGCAGCAGCAGGTCTATGTGCCGCTCGCCACCATCGCCAACAAGCTGGGGCGCATGGTAGGCGAGAACCTGGCGGGGGCCGAGCAGGTGTTTCCCGGCACCCTGGGTTCGGCGGCGCTCAAGGTGCTGGGGCTGGAGGCGGGTCGCACCGGGCTTTCCGAGCAGGAAGCCCAAGCGATGGGCATCGACTACCGCACCGTGGTGATCAAGGACAAGTGCCACACCAACTACTGCCCGGGTCAGTCCGACATTCACGTCAAGCTGGTCTATGAGGCGGGCAGCAAGCGGCTGCTCGGCGGCCAGATCCTGGGTCGCAAGGGGGCGGTACACCGCATCGACGCCCTGGCGGTGGCCATCACCATGGGGGTCACCACCGAGCAGCTCGGCATGCTGGACTTCGCCTATGCGCCGCCCTTCTCCCGCACCTGGGACGTGCTCAACGTAGCAGGCAACGTAGCCAAGTAGCTGAATGAAGATGACGGCGCATACAGGGCGCCGTCATGGGGCCGCACTCTGCAGGGAAATTGCAGCCATAAAAAAACCGATGCCTTGGCATCGGTTTTTTTGTACCCGTCATGCTCAGCCGCGGCCGAGGCGATTGTCCGGGTAGTTCTTGGCCAGCACTTCGCGGGCGTGGCGGGCCAGGGTCGGCATCTTCAGGGTATCGTAGGCGTTGACCATGATCTCCAGTGCCTTCTCTGTCTCCACAGTGTCGGGATAGGTTTCGACGACCAGCTTGGCGCGGTTGGCGGCGGCGATCAGGGCATCACGCTTGACGTAATACTCGGCCACCCCCAGATCGTAGCGGGCGAGACGGTTCTTCAGACCGACCATGCGGGCACGGGCATCGGCCGCATACTGGCTGTTCGGGTAGTTCTGCAGCATGGTCTTGAAGTCCTGGAAGGCCTGACGGGCGTAGGAGGGGTCCTTGTCGTCCCGATCGATCCCCAGGAAGTCCTGGAAGAAGTTGTAGTCCGCCGCCATGTTGGTCAGACCGCGCATGTAGAACACGTAATCGATGTTCTTGTGCGCCGGATTGAGGCGGATGAAACGGTCGATATTGGCGATCGCCTGGGCGGTGTCATCCTGCTTGTAGTAGGCGTAGATGAGGTCGAGCTGCACCTGGTTCGAGTAGGCACCAAAGGGATAACGAGAGTCCAGGGCTTCCAGCAACTCGATGGCATTCAGGTAGTTGCCTGTGTCCAGCTTGAGACGGGCTTTCTGGTACAGAACTTCCGGCGGTTCGTCGGGAACCTTGGGTTTGGTGCTGGAACAACCAGTGATCAGCGTAGCGACCAAGGCGAGCGACATCAGCAGGCGAGACTTCTTTCCCATCAACAACATCCGGTCCATTTCCACGAAATTGGCAAAGTATCCGTTATGCTTGGCTAAAAGAAAAGCTAGAATACCCGGATTATTTCGAATTGATACCCCCGCTCAAGAGACCATACATGAGCCAGCATATTGAACTGACAGGCGAATTTCAGGATCACCAATTCGGGCAGCGACTCGACCAGGCCCTGGCCGAATTGTTTCCAGACTACTCCCGCACCCGCATCAAGGAGTGGATTTTACAGGACAGAGTGACCCTGGACGGTCAGGTTGCCAATACCCCGCGCGAGAAAGTGGTGGCCGGGCAGCAGGTACATGTAGATGTCGAGTTGGAAGACGATACCCGCTGGGATGCCCAGAACATCGACCTCAACATCGTCTATGAAGATGAACACATTCTGGTGATCGACAAGCCGGCCGGCCTGGTGGTTCACCCGGGCGCCGGCACGCCGGATGGCACTATTCTCAACGCCCTGCTGCACCGCTACCCCGGCATCGCCGAGGTGCCCCGCGCCGGTATAGTGCACCGTCTGGATAAAGACACCACCGGCCTGATGGTGGTTGCCAAGACCATTCCTGCCCAGACCCATCTGGTGGAGGCGCTGCAGGCGCGCCAGATCACCCGTGAGTACGAGGCCGTTGCCATCGGTCACATGACCGCAGGCGGCACGGTCGACGCCCCCATAGGTCGTCACCCGACCCAGCGTACCCACATGGCTGTGGTGCCCAATGGCCGTCCTTCCGTGACCCACTACCGGGTGCACGAGAAGTTCCGTGGCCACACCCGTCTGCGTCTGCGTCTGGAAACCGGTCGTACCCACCAGATCCGTGTCCACATGGCTCACATCAAGCATCCGCTGGTGGGGGATCCCGCTTACGGTGGTCGTCTGCGCCTGCTGCGCAATGCGACCCCTGAACTGACTCTGGCCCTGCGCAACTTCAACCGCCAGGCGCTGCATGCCACCATGCTGAAGCTGGCTCACCCCATCACCGGTGAAGTCATGGAGTGGCACTCTGCCACGCCGCAAGACATGCTGGACCTGATGGAAGTGCTGCGTGCCGATACGCTCGCCAACCCGGACGATTTAGTCTGGAGTTGATGCCAGGTCGGTACCGATGAGAGTGTTGCGTACAGTTATCACCCTGGCCAACCCGGACGATTTGGTCTGGAGTTGATGCAATAGGGCCTGCGTCGGTTTCTGCCGTCGTCCGGCCCGAAGAGATGACAAACGGGGTTCCCTTTCAGGAGCCCCGTTTTTATATCCGTGAATGGAAGGAGTCACAGATGAACTGGATTGAACCCGACTGGCCCTCTCCTGGCAATGTCAGGGCCCTGTCGACCACCCGGGATGGTGGCCTGAGCGAAGGGGTCTTCGCCGGTCTCAACCTGGGGGCCCATGTGGGGGACGAGCCTGCACGGGTCGAGGCCAACCGCGCCCGCCTGCAGCAGGCGGCGCAGATCCCCGGGCCCCTCAACTGGCTCAATCAGGTGCACGGCACTGCCGTCCACTCCGTCAGCGACCAGTACGATGTGGCGCCGGATGCCGATGCGGCCTGCGCCCACGAGGCCGGGCAGGCCTGCATAGTGATGACAGCCGACTGCCTGCCGGTGCTGTTCTGCGACCGGGCTGGCACCCGGGTGGCTGCCGCTCATGCTGGCTGGCGTGGGCTGAAGGAGGGGGTACTGGAAGCCAGTATCGCAGTCATGGGCTGCGAACCGGGGGAGATCCTGGCCTGGCTCGGCCCTGCCATCGGCCCCACGGCCTTTGAAGTGGGGGGCGAGGTGCGCGAGGCCTTTATGGCGGAACAGTCGGAAGCGGCTGCGGCCTTCGTCTCTTCGTCCAATGAGGGGAAATGGTTGGCAGACATCTACCAGCTGGCCCGGTTGCGGCTGGCCCGCGCTGGCGTCACCGCCGTCTATGGCGGCGGGTTCTGCACCTTCAGCGACGGCGAGCAGTTCTACTCTTATCGTCGCAACGGCCAGACCGGCCGCATGGCCTCGATTATCTGGTTGGCTGAGTAAGTGTCTGGGGACGTTCCCCCATACCGAGAGCAGTTCTACTGCCCATGTCGTCGCGACGGCCAGACCGGCCGCATTGCCTCCATCATCTGGCTGGTGCCTTGACGAATTTCCCGCCCTGCATCTTGCAAGGGCGGGGATCCTGCCAGCGCCCTCGTTGCAGAAAAAATAACCAGGCTCGCCCCTTGAAATAGCCCGTACGGGCCTCATCTTTCATCTCAGAAAGTTATGTTGTTTGCCGCGCAAGCGGCGTGTCTGTTTCAAAGGGGGAGTGCAATGCGCCTCGATCGCCTGACCAGCAAATTCCAAGTCGCTATTTCCGATGCCCAGTCTCTCGCACTGGGTCGTGACCACCAATTCATCGAACCCGTCCATCTTATGACAGCCCTGCTCAATCAGGATGGCGGCTCCATCCGCCCGCTGCTGACCCTGACCGGGATGGACATCAATGCCCTGCGCTCCCGTCTCGGCGAGGAGCTCGACCGCCTGCCCAAGGTGAGCGGCGTCGAGGGGGATGTGCAACTTTCCAACGGCCTCGGTCGTTTGCTTAACGTCTGTGACAAGCTGGCCCAGCAGCGCAAGGATCAGTTCATCTCGTCCGAGCTGTTCGTACTGGCAGCCCTCGACGAGAAGGGCAACCTGGGGGAGCTGCTGCGCGCCCAGGGTCTTACCAAGGAGAAATTGGAAGCGGCCATCGACAAGGTGCGTGGCGGCAAGAAGATCGATGATGCCAACGCCGAGGAGAACCGCCAGGCGCTGGAGAAGTACACCATCGATCTGACCGAGCGGGCCGAACTCGGCAAACTCGACCCGGTGATCGGCCGGGATGAAGAGATCCGCCGTACCATCCAGGTGCTGCAACGCCGTACCAAGAATAACCCGGTGCTGATCGGCGCCCCCGGCGTCGGCAAGACCGCCATCGTCGAGGGGCTGGCCCAGCGCATCATCAACGGCGAGGTGCCGGAAGGGCTCAAGAACAAGCGGGTGCTGTCGCTGGACATGGGGGCCCTGGTGGCCGGTGCCAAGTATCGCGGCGAGTTCGAGGAGCGGCTCAAGGCGGTGCTGAGCGATCTGGCCAAGGAGGAGGGCAACGTCATCCTCTTCGTGGACGAGCTGCACACCATGGTCGGCGCCGGCAAGGGCGAGGGGGCCATGGATGCGGGCAACATGCTCAAGCCTGCCCTGGCGCGGGGTGAGCTGCACTGCGTCGGCGCCACCACGCTCGATGAATATCGGCAGTATGTGGAGAAGGATGCCGCCCTGGAGCGCCGCTTCCAGAAGGTGCTGGTGGAGGAGCCCTCGGTGGAGGACACCATCGCCATACTGCGTGGCCTGAAGGAGCGCTATGAGCTGCACCACCATGTGCAGATCACCGACCCGGCGATTGTGGCGGCGGCCCAGCTGTCCCACCGCTACATCGCGGATCGCCAGCTGCCTGACAAGGCCATCGACCTCATCGACGAGGCGGCGGCCAGCATACGGCTGCAGATCGACTCCAAGCCGGAATCCCTGGACCGCCTCGAGCGGCGCATCATCCAGCTCAAGCTGGAGCAGCAGGCGCTGATGAAGGAGGACGACGACGCCAGCCGCAAGCGCCTCGATCTGCTCAATCACGAGCTGGCCGAGAAGGAGCGGGAATACAACGAGCTGGAAGAGGTGTGGAAGGCAGAGAAGGCCGCCCTTGCTGGTACCCAGCACATCAAGGCAGCGTTGGAGCAGGCCCGCCAGGATCTCGAGGTGGCCCGCCGTGCCGGGGATCTCGGCCGCATGTCCGAGCTGCAATATGGCCGCATCCCCGAGCTGGAGAAACAGCTGGATCTCGCCACTCAGGCCGAGATGCAGGAGACCAGCCTGCTGCGCAACCGCGTCACCGACGTGGAGATCGCGGATGTGCTGGCGCGCTGGACCGGGATCCCGGTGGCGCGGATGCTGGAAGGGGAACGGGACAAGCTGCTGCGGATGGAGGATCAGCTGCACAGCCGGGTGATCGGCCAGGAAGAGGCGGTGGACGCCGTTTCCAATGCCATTCGTCGCTCCCGTGCCGGGTTGTCCGATCCGAACCGGCCCATCGGCTCCTTCCTGTTCCTCGGCCCGACCGGGGTGGGCAAGACAGAGCTGTGCAAGGCGCTGGCCGAGTTCCTGTTCGACACCCAGGACGCCATGGTGCGCATCGACATGTCCGAGTTCATGGAGAAGCACAGCGTGGCCCGGTTGGTGGGGGCGCCTCCCGGCTACGTGGGCTACGAGGAGGGCGGTTATCTCACCGAGGCGGTACGCCGTCGCCCCTACTCGGTGATCCTGCTGGACGAGGTTGAGAAGGCGCACCCGGATGTGTTCAACATCCTGTTGCAGGTGCTGGACGACGGTCGCCTGACCGATGGTCAGGGCCGTACCGTGGACTTCCGCAACACCGTGGTCATCATGACCTCCAACCTCGGCTCGGATCTCATTCAGGAGCACTATGCCGAGAAGGACTATGAGGAGATGAAGTCCCTGCTGATGGAGTTGCTGACTCGCAGCTTCCGGCCGGAGTTCATCAACCGGATCGACGAGACCGTGGTGTTCCACCCCCTTGGCGAGGATCACATCAAGTCCATCGCCCGCATCCAGCTGAAGAGCCTGATGGGCCGTCTGGAGTCCCAGGGCTTCGAGGTGGAGGTGAGCGAGGAGCTGCTGACCAAGCTGGTCCATGCCGGTTTCGATCCCGTCTACGGGGCGCGTCCCCTCAAGCGGGCGATCCAGCAGAAGGTGGAGAACCCGTTGGCCCAGGCCCTGCTCAGCGGTCGGGTCATCCCCGGCAAGAAGCTGCTGCTGGGAGCCGACAGCAACGGCCTGACCATGACCCAGTAACCGATCTCGTGTCGGTGCCCACAACGCCAGCCCTCGGGCTGGCGTTGTCATATCTGGTGGCGGTGATTCGGAGGCAAAAAAAACGGCAATCCGAAGATTGCCGGGAGGAATGTATTCGATGCGACCTGGCGTGGGTTGAGCGGGTCGCAGGGGCAAGCCCCGGTTTCGCAGCGGATCATCAGGGATGACCACACGGCTTACAGCCTGCCCGGACTGCGCTCTCTCAGTCCGCACGGCTACACACCTTCTGCATCCGGCATGGGTTGCCGGATGCCATCAATCTGCTTACAGCATGCCCGGGATGGCAGCCTTCATGTCGGATGGCCAGACACCGACCTGTACCTGCCCGATATGCTCTTTTTGCAGCAACAGCATGGCCAGACGGGATTGACCGATGCCGCCGCCGATGGTCTGCGGCATCCGCGCGGCCAGCAGATCCTGGTGCCAGTCATACTGCAGGCGATCCTCGTCCCCTGTGATGGCGAGCTGGCGGCGCAGCGCCTCGGCGTCCACCCGGATCCCCATGGAGGAGATCTCGAAGCTGTCTTCCAGCACCGGGTTCCACACCAGGATGTCGCCGTTCAGACCCGCCAGCCCCAGTTCGCTCTCGCTGCTCCAGTCGTCGTAGTCCGGGGCGCGTACGTCGTGGCGCTCACCGTGGGAGAGGGCACCGCCGATGCCGATGAGGAAGACAGCCCCCAGCTCCTTGGCGATGGCCTGCTCGCGCCCCTTGGCATCGAGATCCGGATAGCGGGTTAGCAGCTCTTCGCTGTGCAGGAACTGGATCTCGCTTGGCAGGAAGGGGGTCAGCGCGTGTTCGGCGCAGACCGCGCGCTCGGTGGCCTTGATGGCGGCCCAGATGCCGCGCACCGTCTCCTGCAGGTAGGCCAGATCCCGGCGCTCACCCGGCATCACCTTCTCCCAGTCCCACTGATCCACATAGACGGAGTGGATGGGGGTCAGCCTGTCTTCGTCCGGGCGCAGCGCCTTCATGTGGGTGTAGATGCCTTCGCCCGGGCCGAAGCCGAAGCGGCCGAGCGTCTGGCGCTTCCACTTGGCCAGGGAGTGAACCACTTCAAAGCTGTGTTCGGGGAGTGTCTTCACCTTCACTTGCACCGCATTCTCGTGGCCAGACAGGTTGTCCTGAGTGCCATCACCGACTCGGCTCAGGATGGGGGCTTGTACCTCCATCAGACCCAGTTGCTGGGCGAGTTGGCGGGAGAACATCTCTTTGACGAAGCTGATCTGTTGTTGGCTGCGAATGTAGTGCTGTTTCATGCTGAATACCTGTTTCAAACTCGTTGGATATGGCGATTCTTCAACAGAATGAGCAACAAATTCAATATTCGATAATAGAAATAGGCTTTACGTATTTTTTTGTTCAAAATATCAGGGTTGTTACTGAGATATCATCAACGGGAGTGCGAAAAAGTGTCGGAAAATTATCGGATCGATAATCTCGATCAGGCCATCCTCACCGCTCTGATGGACAATGCGCGGCTCCCTTACGCCGAGCTTGCCAAGCAACTGGCGGTCAGCCCGGGCACCATCCATGTGCGGGTGGAGAAGATGAAGCAGGCGGGGATCATCGAGGGGACGCGGGTGCAGGTGAACGCGAAGAAGCTGGGTTACGATGTCTGCTGCTTCATCGGGATCAATCTCAAGAGCGCCAAGGATTACCCCTCGGCCCTGGCCAAGCTGCAGGCGCTGGACGAAGTGGTGGAGGCCTACTACACCACGGGTCACTACAGCATCTTCATGAAGGTGATGACCCGCTCCATCGACGAGTTGCAGACGGTGCTGATCCACAAGATCCAGACCATAGACGAGATCCAGTCCACCGAGACGCTGATTTCACTGCAAAATCCCATCCTGCGGGACGTGAAGCCCTGAGTAGCGCCTTCCACACGAGCCCCTGATTTCGCTGTAGATTCTGATATGGAGCGATGTGAAGCCCTGTTCTCGCCGCCGGCTCCGGCATGGCGGGCTCAGGGCTCGAGGTAGGGGATGCCGTACTTGTCGTAGAGGGCCTTGAGACGGCCGTCGCGCTTCATGTGCAGCAGCTCTGCATCATAGGCTGCCATCAGCGCCGGGGTGTCGGCATCGGCCCGGGCCTTGCACCACACATGGTAGTAGGGGCTGCTCTTGAGCGGCTTGGGCAGGTAGTCGAGCTTGCCCTCAAGTCCCTCTTCCCTTATCTGGGCGAAGGCGGTGACCAGAGACATGGGGACCACATCGATGCGCCCGGCGATCAGCTTGCGCAGTTGCAGCTGGTTGATGGGGATCACCTGGAGGCGATAGGCCGGATCGGCCATGGCTGCCGTCAGTTCCGGGGTGTAGGAGAAGTCTTTGGTGACGCCGATGCGCCAGGGCTTTAGATCGGCCAGGGTGCGGTAGCGGATCTTCCCCAGGTCATCCTTGCGCACGAAGAAGTGCCAGCTGTGGCGGATATGGGCCTGTTTGGGGTAGAGCAGGTAGGACTCCCGCTCCGGCTTGTAGGAGTGGCTCAGCAGCAGGTCATAGACGCCGCCCTCGGCGTTGCGGGTGAGCCTGGCGCCGGAGTCGAGCAGCTCTATCCTGATGGGGACCTTGAGGCCGCCGAAGATGGTGGTGACCAGATCCACATCCAGGCCCCGTGGCTGGCCGCTGTGATCCAGCCATTTCAGAGGGGGTTCCAGGATGCCGCCAATGACCAGCTCTCTGGCCGACAGCCAGCAGGGCAGCAGCAAGCAGAGCACGAGCAAGCTTCGCAAATCACATCTCCTGAACACTCGGGGCGGGTTCACGATCCACGGGGTATAGTGACCGGCAGATATCTCACTAGAGACGACCCCGGATGGCAAACCCTGAAATAGAAAGTGAACTGGATGGCATCGACAGGCTTTCTGTCTGTCTCTATCGTCTCGGACTGAGTCTGACAGCTTTGCTGCTGTTGTGTCGAGGGGCAGGTGTGCTGGGGTGGCTGGTGCCGTTGTCGCCGTCTCAGTGGCTGACCATGCTGGTGGTGGCGAGCGGTCTGTGTGGATTCTGTCTGCACCTATATGACAAGCGGGTGCGGTTTTTACTGCAGGGGCTGGCCTGGGGCGGGTTGATGCTGGCCGCCTGTGGTGCCCCCGCCATCCTGGTGCTGGGGGCGGCCCTGGCCACCCTCTGTGGCCTGGCGTACAAGGAGCAGTTCTGTTTCGCCATCCCGGGCATCAGGCTTCTGCCACTGTTGTTGCCCTTGCTGTGGTTGCTGGAGTGGACCCGCGTTGCCTGGGCTGCGGCCCTGGTTGCCCTGGCGAGCGGCCTGCTGCTCGGCCTGCTCAGTCTGGCCAAGTGGCGCATGCCGCTGCATTTCGATATCGGCGATCGGGGACGCTACCAGCTCTAGGTGGCCTGACACTGCTTCATCTGCGCGTTGAGGGCCTGCATCACCTGCCGGCGGTTGATGATGCCGACCACCTTGTCCCCTTCCCGCACCGGATAGATCTTGGGCTTGGCCCCGGTCATCTGGCGGGCGAGATCCAGGATGCTGTCGTCCGGGCTGACGAACAGCGGGGTACGGCTCATCAGATCCTCCACCTGGGTACGGCTGTCGCAGTGGTAGCTGCCGGTGAGCAGACTCGGGATGCAGTCCTGCTCGGAGAGAAATCCGATCAGTCGTTTCTGGTCGTCCAGCACCGGCAAGCCGCTCGAGTCTGCCTGATGGAGCCTGTCGAGTGCCTCGGCCAGGCCGAGTTGCGGGCTGAGGGAGTGGGTCAGGCGGCTCATGTGATCGCGGATCTGCAGCATGTGTGTGGCTCCAAAAGGGTTAAAGTGGTGTCACTATGTCCGCTGGACGGTGCTCGGGGCCAATGGCTTGTACCGTTGAGATTGATAGGCACGGCCCCGGGCCGGCAAGCAACGACAAAAGGAGAGGGTATGCGTGCATTGGTAACGGGCTGCGGCCGTCGGCTGGGGTTCTATGTATGCGAGCAGCTGGTGGCCGCTGGCTGGCAGGTGACGGGCAGCTATCGCAGCGAGCGAGCCGAGCTGGCCCACCTGCGGGCCCTGGGCGTTGAGCTGGTGCAGGCGGATTTTGCCGTGGAAGGGGAGGTCGCACGGCTTGCCACGGCACTGGGTGCCCATGATGATCTGGCGTTGATCATCCACAACGCCTCGGCCTTCGAGCCAGAGGCTGACGAGCCGGCGGCACAACTGGAACAGTTCGAGCAGTTTTACCGGGTGCACATGGCGGCGCCATTTCAGCTGAATCGCGCGCTGGCACCCCAGCTGGCGCGCCAGCACAACGCCAGTATCATCCACATCACCGACATCTACATTCACGCCCCGGCGCCCCAGTTCGCCGCTTATGTGGCCACCAAGGCGGGCGCCCATTCGCTGGCCATGAGCTTTGCCCGGGAGCTGGCACCCGCGGTGCGGGTCAACACCATAGAGCCCGGCCCCATCCTGTTTCTCGATGAGCATGGCGACGCCTGGCGCCAGCAGGTGCTGGCCCGGACGCCGTTGGCGAGGGAGGGGGGGCTGGAACCCATCTGGCAGGCAGTCACGCTCTTGATGGCAAACGACTATATGACGGGAGCCAGCATCCGGGTGGATGGTGGTCGGGCTCTGGCCGTCATCTAGACGTTATGAGCGCGTCGTTGAATGAAGCGATGGCGGGAGTCTGATCGGGCTCCCGTCGTGGTGATCCAGCAGGGCGACTAGTGGTGGCGAATGGTTGCCTGATGGGCAGGCATGTCCGGGGGCACGGCGGACAGCTCCTGGCGCTCATCGGCCGGCTGTCGGAGGGCGACGGGCTGCTGGCCGAAGGCCTGCTGTGCAAACACCTTGCTGGTCCGCAGACGCAGCGTCACCTTGTGGGCGCCAACCCGTCCCCCCTCATACATCTCGGCCAGCAGATCCCCGAGATAGGCATCCACCCCGACCCCGGCGAAGGCATCCCTCTCGTGGCTGGCCAGGATGTCGATGTCGAGGGGTCTGTCCGTCACCTTGCACAGGGGATTGCCGCGATCCCGCCCATGGGCCAGCTCCATGGTCACAAATTCGGCCTTCAGCTGGGCGGCGGAGAGCTCGCTCTGGACGACGAACAGGCAGTTGAGAAAGTCATGGTGCGAGCGCATCCCCACCGGTGTGGTCTGGATCACCGAGCTCAGACGCAGCTGGCCGAAGCGGGCCAGCAGCTCTTCCACGGCCTGGCTGACATGCTGGGCAGGGTCGAGATTGGATCCAATGCTGCAGAGGTAAAACATGGTTGCCATTCCTTGGGTTGGGCTCGTCTGAAATATATACGCAGCTCACGGTTATCTGATTCACTATGAATTAACATATTGTTATCTGTTGTGATCCAACTCTGATTGGCAGAAAGGAGGTTTGCATGAGTGTGGAGATGAAATGGGCGCTGTTGACCGCCTCAGGAGCCTTGGCCGTGATCCTGATCATCTGCCTGGCATCCGTCGGTCTGGCGTAAATCCGAGTTCCGAGTGCAATCAAACCGGCCCCCTGGCCGGTTTTGCTTTTTCATGGAGTGCGGATATGCTGGCCCCCCCATGACGAATCGAGACAGCAGAAGATGACCAAGGTTCGGCCTCGTTCCCTGCTCCAGGTGGTATTGATGGGCTTCGTGCTGGTGTTGATGCCCCTGGGGGGCATGATCTGGCACGACAGTCAGGCGCTCTCCCATCTGGGGCAACTGACCAGCGACGAGATGGAACGTGCGGTGCGGGATACCCGCCGGGCTACCCTGCTCACCGCCCAGGCCATCGATCTGGAGCGCACCTTGCGCCGCTATGCGGTGCTGGGGGACGAGCGCATTCTCGGCAGTTATCAGCAGCAGTTGGCCCGCTATCGCGAGCTGCTCGCCACTCATCGGCAATCCATCCCGGATGCCGCCGTCTACTCCGATCTCGAGGCCACCCTGGCCTGGCTGGATGGCTTGCAGGATCTGCGCAAGGCCAGGATGGAGGCGACCAGTCCCAATTTCACCCAGTTCAATGAACTCAACCAGCAGCTGGAAGTGGTCACCCGCAGTCAGGTTGACGAGCATGTGGCGGGGATGCGGGCGGCCATCGCCGAGCTGAGGAAGGAGATCTGGTGGGTGAGCGGTTTCGTGGTGGGGCTCAGTCTGCTGCTGGTACTGCTGTTTACCTACCTCATCATCCACCCCGTGCGTCAGATTGAGTCGCGGATCCTGAGCCTGGGGGCCGGTGTCGAGCCGGACACGCGCCCGGTGGATGGCCCTGCCGAACTGGTGTTGCTGGGAGAGCGGATCGGCTGGCTGCACGACAAGCTCAAGGAGCTGGAACAGCAGAAGTACCAGTTCCTGCGCCATGTCTCCCACGAGTTGAAGACGCCCCTCGCCGTGCTGCGGGAGGGGGCTGATCTGCTCTCCGAGCAACTGGTGGGGCCGCTCAATGGGGATCAGCAGGAGATCTGCCAGATGCTGGAGGAGAACAGCCGCCGGCTGCAGACCCTGATCGAGCGGCTGCTCGACTTCAATCGCCTCAGCCAGCAGGAGGTGTTCAGCCTGATGGCGGTGCCGCTGGCCCCCCTGTTGTCAGAATTGTCTGCAGAGTACCGGCTGGCGCTGGAATCCAAACAAATCAGTGTACACTGGCCGCCCGAGCCCATCAGCTTGCAGGCAGAGCCTTATCGCCTGCGACTCATCCTCGACAACCTGTTTTCCAACGCGGTCAGTTATGGCGCCAAGGGTGGCCAGATCTGGATCCGTGCCGGCCAGGATGCCAATGGCGGCTGGCTGGAGGTGGCCAATGAAGGGCCCGTCATCCCGCTGGACGAGCGGGAACGGATCTTCGAGCCGTTCGAGCAGGGCAGCATAGTGCGCCAGGGGTTGTTGAAAGGATCCGGGATGGGCCTCTCCATTGCCCGCGAGTCGGCGATGAGCCTGGGGGGCGAGCTTAAATTAATTGAGGATGAACAGGCTGATGTCTGTTTCCGGTTGGATCTTAAGTGAAATTCAAGATGAAACGATTCGTTGTACCCGTATTGATGATGAGCCTGCTCGCAGGCTGCTCCCTGCTGCCATCGCGCAGCCTGACAGAGCCCTCGGAGCAGGTCCTCGCCAAGCGGATGGAGTTCGCCAATAAAGAGATGCAGGTGCGCCTGCAGTACTCGGACTGGTTGCTGGCCAGCCGTCCCCAGCAGCGGATACAGGAGCGCGAACGGCTGGCCGGAGCCACCGATCTCGAGAGCCGGGTCAGCCTGGCCATGGTCAACACCCATCCGTCCGAGTCGGTGGCGAGTCGCCGGGCCGGGCTGGACAAGCTCAAGGCCCTGCTGCCCGAGCTCGGCCTGGATGCCCAGGCCTTTCTGCGCAGCTGGATAGCCCTCGGTGAGGAGCTGCTGGCCCGTGACAGTCGCCGCGACGATCAGAGCCAGGAGGTGCAGCGTCTGCGCCGCCAGATCGAGCAGCTCTCCGCCATCGATGAACAACTCAACCAGCGCAAGCTCAATGGGGGCGCCCAGCCATGATGCGCCGAGGGCATGCCGGGCAGGGGAGAACAACAAGTCTTCACGGTAAAGGGGTGAGAGCATGAGTCGCATTCTGCTGGTGGACGACGATGCCAGCCTGCTCAAGCTGATGAGCATGCGCCTGCGCAGTCAGGGTTACGAGGTGGATACCGCCGACAGCGCCGAGGGGGCGCTGGACAGGCTGCGTCAACAGCGGGCCGATCTGGTGCTGAGCGACCTGCGGATGGGGGGCATGGACGGACTGGCGCTGTTCGAGCGGATCCAGTCCCAGTGGCTCGGCATGCCGGTCATCATCATGACCGCCCACGGCACCATTCCCGACGCCATCCAGGCGACCCGCTCCGGGGTGTTCAGCTTTCTCACCAAGCCCATCGACAAGGACGAGCTGCTCGTCACCATAGAGCACGCCCTGAGCCTGACCCGTCCGAAACAGCAGCATGAGTGGCAGTCCCTCATCCAGACCCGCAACCCCCAGATGGAGCAGTTGCTGATCCAGGCGAGCAGCATCGCCGCCATGGAGGTGCCCGTGCTGATCATGGGGCCGTCAGGTTCCGGCAAGGGGGTGATGACCCAGGCGCTGCACCAGGCAAGCAGCCGCCGTGACCAGCCGCTGCACACCATCAACTGCGCTGCCTTGCCGTGGGCGGCGCTGGATTTGCAGCTGTTTGGCGAGGATGGGCAGTCCGGCCTGTTCGAGCAGGCCAAGGGGGCGACCCTGTTTCTCGACGAGATAGGAAATCTGTCGGAGTCGTTGCAGGCCAAGTTGCTGCAGGTGCTGGCGGAATATGGTCAGGGCACCCCCGAGGTGCGGGTCATCAGCTCCAGCCACCAGGATCTGGTCACCGCCATGGAGGAGGGGCGTTTTCGGGAGGATCTCTTCTACCGCCTCAATGTGGCCAACATCACACTGCCGCCCCTCAGCGCCCGCAGCGAGGATATCCCCCTGCTGGCACGTCAGGCGCTGGACGACTATCGCAGTCGCCACGACAACTGCGCGGCTCTCGGGTTTTCGCCGGAGGCGCTGGCCCTGCTGGCGGCGGCGGCCTGGCCCGGCAACGTCCGTCAGCTCCAGGGGGTGGTGGAACAGCTCGCCAGCCTCTGCTGCAGCCCGGTGATCGGCGCCGCCATGGTGGAGTCGGCCCTGAGCGGTGGCGTCGGCGGCATACCCTCGTTCAACGAGGCGCGCGCCGAGTTCGAGAAGGAGTATCTGATCCGCCTGCTGCGCACCACGGAGGGGAATGTGACCCTGGCGGCCAACATGGCGGGGAGAAACCGTACCGATTTCTACAAGTTATTGAATCGGCACGGTATCGAGGCGGCCAACTTCAAGCTGAAGAGCTGATCCCAAGGGCAAAATGAAAACGGCCTGACCACTGTGGTGGTCAGGCCGTTTTGCCATGTCGCGCCGGGTTTCAGGAGCGGGCGGGATCGGCCGCGTTCGCCGTGGCCTGGGTCTTGCTGGATAGCCAGAGGCCGCTCGCCTTCATCAGATAGCCAAAGAGCGCGCCTATCACCAGGGAGGGCAGGATGAGCCGCCACTCCCCCGCCGCCCCGAAGGTGGCGCAGCAACCGGCGAAGGTGCCCGGAATGTAGCCCAGCCACTGCTGCCTGGCCTGCACGCACATCAGGGTCGCCACCACCCCCGTCATCAGATAGCCCGCCATGCCCGCACCCCACCAACCTTCGCCGTGGATCAGCAGCAGTGCCCACAGCATGCCGGAGGCATTGCACAGCAGGGTCTGCAGCAGCGCCTTGTAACCGCCGCTCGAGGCGAAGTAGCTGGTACAACCGAGGAAACCGACCCAGGAGATGAGGCCGAGGGCGGCGGCCAGTCCGCCCCAGACGGCAGAGAGGATCCCGGTCGTGATGGCGATGGCGATCAATGGGCTCATGGCATGACTCTCAGTGGTTGAATCCGGAAAAGGAGGCAGCCTACCCTTCGGCAAGGGGGCGGCAAGCAGGGGCCGGATTGTGTGTGATCTTCGTCACTCTTTTCAACTCGGGAATACGCTTGCGCTCGCGAAAAAAATTCACTGGAGGCGTCCTTGGCCTTAGCCCATAGTTAGAGGCCCTGTCCCGCTCATGGAGTGAGTCTGATGGCGCCAAACGTGATCGTCCCCCTGCTGGTATTCATTCTGCTGTTCCTGGTCGGCACCATGGCCAAGGCGCTGCCTCTTTACCAGCCCATGTAATTTTGTGTGAAATAAAACTCGACCGGGGCGGGTCTTATGGTTGTCAGCCTCATCGCCCCGGGAGTTTTCCATGTTGATCAAGCGCCGTTCCTCTCATCACCTCACCGAACAGAATGTCACGCCGGAAGCCGTCTATCAGGATCGCCGACTCATTCTGAAAGGGTTGGGACTGAGTGCCGCCACCCTGGCGTTTCCCACCCAGGCCAGCCTGCTGGATCTCTTCTCCGCCGAGGAGTCGACCCCGGCGCCTGCCACCAAACCACTCAATTACAAGGCTGCGACCCGGCCGGACGGATTGACCCTGACGCCGCTGGAGAAGGCGACCAGCCACAACAACTTCTATGAGCTCGGCACCGACAAGGGGGATCCGGCCCGCAATGGCCATTACCTCAAGCCCGAGCCCTGGACGCTCAAGGTCGAGGGGGAGGTGGCCAACCCCTTTACCCTGGATGTGTGGGATCTCATCAACAAAAGTACCCTGGAGGAGCGCATCTACCGGCTGCGCTGCGTGGAGGCCTGGTCCATGGTACTGCCCTGGAGCGGCATCCCGCTGGCGGATCTGATCCGCCGGGCCGAGCCCAACAGTCGTGCCAAGTTCGTGGCGTTCGAGACCCTCTATGATCCCGAGCAACTGCCGGGACAGGCCTCCCGCTCCCTCGGCGGCGGTATCGATTACCCCTATGTGGAGGGCTTGCGCCTCGACGAGGCGATGCACCCGCTCGCCTTCCTGGCGATGGGGCTCTACGGCAAGACGCTGCCCGCCCAGAACGGGGCGCTCATCCGGCTGGTGGTGCCCTGGAAGTACGGCTTCAAGAGCATCAAGAGCATCGTCTCCATCCGCCTGGTGGAGGAGATGCCTCCCACCACCTGGAACCTGCTGGCACCGAACGAATATGGTTTCTATGCCAACGTCAATCCGCAAGTGGATCATCCGCGCTGGAGCCAGGCGAGCGAGCGCTTCATCGGTGAGGGGGGCATCTTCGGCGCCAAGCGCCAGCCGACCCTGATGTTCAACGGCTATGGCGACGAAGTGGCGTCCCTCTATCAAGGGATGGATCTGCGCAAATGGTATTGAGACGGGGAGCCGACGCATGACAATGAGACTGACCACGCGCCATATCACCTTGCTGCGGGCCCTGGTGCATCTGGGGGCGCTGGGGTGCCTGCTCTGGCTGGGCTATGCGGTGCCGGCCGGGTTGTTGGGGGGGGACCCGGTACAGGGGCTGACCCACTACCTCGGCAAGGGGGCCCTGCATCTGCTGCTGCTCACCCTGCTGGTCTCGCCGCTGGCCAAACGCTGGCGCCAGGGTCAGCTCATCAAGCTGCGCCGCCCCCTCGGGCTCTGGTGCGCGGCCTGGGCCGGCTTGCACTTCATGGTCTGGCTGGGGCTGGATCTGCAGTTTGACTGGGGGCTGATCGGCGGCGAGCTGGTGAAGCGCAGCTACATAGTGGTCGGGGCGCTGGCCTTGCTGCTGTTGCTGGCGCTGAGCATCACCTCGATCCCGGCTCTGCTGCGGCGCATGGGGCCCATCTGGCAGAAGCTGCACAACTGGATCTATGCGGTGGCCCTGCTGGTGCCGGTGCACTACTGGTGGTCGGTCAAGAGTGGCTGGCAGGAGCCGTTCATCTACCTGTTGCTGGCCTGCGTCCTGCTGGTGCCGCGTCGCGACAAGCTGCTGCGTCCCTGGCGCCGACCGCCGCAACCGGCCGGGAGGGCGGCGCAACAGCCGTCACGCCCATAGCAAAAGAGGCCTAATCGGCCTCTTTTTTGGTGATCTCTCCGCTGTAGGCATCGACCTGCAGCTGCACTCGCCTATCGTCGGCGTCCAGGGTTTCCACCTCGAATTTGTCCCCTTCCAGCTCGACTTCCCGAATGTCGTGGTACCCTTGTGCCAGCAATAGCTTGACCAGGGCCGGCATGTCGAGACGCGCCTGAGCCGCCCAGCCAAGGGTGGAAAAAAGGCAGAGGATCAGCAGGATACTGCGTGGGATCATATTCATTCCGGATTCATGGCTGGCACACTATAAACGGCATTATGTTAGGTTTTGAGAGATGAATCACCCATGAATAGCGCGCTGCCCCTGCTGGGATTGCTGCTGCCGATGCTGGTCCAGTCGGCCCAGCCGAACGAGGCCTTGCTGCAACAGGCGGTCAGCGAGGGGCGGATCCGGCCTTTTCATGAGCTGATGGAGGTGGCTTCCCGCCTGCCGGTGCGCGTACTGCGCGTCGATCTGGGGGAGGAGGACGGGGTCTGGCTCTATGAGCTTCGGCTCATCGACGACGAGAACAGCGTCATCAAGGTAGGCTATCGCGCCGACAACCTGGAGATGGTGTGGCTCAAGGGCCATCACCTGGAACGCCTGTTCGAGCCTCGCCCACCCCCGGAAGAGGAGTGATCAACCGGATGTTCCCCGCCCTGATGATTCGTCCCCCAATCGCCGCCGGTACAGGCGCAACTCTGCTTTGGATACCCATTTATGCGAATTCTGATAGTTGAAGATGAAAAGATCCTGGCAGGCCAGCTGGCGGAACAGCTGCGCCTGTCCGGATTTGTGACCGATCTCTGCCACGATGGCAACGAGGCGGGTTTTCTCGGCGAAACCGAGCCCTATGATGCCATCATTCTGGATCTCGGCCTGCCGGGTCGCGATGGTCTGAGCGTGCTCAAGGAGTGGCGCAGCAAGGGGATGGACACCCCTGTGCTGGTGCTGACCGCCCGCGGTCAGTTGCACGAGAAGATTGAGGGGCTCAACGCCGGGGCCGATGACTACCTCACCAAGCCGTTCCAGGTCGCCGAGCTGGTGGCACGGGTACAGGCGCTGGTGCGCCGGGCGGCGGGCAACGCCAGCTCCATCCTGGAGATTGGCGGGGTACGGCTCGACATGGCGGCGTCTCAGGTATGGTACGAAGGAACCCCCATCAAGCTCACCGCCCACGAGTTCCGGGTGCTGGGTTACCTGATGCAGCACAGGGGCAAGGTGGTGTCGCGCAGCGAGCTGATCGATCACATCTATGCCCAGGATTTTGATCGCGACTCCAACACGGTCGAGGTGTTCATCGGCCGGATCCGCAAGAAGACCCACGCCGATCTGATCGAGACGGTGCGCGGTCTCGGCTACCGGATCAACGAATGACGCCATCGCAACCGATGACAGGGGGGACTGAATGAGACTGGTGCGTACCCTGCGGGGACGGCTGGTGGTCATCGCCCTCGTCTGGTGCGGGCTCTTCCTGTTTGCCACCGGTTTCAGCCTGCAGACCATGATGCGCAACTACTGGCAGGAGGCGGAAGCCGACGGCCTGCGGTTGCAGCTCTACGATCTGCTCTCCCGTCTCGAGATCCAGCCCGATGGCCTGCCCGTCGTCACCGAGCCCATGGCGGACCCCCGTTTCCGCCAGCCCTATTCCGGCTATTACTGGCAGCTTGAGCTGGGGGATGCCGTGGTCAGCCGCTCCCGCTCCCTGTGGGATGTGCACCTGAGCGCCCACGGCCTGAAATCGGCCTTCGGGGATCCGGATCTCTTCGTCGGCAAGGGGCCCAACAAGGAGCCCCTGCTGATCATGACCCGCACGGTGCTGCTGCCGGGCTCTGACAAGGTGTTTACCCTGGTGATGGCCAAGGACAGCAGCGCCCTGACCCAGACCCTGAAGAAGACCCGGATCAGCCTCTTCCTCGGTCTCGGCTTCGCGGCCGCCGGCCTGGTGCTGGGCTTCATGTTCCAGATCGTCTACGGCCTGCGGCCGCTCCACCTGCTGCGCCGCGAGCTGGGCCGGGTCCATCAGGGTCATCAGGAGGGGTTCAGGCTGCGCTATCCGCTGGAGATCCAGCCGCTGGTGGAAGACATCAACCGCCTGCTGCACCACTACGGTGAGCTGCTGCAGCGGGCCCGCTCCCACACCGGCAATCTGGCTCACGCCCTCAAGACGCCGCTCAGCATCATGCGCAATCAGGTGGCCCAGCTGCCCCCGGAGGATCAGGCCGCCATCGGCGAGCAGCTCGATAAGATCCAGCGCCACATCGATTATCACCTTGGCAAGGCGCGGGTCACCGGGGCCGCCAAGATCCTCGGGGTTTCGACCCCGGTGCGGGCGCGGGTGGAGTACATCTGCCGCGCCTTCTCCCGGCTCTACCCGGGCAAGACGGTGGACCTGCAGGTGCCAGCCAACCTGGCGGTCGGGGTGGAGGAGCAGGACTTCGACGAGATGGTGGGCAACCTGCTGGAGAACGCCTTCAAATGGTCGGCCAGCGAGCTGCGCATCTCCAGCGCCGAGCTGGGGGGCTGGATCACCCTGCGTATCGAGGATGACGGTCCCGGCATGAGCGAGGATCAGATAGCCAAGGCGGTGCTGCGCGGGGTGCGCCTCGACGAGAAGGTGCCGGGCTCCGGGCTCGGCCTCAACATAGTGTCAGACCTGGCCGAAGCCTATCGTGGCAGCCTCATCATGGGACGCGCCGAGCTGGGCGGGCTGGCCGCCTCGCTCTCCCTGCCCAAGGTGGCCAGGGTCGACGGTTAGCACCCCAATGGGTGGTTTGGTTCCATCTTGGGACGCTCGGGCCTGTCTCGTCCTCCGAGGTAGCGTGGGGGACGCACCAGGCATAAGATATGGTCCTTATTTCAAGCGGTAGGAAGGGTAGCAATGACTGACGATCCATGGGCGCTGTGCCATCTCGATGATTCGTTCGATGCCTCCGTGCTGGGTACCAAGGGGGCCCAGATCCAGTGGTTTGAGGACAGGGAGTCCCTGATCGAGTTCTTGCTGGAGGACTTTGTCGATCTGTTGGCCGATGTGGGCGAACTGGATGAGGATCAGACCGAGAGCGCCCGCGAGCGCTTCACCCTGCTGGTGGAGCAGAGTCAGGACGATTGTACCCTGATGGATGCCATCAACGATCTCGCCTCGGGCCTGCGCCGCATCGCCTGGCTGGGGCCGCTCTCGGAGCTGGCCGAGATCAGCGACGACTTCGCGAGTGGTCTGCGCGCCTTCTTCTGGACCCAGTATGATGGGGACGAGGATGACCCCGAGGCCTGGGTGCCGGAAGATCTCTGGCCACAGTTGGTGGAGTGTGCTGAAGAGTACATGGTGGAGGGCGATTTCTAAGCCACGTCACCGGTCACCTAGGATGGAATGTGCAGTTGAAGGACTCACTATCAGCAATAAAAAACGGCGCCTCGAGGGCGCCGTTTTGGTTGGTCAATCGATCACTCAGGCGTTGACCGGTACCTCATGGGCGGTGTTGACGAGATCTGGCCCGCTGTATTTCTCGATCTGCAATTGCGCCATGTGGCCGCAGTTGCCTTGCGCCAGGCTGGAAGAGCCCTCGTCGAAGGTCAGGCAGTTGACGTTGCCGTTCTTGCAGATGGCGCCCACCTCGCCCGGTTTGGCCGGATCAAACCAGGCTCCTTCGCAGATCCGCACCACGCCGGGGCGAATGTCTTTCGAGAGCAGAGCGCCCACCAGGATCTGGCCGCGTTCGTTGAAGGCGCGCACCAGGTCCCCGTCCTGGATGCCGCGCGTCTTGGCGTCGTCCGGGTGGATCAGGATCGCCTCTCGATCGGCGATGGCGAACTTGTCCCGCAGCGGGGTGTTGTCGAGCTGGGAGTGCAGCCGCTGGGTCGGGTGTGAGGTGTTGAGGGACAGTGGATAGCGCGCGGCTGCCTCGCTCTTCACCCACTCCTTGGGCTCATACCATTTGGGATGGCCGGCGCAGTCGGCATAACCCATACCGGCGACCGTATTGGAGAAGATCTCTATCTTGCCGGACGGGGTGCCGAGCGGGTTGAGCAGCGGGTTCTCGCGAAAATCGGCGTGACGGATCCACTGGCGGTTCGCCTCGGGGATCGGGAAACGGATGTAGTTGTTGGACTCCCAGAACATGCTGAACGGCGGCAGCGCGACCCGGGCACCCCGGGCCTGGGCGGCCATGCCGTCGTACATCTGCTTGAGCCACAGCATCTCGTCCTTGCCCTCGGTATAGGCCTCCTGCAGGCCCAGCTTGGCGGCGATGGCGCTGAAGATGTCGAAGTCGTTGCGGGCCTCATGCTGGGGCGGCACGCACTGGTGCATGGGGAACACATAGCGCTGGGAGTAGTCGCCCCCCATCTCCAGATCGTTGCGCTCGTAGCTGGTGGTGACCGGCAGCACTATGTCGGCGTGCTTGGCGGTGGCGGTCCAGTAGGGTTCGTGGACTATCACGGTCTGCGGCTTGCGCCAGGCCTGCAGCAGGTTGTTGGTGTCCTGATGGTGGTGGAAGGGGTTGCCCCCCGCCACGTAGACCAGCTTGATGTCCGGATAGGTCACCTTGCGACCGTTGAAGTCGATGGTCTTGCCCGGATTGGCGAGACAGTCGGCGATGCGGGCCACCGGAATGGGGGCCGGGCTGTTCTTGGGCGCGTTGCCGGCGGAGATACCCGCCAGGATCCCCCCCTTGGCGGTGGGACTGCCACCGGAAGAGTAGTGGTAGCTGAAGCCGTAACCGCCGCCCGGCAGGCCGATCTGGCCCAGCATGGCGGCCAGGGTGACCAGCATCCAGTTTGGCTGCTCCCCGTGGTGCTGTCGCTGCATGCCCCAGCCGGCCATGATCATGGTGCGCTTGGCCGCCATGTCGAGAGCCAGCTGGCGAATCACCTTGGCCTCGACGCCGCAGACGGTGCTCGCCCACTCGGCGCTCTTCGGTTGACCATCGTCCTTACCCAGCAGGTAGTCGAGGAACTTGTCGAAGCCGACGGCGTAGCGATCGAGGAAGGCCTGATCGTGCTTCTTCTCGCTATAGAGGGTGTGGGCCACCCCCAGCATCATGGCCACGTCTGTGTAGGCGTTCGGCGCAATCCACTCGGCGTTGGCCAGCTTGGCGGTCTCGTTGTAGACGGGATCGATGCTGATGACCCGGGTGCCTTTCTCTTTAAGTGCTTTGAAGCCGGCCTGACCCTCGTGATCCGGCATGTTCCAGCTGTTCTTCAGGGTGACCTGAGCGTTGACCCCCCATAGCACCACCAGTTCGGCGTGTTCGACCACGTTGGGCCAGGCGGTCTGCTGCTCGTACACCTCGATGGAGCCCATCACGTGGGACATGATCACCTGGGCCGCGCCTGTGGAGTAGTCACCGGCATAGCCGGTGAAACCGCCACTGAGGTTCATCAACCTATGTAGCAGGGTGCGGCTGTTGTGGAACATGCCCACACTCTTCCAGCCGTAAGAACCAGCGTGGATCGCCTGCGGGCCGACGTCACGCTGGACCCGTTGGATCTCGCCGGCCACCAGGTCGATGGCTTGCTCCCAGCTCACTCGCACCCATTCGTCGGCGCCGCGCAGCTCGGGTTTGGCGCCCGGGCCGTGCTCCAGCCAGCTCTTGCGCACCATGGGGTACTTGATACGGTTCTTGGCATGGACCTGGAAGGGCGCCATGTCGATGAGGTCATTCGGTGCCGGATCGTCGGCCACCGGCTGGACCCGCACCATGCGGCCATCGGCGACGATGGCCTCGAAGGCTCCCCAGTGGGCGCCGGTCAGTATGCCCTTCTGGGCGGGGACCAGGGTGGGGAACTGCTCCAGCGCCGTGCTGATGGCCTGGGCCAGGGCGTGCTTCGGGAACAGGGCACCAAGCAGGGGCAGGGCGGCGCAGGCTCCCAGGCCCTTGAGCAGGCTGCGGCGGGACAGATTGGTCTGTTGATCATTGAAAAAAGTCATATCGAATTCCTCTGTTCCAGCCTTAGTGTGCCGCGCTCATGTCACTGGCGTGTTTCTGCACGTATTGGGTCAGCATGCGCGCCTGCTCCGGGGTGAGGGAGGTGCGGGACTCCATGCCCTTGATGACGCCGATCCACTGGTTGGCATTGAAGTGATCCAGCGCGGTCAGGCCGTGGCAGCCGGTACAGTTGTTGGACATCAGGGTGGAGGCGTATTGCCACAGCTTGCCCTGATCGCCGATGAGCTGGGCCTGATCCACCCAGGCGGTCAGCTTGACCTGATGCCAGGTGAGGTTGGTGGCGCCGTCGGTCTCGCTCTTGCCGGTGATCAGTGCCTGCTTGGCTGCATCGCCGACCAGCACGCTCAGGATGCGCTTGCCGGGGGCGGCGTAGAACACCTCGCTCACGCCGTCCTGCTGCCAGCCCTCGATCTGCACCTGGGCGCGGCCGTTGTCGTTGGCCAGGATCTCGACCTGGGTCGACGGCATCAGGGTGCCCTCGTCCGTGGTGGCCTTGGCATCGAGGAACAGGGGGGTGGTGGCGATGGCGTAACGGGTGGTGACGCTGGCCGGGGTCTGGGCCGCGGCGGCAGCCAGTTCGCTCGCGCCGGCGGCTGCCAGCTCGCTCATGTCGGGCATGATGTGGGCGACACCACGGTGACAGTCGATGCAGGTCTGCCCCTCCTTGATGGCGACCGGGTGTTCGGTGCGGGCGTTGGGGCGCTGGTCCAGAATGTCCATGGCGGCGTAGCTGTGACAGCTGCGGCAGGTGGCGGAGTCATTGGCCTTGAGCTGATCCCAGACCGTCTGGGCCATGCGCAGCTTGTGGTCTTCGTATTTCTCAGGAGTATCGAGCGTGCCGATCGCCTCGTGATAGATGTCCTTCACGGCGCGGATCTTGGTCCAGAGGTAGGAGGCGGGCTCATTGGGAATGTGGCAGTCGGCGCACTCTGCGCGGATCCCCTTCACGTTCTGGAAGTGGACGCTGCCCTGATACTCGGCGAGCGGTGTCTGCATGGAGTGGCAGGAGACGCAAAATTCGGTGGAGCTGGTCTTGTGCAGTACTGTGACTGTCACTCCCAGTGCCGCGACGCCCAGCAGGGCTCCGAGCAACAGGAGCCAGAACCAGGTCTTTCTCAACATTTTTCCAAGCATGGCGGCAGTGTCCTTCGAATCGGATATTACCAATATAGTAGTAGTCTTGAGACTCGAGAGGTTGACCTCAGTCATGGTTTATATTTTGAGATGGTGCAATTTATGGATTTAAATTTCGCTTCATGTTCATTCTGTGAATTTAAATCAAAATTCAATCTCGAGATGAGCCCAGGCCCGCACTAAACCAGGCTCAGGCGGGACAAGGTTGAACGCCAGTCCAGGCCCTGGCGTGCTCCTGCCATATGACCCGCCGCAGGATTTGGGGTTTGTGGAGGGAGCAATGTATACTGTTCGCATATACAGTATTTAGGTGTCTCCGTCATGCGACTCTTTATCGCCGAAAAGCCCAGCCTTGGCCGTGCCATCGCCGATGTTCTACCCAAGCCTCACAAGAAGGGTGAGGGTTTCATCGAGACGGCGCAGGGAGACGTGGTGACCTGGTGTATCGGCCACCTGCTGGAGCAGGCGGAGCCCGATGCTTATGACACCACCTACAAGCAGTGGCGGATGGAGCACCTTCCCATCGTGCCCGCCCAGTGGCAGCTGGTGGCCAAGCCCAAGACCAAAAACCAGCTTGCCGTGATCAAGCGGCTCATCAAGCAGGCCGACTGCGTGGTCAATGCCGGTGACCCGGACAGGGAAGGGCAGCTGCTGGTGGACGAGGTGATCGACTTCCTCGGCTATCCCAAGACCAAGCCGGTGCAGCGCTGCCTCATCAGTGATCTCAATCCCCCCGCGGTGCGCCGCGCCCTCGACAAGCTGCGGGACAACAAGGAGTTCGTGCCGCTGGCGGTGTCGGCGCTGGCCCGCAGCCGCGCAGACTGGCTCTATGGCATCAACATGACCCGCGCCTACACCCTGCTTGGGCGCAAGGCCGGCTGCAGCGAGCTGCTGTCGGTCGGTCGGGTGCAGACGCCGCTGCTGGGGCTGGTGGTGCGGCGGGATCTCGAGATAGACGCCTTCGTGCCCAAACCCTTCTACGAGGTACTGGCCCATGTGATGACGGAGCGCAACGAAAGGTTCAGCGCCAAGTGGCTGCCCTCCGAGGCCTGTGCGCCCTGGCAGGACGAGGAGGGACGGGTGCTCAACCGGGCGCTGGCCGCCAAGGTAGTGGAGCGGATCCAGGGCCAGCCAGCCCAGGTGGAGGAGGTGGAAGAGCAAGCCCGGAAACAGGCGGCGCCACTGCCTTACAACCTCTCCAGCCTGCAGATCGATGCCGCCAAGCGGTTTGGCATGGATGCCAAACGGGTGCTGGATGTCTGCCAGAGCCTCTACGAGCGCCACAAGCTCATCACCTACCCCAGATCCGACAGCCGTTATCTGCCAAGCGATCACTTCAACAGGGCGCCCCAGGTGCGGGATGCCATCGCCGCTACGGCCCCGACGCTGGCCCGCGCCGTGGCCGAGGCGGATGGCAAGATCCGCAGCAAGGCGTGGAATGACGGCAAGGTGGATGCCCATCACGCCATTATCCCCACCGAGAAACATGGCAACCTGGCCAGCCTCTCCGCCGACGAGGGCAAGCTCTATGGCCTGGTAGCCCGTCAGTACCTGCTGCAGTTCTATCCCCCGTTCGAGTACAACGACAGCCGGGTGTTGCTGCGTATCGCGGGCGGCCTGTTCCAGGCCAAGGCGAGGCGCATCCTCAAGGCGGGCTGGAAGGCGCTGCTCGGGGTCGAAGAGGACGATGAGGAGGAGGCCGGCACCCTGCCTGCGCTGCGAGAAGGGGAGCAACTGTCGTGCGAGCGGGGCGAGCTGCTGGAGAAGATGACCCAGGCACCCAAGGCATTCACCGATGCCACCCTGCTGGCTGCCATGACGGGCATAGCCCGTCATGTGCAGGATCCCGAGATCCGCAAGATCCTGCGCGAGACCGATGGCCTGGGCACCGAGGCGACCCGGGCTGGCATCATAGACCTGCTGTTCAAGCGGCGCTTCCTGGTGCGGCAGGGCAAGAGCATCAAGGCGACCCCGACCGGACGGGCCCTGATCCTGGCGCTGCCCGCCACCGCCACCACGCCGGACATGACGGCGCTGTGGGAGCAACACCTGGGTCGGATCGCCGAGCGTCAAACCGGTTACCAGCAATTTATGGGGCCGCTGACGGATCAGTTGAATGCCTTGATCGATGGTGCCAGGCAAGATTCTGGGGCAAGCTTCAGCGCCCTGCCTAGGGAGGCGCCGGGGGCCAACAAGCGGCGCTTCAGCCGCAAGAGTGCGGCGGTCAATAGGGTTGGTGCGGCGCCCCGCAAGGGGGCTGGCAAGCGCCCGGCCAGAAGCAAGGCGTCATGAGCGATCTGAGCGCTTTGCGGTTAGTTGCGGCGGTAAAGAGAGAGGGGCCATTGGCCCCTCTCTCTACTTGGCTGCCGGTTAGCCGGTGTAGACGTTCTCTTCCGGGTAGCGGATCCGGGTCTCGCTCGGTCTGGAGAGCATGATGGCCAGGGTCAGCGGGCCGAGACGGCCACAGATCATTACCAGCACCAGGATGAGCTTGCCCGGCTCGCTCAGGGAGGCGGTGATGCCGGTCGAGAGACCGACGGTGGCAAAGGCCGAGACGGTCTCGAACATGATCTTGTCGAAGGGTTGCGACTCTGTGAGCATCAACAGGAACATGGCCAGCATCAATACCATGACGCTGACGATGATGATGGCGAGTGAACGGGTCACTATCTGGGGCGACAGGGTACGGCCAAACGCGGTGACATGGGGTCGTTTGGTCAGGAAGGCCCTGGTGGCCAGCAACACCACGGCGAAGGTGGTGACCTTGATACCGCCCCCCGTCGAGGTGGCACCGGCACCGATGAACATCAACATCATCATGAACAGCAGGGAAGCCGGCACCATCTGACCGATGTCCACCGTGTTGAAGCCGGCCGTGCGCGCCGTGGCCGACTGGAAGAAGGCCGCCAGCAGTTGGCCACCGGGCCCGGCGTTGCCGAGCGTGGCGGGATTGTTGTGCTCCAGCAGCCAGAACATCAGGGTGCCCAGCAGCAGCAGGGCGGGGGTCATCAGCAGCATCAGCTTGCTGTGCAGCTTCAGCTTGCGCCAGCGATGGTTGCGCACAAGATCGACGATGACGGTGAAACCTATCCCGCCGAGGATGAGCAGGGCCGGTATGGTCAGGCTGATGATGGGGTCGTCTCTGTAGTCGATGAGGTTGTTGGCAAACAGCGAGAAGCCGGCGTTGTTGAAGGCCGAGACCGCATGGAAAAAGCTGACGTAGAGACCATGGCCCCAGCCCATCTCCGGTACCCAGCGAATGGCCATGATGGCGGTGCCGATCAGTTGGGCTATCAAGGCGAATAGCACGATGCGCTTCACCAGCTGGATGATGTTGACCGATCCCTCCTGGCCCAGCGCCTCCTTCGCCAGTATCTGCTGGCGCAGGCCGACCCGCTTGCTGAACATGGCGATGAGCAGCAGTGTCATGGTCATCTGGCCCAGGCCCCCTATCTCCATCAGTATCAGCAGTATGATCTGCCCTTGCAGGGTAAAGGCGGTGCCGGTATCCACTACCCCGAGACCGGTCACACTGATGGCCGAGGTCGCGGTGAACAGGGCATTGATGAAGGTGACTTCGCCCTTGTGGCTCGAGGGCTGCACCAGAAACAGGGTTCCGATCAGGAGGATGATGAGAAAGCTGCCCAGGATCAGCCTGGCTTCACTCCAGCGGGACTCGTTATCCCGATGCAGGGCAAAGGCGTAGTTGCTGCGCCAGTTGATCATAGGGTGTCGAGCCAGTGATCGATGGCGTGCTTGTTGCCGGCGAGGATCAGGATGTCACCGAGTTGCAGCTCCATCTTGCCGGTCAGCACGTTGTGCAATACCTCGCCGCGCTTGATGGCCAGCAACTGGAAGTCGTTCTGTTGCAGCAGATTGAGATCGGCCAGGGTGCGACCATTCTGTTGCAGGCCGATCACGAACTCGGTCAGCACCATCTCGTGCCCCAGCTCCAGGTAGTCGAACAGGCGGTTGTCCAGCATGCTCTGGGCGACCCGGCGGCCCATGTCCCACTCCGGGTTGATCACCTTGTCGGCCCCCACCTTCTGCAGGATCTTGGCGTGGAACTTGTCGCGCGCCTTGACCCACACCTTCTTCACCCCCGCTTCTTTCAGCACCAGCGTGGTGAGAATGCTGGTCTCGAGGTTGTCGCCGATGGCCACGAAGACGATGTCGAAGTTGGCCAGTCCCAGCTCGGCGACCGTGGCCTCATCGGTGGCATCGGCGACGATGACGTGGTTGCACAGGGTCGCGATCTGACGGGTCTTGCTCTCGTCGATATCGATGGCCAGCACCTCGGCATTCTGCAACTGCAGCTCTTCACACAGTGCGCTGCCGAACAGGCCGAGGCCGATGACGGCGAATTGATTGTTCATTCATGCTTCCTCAACGGACTGAAGGGGCTACTCTACTCCAGCGGTTTGAGTCCGAACAGTATCCGGGTTTTTCGTCCCGGGGATCTGGGGTAAACTGCGCCCTTGCCCTTGTCGGAACACGCAGATGAAACTCACTCCCCATGCCCCCCTGTCGGCCCTCAATACCCTGGGCTTGGACGCACACTGCCTCTGGCTTGCCGAAGTCGCCAAGTTGGATGATCTCTGCCAGTTGCGGGCCAATCCAGAGTTGAGTGCCCTGCCACGCCTGGTGCTGGGTGGTGGGAGCAACATCTTGTTCTGCAATGATTTTGCTGGTCTGGTCGTGCTCAACCGAATGAAAGGCATCGAACTGCAGGATGACGGCAGCCACTGGTTGCTGCACGTGGCGGCGGGGGAGGAGTGGCACCAGCTGGTGTGCCATGCCCTGCAACAGGGTTGGCACGGGCTGGAGAATCTGGCGCTGATCCCGGGTACCGTCGGTGCGGCGCCAGTGCAGAACATAGGCGCCTACGGGGTCGAGCTGGCCCATTTCTGTGCCTATGTGGAGGCATTCAACTGGCAGAGCGGCGAGGTGGAGCGCATCGCGGCGGCCGACTGCCGGTTCGGCTATCGCGACAGCATCTTCAAGCACGATTATCAGGACTCCCACTTCATCACCGCCGTTGGCTTGCGCCTGCCCAAGGCCTGGCAGCCAGTGGCGGGTTATGGTCCCCTGGCGGCCCTCGGTGAGCACCCTAGTGCACAGGCCATCTTCGACACCGTCTGTGCCACCCGCATGGCCAAGCTGCCGGATCCGGCCGTGCTCGGCAATGCCGGTAGCTTCTTCAAGAACCCCGTGGTGACGACGGCGCAGGCCGACCAGCTCAAGCAGCAATTCCCGCACATTCCCAGCTACCCGGCCGGGGAGGGGCAGGCCAAGCTGGCGGCGGGCTGGCTCATCGATCAGTGCGGGCTCAAGGGCTTTGCCATCGGCCGTGCCGCCGTGCATCAGGAGCAGGCGCTGGTGCTGGTCAACCTCGGGGGCGCCAGCGCCATGGAGCTCATCGCCTTGGCGGCCCATGTGCGTGACAGCGTTGAGCACAAGTTTGGCGTGGTGTTGGAGCACGAGGTACGTTTCATGGGGCTCACCGGCGAGACCTGGCTGGACGAGGTGCTGGCATGACTCTCACCCCCGTAAGACAGACCCTGATCACCTTGCTGAGCGATGGCCAGTTTCACTCCGGCGAACAGCTGGGGGAGCAGCTTGGCATCAGCCGTGCTGCGGTGAGCAAACACATGGCCGCCCTCAAGGAGCTGGGGCTGGATCTGTTCAGCCTGACCGGCAAGGGGTACCGCTTGGCGGTTCCCATGGCACTCTATGATCAGGCGCAACTGCAGGCCCTGGCCCCCATGGCGCCGGTACACTGCTTCTCGGTGATCGACTCCACCAACCAGTATCTATTTGAACGGGTCAACCAGCTGAGTTCCGGCGAGAGTTGCCTGGCCGAGTGCCAGACCGCCGGTCGGGGGCGCCGTGGCAAGCCCTGGGTCTCGCCGTTCGGCTGCCAGCTGATCCTCAGCATGTACTGGCGGCTCGAGCAGGGCATGGCGGCCGCCATGGGGCTGAGTCTGGCGGTGGGGGTGGCTGTGGTGGAGGCGCTGGAATCCCTCGGTTACCCCGGGGTGGAGCTCAAGTGGCCAAACGATCTCTATTACCAGGGCCGCAAGCTGGCGGGCATACTGGTAGAGATGAGCGGCAGCGCCGGCGCCAGCTGCCATCTGGTGATCGGCATCGGCCTCAATCTGGCGATGCCGAGCCTGCAGGGAGAGAAGATCGATCAGGCCTGGTCTGAACTGCGCCAGGTTCAGCCCGAACTGGTGGATCGCAACCAGCTGGCGGCCTGCGTACTCCTGCATCTGCAAGAGGCCATGCAGACTTTCGAGCAGAGCGGTCTGGCGAGCTTCGTCGAGAGCTGGAACCGGCTCGACTACTTTGCCGGCCAACCGGTGAAGTTGCTGATGGGGGAGCAGGTGATCCGCGGCATCGCCCGTGGCATCGACGATCGCGGTGCCCTGCGGCTGGAGACGGACGAGGGGATCAAGCTCTATCTGGGGGGGGAGATCTCCCTGCGCCGGGGGGACTGAGCGAGGTCGGCTCATGAGAACCCAACAGAAGAGGGGGCCTGCGGGCCCCCTCTTCGCTATCCGGCGACCCGCTGCGGTTATTTGCGCAGCTTGATCTGCTCGATGGCGTGCTCTTGTCCCTTGGTCAGGATCAGGTTGGCCCGCTCCCGGGTCGGCAAGATGTTCTCTTGTAGATTCAGATAGTTGATATCTTGCCATATGTTGCTGGCAATCTCGGTCGCCTCGCTTTCCGCCAGTTTGGCATAGTGGTGGAAGTAGGAGTCCGGATCCGAGAAGGCCCCGCTGCGGAACTTGAGGAAGCGGTCTATGTACCAGGCGCGCAGCAGCTCGGCGTCGGCGTCCACATAGATGGAGAAGTCGACAAAATCTGACACGAAGACCCTGTGGGGCTCCTGGGGGTAATCCATGCCGCTCTGCAGCACGTTGAGCCCCTCCAGGATCAGGATGTCCGGCTGCTCCACCACCTTCTTCTCATCGGGCAGGATGTCGTAGATAAGGTGGGAGTAAACCGGCGCTTCGACCTTCTCGTGACCCGCCCGTATGTTGGCGACAAACTCCACCAGATGGCGGATGTCGTAGGATTCCGGAAAACCCTTGCGGCGCATCAGCCCGCGCTCTTCCAGCTCCTTGTTGGGATAAAGGAAGCCATCCGTGGTGACCAGCTCCACCCGTGGATGCTCGGGCCAGCGCTCCAGCAATGCTTGCAGGATGCGGGCCGTGGTGCTCTTTCCCCCCGCCACGCTGCCGGCGATGCTGATGATGTAGGTGCCCTTGCCGCGGGACTGGCCGAGAAACTGCTCCAGCACCCGACTGCGGCGCTGCTTGGCCTTGACGTAGAGATTGAGCAGGCGGGAAAGGGGCAGATAGATCTCTTCCACCTCGCGCAATGACACCTTTTCGTTGATGCCACGCAGGGTGTGCAGGTCCGTCTCGGTCAGGGTCAGGGGGACCGCATCGCGCAATAACGCCCATTGTTCGCGGGTGAATTGCAAATAGGGGTTATGCTCTGTCGTCATGGTGTCATCACTGTTTCTTGGGCAGGGCGACCATACACCAAGGGATCGGGAGCGACAAGGGACGCGTCCGGTTGGGACTGAGGAGGAGCGTTTTTTTGCATAGATCCCGGCAATAATGCACATTTTGCAGGGCGCAATGGTTGCATCCCCAAAATCCTTACCATAAAATGCGCGACGCTTGGATGTCTGTCGTCTATTTGCCCAGCAAAAACGACAAAAACAACGGGTGCAAGCAGAATTACCGTTGTGGCATTCGTGCAATCGGAGGGGTTCCCGAGCGGCCAAAGGGATCAGACTGTAAATCTGACGGCTCTGCCTTCGAAGGTTCGAATCCTTCTCCCTCCACCATATTTCTCTGCGGTTTGAGTTCTTTGGGTTAGAGAAATGCGGGCATCGTATAATGGCTATTACCTCAGCCTTCCAAGCTGATGATGCGGGTTCGATTCCCGCTGCCCGCTCCAAGATGCTGATATGGCTCAGGTAATTCTGAAAGCCACACCTTAGGGTGAGTTCGGCAATCGAACCTGCCTGTCAGCACCATCCTCTCTGTCCCCCAGATTCAAATCCATCATATAAACTGTTCTGTGGTTAGCTTGCCACCGCGTACTCAGCGTTAGTTTAGAGGGACGATCATGTCTAAAGAAAAATTTGAGCGTAATAAACCGCACGTTAACGTGGGTACCATCGGCCACGTTGACCACGGTAAAACCACCCTGACCGCCGCCATCACCAACGTGCTGGCCAAGCACTTCGGTGGTAAAGCTTTCGCCTTCGACCAGATCGACAAGGCACCGGAAGAGCGTGAGCGTGGTATCACCATCAACACCTCCCACGTAGAATACGACACCGCGATCCGTCACTACGCCCACGTAGATTGCCCGGGTCACGCCGACTACGTTAAGAACATGATCACCGGTGCTGCCCAGATGGACGGCGCGATCCTGGTAGTAGCCGCGACTGACGGCCCGATGCCGCAAACTCGTGAGCACATCCTGCTGGGTCGCCAGGTTGGTATCCCGTACATGATCGTGTTCATGAACAAGTGCGACATGGTAGATGACGAAGAGCTGCTCGAACTGGTCGAGATGGAAGTTCGTGAACTGCTGACCGAGTACGACTTCCCGGGTGATGACCTGCCGGTAGTTCGTGGTTCCGCGCTGAAAGCGCTGGAAGGCGACGCCGCATGGGAAGAGAAGATCATCGAGCTGGCTCACCACCTGGATACCTACATCCCGGAGCCGGAGCGTGCAATTGACCAGCCGTTCCTGATGCCTATCGAAGACGTCTTCTCCATCGCTGGCCGTGGTACCGTAGTTACCGGTCGTGTAGAGCGCGGTATCGTCAAGGTAGGTGAGACTGTAGAAATCGTTGGTATCAAAGACACCGTTTCTACCACCTGTACCGGTGTTGAAATGTTCCGCAAACTGCTGGACGAAGGTCGTGCTGGTGAGAACGTTGGCGCGCTGCTGCGTGGCGTGAAGCGTGAAGAAGTTGAGCGTGGTCAAGTACTGGCCAAGCCGGGCTCCATCAAGCCGCACACCAAGTTCGAATCTGAAGTGTACGTGCTGTCCAAAGAAGAAGGTGGTCGTCATACTCCGTTCTTCAAGGGCTACCGTCCGCAGTTCTACTTCCGTACTACCGACGTGACCGGTACCATCGAACTGCCGGAAGGCGTAGAGATGGTAATGCCAGGCGACAACATCAAAATGGTTGTTACCCTGATCGCCCCGATCGCGATGGACGACGGCCTGCGTTTCGCTATCCGTGAAGGTGGCCGTACCGTAGGTGCTGGTGTTGTAGCCAAAGTTATCGCTTAATCTTGGCTTACATAAATAAAGCAAAGCCCCTATAATAGGGGCTTTCTTATGCAGGGGCGTAGTTCGAATTGGTAGAACAGCGGTCTCCAAAACCGATGGTTGCGGGTTCGAGTCCTGCCGCCCCTGCCATATACCTCGTCTCGTACGGGGCTTTTGTGTCTTTGGTTACGTCAGATACAGGTGGGTTGTATGAGTGTTAGTTCTGAGGGACAGGGCGGAAGCAAGGATACCCTTCTTTGGGGCCTGGTTTTCATCATCCTGGCGGCCGCTGTAGTGGGTAATTACCTGCTCACCGATGTTGTCGCAGCCGTCCGCGCCCTGGGTGTGGTCGTTGTCATCGCTGCTGCAGGTGCAGTAGCCCTGCAAACCACCAAGGGCAAGGCAACACTGGCTTTTGCTCGTGAGTCGCGCCTGGAAGTCCGCAAGGTCGTTTGGCCAACCCGTCAGGAAGCCATTCAGACAACCCTGATTGTGCTGGCGGTGACCGCCGTGATGGGGCTGTTGCTGTTCGTTCTGGACGGTGCCTTGGTCTGGTTGGTCAACCTGATTACCGGTGTGTAAGGAAAAGCCATGACTGAACAACGTGAACAACGTATGAGATGGTATGTCGTGCAGGCATTTTCCGGCTATGAAGGCCGGGTTGCCAAATCCCTGCGTGAACATATCAAGATGCATGGCATGGAAGAGCTGTTTGGCGAAGTGCTGGTCCCGACCGAAGAAGTGGTCGAGATGCGTGCCGGCCAGAAGCGCAAGAGTGAGCGCAAATTTTTCCCGGGTTATGTCCTGGTCCAGATGATGATGGACGAGACCACATGGCACCTGGTACGCAATGTACCACGGGTCATGGGCTTCATCGGTGGCACCTCCGATCGTCCTGCTCCTATCTCCGATAAGGAAGCGGATGCCATCCTCAATCGTCTGCAAGACGCCCACGACAAGCCGCGTCCGAAAACCCTGTTTGAACCGGGTGAAATGGTGCGGGTTGCCGATGGTCCGTTCGCTGACTTCAACGGTACCGTTGAAGAAGTGGACTACGAGAAGAGCCGCGTGAAGGTCTCCGTATTGATCTTCGGTCGCTCAACGCCGGTAGAACTGGATTTTGGTCAGGTCGAAAAGGGCTGATTAAACTCTGTACGTTTAACGGTTGTCAGGGGCAGCGATTATCTCTATAATTCGCTGCCCCTTTATTTGTTGGGGAGCCGTTTGCAGGAGTATGTCTCCGAGGCGCTAGAACCCATTTTTGAGGTATTTTCGTAATGGCTAAGAAAGTCACAGCTTATATCAAGCTGCAAGTTAAGGCTGGCAGTGCTAACCCCAGCCCTCCCGTTGGTCCTGCTCTGGGTCAGCACGGTGTGAACATCATGGAATTCTGTAAGGCGTTCAACGCTCGTACAGAAAAGCTGGAAAAAGGTTCACCGACTCCGGTCGTGATCACCGTTTACAGTGACCGTTCCTTCACCTTCGAAACCAAGACTCCGCCTGCTTCCTTCCTGCTGAAGAAAGCCGCTGGTATCCAGTCTGGTTCCGCCAAGCCGAACAAAGACAAGGTTGGTAAGGTGACTGTTGCTCAGCTGCAAGAAATCGCCAAGACCAAAGAGCCGGATATGACTGGTGCCGATCTGGATGCAAAAGTACGTTGCATCGCAGGCTCCGCTCGTTCCATGGGCCTGGTAGTGGAGGATTAAGACAATGGCAAAACTTTCCAAGCGTATGCGCGTTATTCGCGAAAAAGTTGACGGTACCAAAGAGTACTCCATCAACGAAGCCATTGCCCTGCTGAAAGAACTGGCTACCGCCAAGTTCGTTGAAAGCGTTGACGTTGCCGTTAACCTGGGTATCGATGCTCGTAAATCTGACCAGAACGTACGTGGTGCTACTGTACTGCCGCACGGTACCGGTCGTGACATCCGTGTCGCCGTATTCACCCAGGGCGCCAACGCCGAAGCCGCCAAGGCTGCCGGTGCTGAGCTGGTTGGTATGGATGACCTGGCCGAGCTGGTCAAGAAAGGCGAGATGAACTTCGACGTCGTTATCGCATCCCCGGATGCCATGCGCGTTGTTGGTCAACTGGGCCAGATCCTGGGCCCGCGCGGCCTGATGCCTAACCCGAAAGTGGGTACCGTTACCCCGAACGTTGCTGAAGCTGTGAAGAATGCTAAAGCCGGTCAGGTTCGTTACCGCAATGACAAGAATGGTATCATCCATACCACTCTGGGTAAGGTTTCTTTCAACGAAGTTCAGCTGAAAGAAAACTTGGAAGCTCTGCTGGTTGCTCTGAAAAAGGGCAAACCCTCTTCCGCCAAAGGCATCTTCATCAAGAAAGTCAGCATCTCCACCACCATGGGTGCCGGTGTTGCCGTAGACCAAGCTTCTTTGGAAGCTCAGGGCTAATTGATGGATTTTACAAGGCGCAAAATTTAATCTATAATTTTGCGCCTTGATTGGTTGGGGGTTTCGACCTCCGTCCAAGACCGCAGGTGGCTGCAAGGCCTTAATTTTTCCTGCGTAGACGGTGCCGGAAACCCAGCGAGAAAGTTTTCTTTCTCTTCTGGAATCCTGCTACCGCATCGTTCCCCTCTGTTGTGAAGGTAGGGGGGATGTGTCAGTACTGAGTCATGAGACTCAGATTCAATCCAGGAGTTAAGCCAATGGCATTGGGACTCGAAGACAAAAAGGCAATTGTTGCTGAAGTCAACGAAGCTGCCAAAGGCGCTCTGTCTGCAGTTGTAGCCGATTCTCGCGGTGTGACTGTTGACAAGATGACCGTCCTGCGTAAATCCGCTCGTGAAGCCGGTGTGTACATGCGCGTTGTGCGTAACACCCTGCTGCGTCGCGCGGTAGAGGGCACCGAATTCGGTTGCCTGAACGACGTATTGACTGGTCCTACCTTGATTGCTTTCTCTAACGAACACCCGGGCGCCGCCGCTCGTCTGTTCAAAGAGTTTGCCAAAGCGAACCAAAAGTTCGAAATCAAGGCTGGCGCTTTTAACGGTGAGTTTATCGCCGCAGCACAAATTGATCGTCTGGCCACGCTGCCGACTTACGACGAAGCAATTGCGAAGTTGATGGCTACCATGAAGGAAGCCTCTGCTGGCAAGCTGGTTCGTACTATCGCTGCTGTTCGCGACCAGAAACAAGCTGCTGCTTGATTCTCGCCTATTTAGGCTGTTTGAGTTTATTCAACATCAGGAATTTTTGTCATGTCTATCACTAAAGACCAAATCATCGAAGCCGTTGCTTCCATGTCCGTAATGGAAGTTGTTGAGCTGATCGAAGCAATGGAAGAGAAGTTCGGTGTTTCTGCCGCTGTTGCTGTAGCTGCCGGTCCGGCCGCTGAAGCAGTAGAAGAGAAGACCGAGTTCGACGTAGTTCTGACTGCTGCTGGCGCCAACAAAGTTGCCGTCATCAAGGCCGTTCGTGCTGCCACCGGCCTGGGCCTGAAAGAAGCCAAGGACCTGGTAGAAGCCGCTCCGACCAACCTGAAAGAAGCCGTCTCCAAAGACGAAGCTGAAGCTCTGAAGAAAGAGCTGGAAGCTGCCGGTGCTTCTGTTGAGATCAAATAATCTGCATTTATGTAGATTAGCCTGATAAAACAGGCTAGGGCTGGTGAATGTTTGTTCACCAGCCTTTTTGCGCTGTAGACTGAGAGCATTTCACACCGTTTACGACTCTCGGTGCACCAGCAATCCGGACCGCCTCATCGTCCGGGCCAACACAAAACGGTGTTGAGACAGAGCTGTCCCGCGGGACAGAGTGGGTCACTTATCAGCGAGCTGAGGAACCCTATGGTTTACTCTTATACCGAAAAAAAACGCATTCGTAAGGACTTCGGTAAGCGAGACCAGGTACTGGACACGCCTTATCTGTTGTCCATTCAGCTGGACTCCTTCAAGCAGTTCATCGAGGCTGACCCGGAAGGTGAATATGGCCTAGAGGCCGCTTTCCGTAGCGTTTTCCCGATCACCAGTTACTCCGGTAGTGCTGAGCTTCAGTATGTCAGCTATCGCCTGGGTGAGCCGGTATTTGACGTAAAAGAATGCCAGATCCGTGGAGTGACCTACTCCGCGCCGCTGCGTGTCAAGCTTCGTATGGTTCTATACGACCGTGAAGCAGCTGCCGGCACCGTCAAAGATATCAAGGAACAAGAAGTATACATGGGCGAAATTCCGCTCATGACCGAGAACGGCACCTTTGTCATCAATGGTACCGAACGGGTTATCGTCTCCCAGCTGCACCGCAGCCCGGGCGTCTTCTTCGACCACGATAAAGGCAAAACACATTCATCCGGTAAGGTACTGTATAACGCCCGCGTTATCCCCTACCGTGGCTCCTGGCTGGACTTCGAGTTCGATGCGAAAGACAACCTGTTTGTCCGTATCGACCGTCGTCGTAAACTGCCGGCCTCCATTATTCTGCGCGCCCTGGACTTCAGTTCCGAAGAAATCCTGGCCACCTTCTTCGAGACCATTGGTTTCGAGGTCAAAGATGGCAAGTTGATGATGGATCTGGTGCCCGAGCGCCTGCGTGGTGAGACTGCGACCTTCGACATCATTGCCAATGGCGCCGTGGTGGTTGAGACCGGTCGTCGTGTCACTGCCCGTCATATCCGTCAGTTGGAAAAAGACGCCATCACCCAGATCGAGGTGCCGGTAGAGTATGTTGTTGGCAAAGTTGCAGCCAAGAACTACGCGCACCCGCAAACTGGTGAAATGGTCGTGACTGCCAACCAGGCTCTGAGCTTGGAAGCGGTAGCCAATCTGTCCCAAGCCGGCTTCAAGCACTTCGAGGTTCTGTTCACCAACGAACTGGACCACGGTGCCTACATGTCCGAGACCCTGCGTATCGACAACAGCTCCAACCGTTTGGAAGCGCTGGTCGAGATCTATCGCATGATGCGTCCGGGCGAGCCACCCACCCGCGAAGCGGCAGAGCAGCTGTTCGAAAACCTGTTCTTCTCTTCCGAGCGTTACGACCTGTCTACCGTGGGTCGGATGAAGTTCAACCGCCGTCTGTCCCGTGAAGACGAGACCGGTGTGGGCACCCTGACCAAAGACGACATCGTCGAAGTCATGAAACGCCTGATCGACATCCGTAACGGCAACGACGAGGTGGACGATATCGACCACCTGGGTAACCGTCGTATCCGTTCCGTCGGTGAAATGGCCGAGAACCAGTTCCGCGTCGGTCTGGTCCGTGTCGAGCGTGCGGTGAAAGAGCGTCTCTCTCTGGGCGATCTGGACACCCTGATGCCGCAGGATCTGATCAACGCCAAGCCGATCTCCGCCGCGGTCAAAGAGTTCTTCGGTTCCAGCCAGCTGTCCCAGTTCATGGACCAGAACAACCCGCTGTCCGAAGTGACCCACAAGCGCCGTATCTCCGCGCTGGGCCCGGGCGGTCTGACCCGTGAGCGTGCCGGCTTCGAAGTTCGAGATGTACACCCGACTCACTACGGTCGTCTGTGCCCCATCGAGACTCCGGAAGGTCCGAACATCGGTCTGATCAACTCGCTGTCCGTGTATTCCCGCACCAACGAGTACGGTTTCCTCGAGACCCCGTACCGCAAGGTCATCGACGGTGTGATCACCGACGAAGTGGACTACCTGTCAGCCATTGAAGAAGGCAAGTACGTGATCGCACAGGCCAACGCCGCGACCACCGAAGATGGCCGTCTGAAAGACGAGTTGATCCCGTGCCGTCATAAGGGTGAATCCACCTTTATGAACGCCGACCAGATCCAGTACATGGACGTGAGCCCGCAACAGATCGTATCTGTGGCAGCGGCCCTGATCCCGTTCCTGGAACACGATGATGCTAACCGAGCCCTGATGGGTTCGAACATGCAACGTCAGGCCGTACCGACTCTGCGTGCCGACAAGCCGCTGGTAGGTACCGGTATGGAACGCGCCGTGGCCGTTGACTCCGGTGTTACCGTAGTGGCCAAGCGTGGCGGCATGATCGACTACGTCGACGCCTCCCGTATCGTGATCAAGGTCAATGAAGATGAGCTGCTGCCTGGCGAAGCCGGCATCGACATCTACAGCCTGACCAAGTACACCCGTTCCAACCAGAACACCTGTATCAACCAGCGTCCTTGCGTGATGTTGGGTGAGCCGGTGATGGCGGGCGACGTGCTGGCTGACGGCCCGTCTACCGACCTGGGCGAACTGGCGCTGGGCCAAAACCTGCGCGTCGCCTTCATGCCGTGGAACGGCTACAACTTCGAAGACTCGATCCTGGTGAATGAGCGCGTGGTACAGGAAGATCGCCTGACCACCATCCACATCCAGGAACTGGCCTGTATCTCCCGTGACACCAAGCTGGGTCCGGAAGAGATCACTGCCGACATCCCGAACGTGGGTGAAGCCGCTCTGTCCAAGCTGGACGAGTCCGGTATCGTCTACGTGGGTGCCGAAGTGAAGGGCGGCGACATCCTGGTCGGCAAGGTAACACCCAAGGGTGAAACCCAGCTGACGCCGGAAGAGAAGCTGCTGCGCGCCATCTTCGGTGAGAAGGCCTCCGATGTGAAGGACTCCTCCCTGCGTGTGCCGAACGGTGTGTACGGTACCGTGGTTGACGTGCAAGTCTTTACCCGCGATGGCGTGGAAAAAGACAAGCGCGCCAAAGAAATCGAAGAGATGCAGTTAAAGGAAGCGAAGAAGGACTTGACCGAAGAGTTCAAGATCCTGGAAGACGGCATCTTCGGCCGCTCCCGCAACCTGCTGCTGGCCGCCGGTTACAGCGAAGATCGTCTGAACAAGCTGGATCGTTCCAAGTGGTTTGAATTGGCCATCGAAGATGAAGCCAAGCAGATCGAGCTGGAGCAGATCGCCGAACAGCACATCGAGCTGAAAGCCGACTTCGACAAGAAGTTCGAGAACAAACGTCGCAAGATTATCCAGGGTGATGATCTGGCGCCGGGCGTACTGAAAATCGTCAAGGTTTACCTGGCAGTCAAGCGTCGCATCCAACCGGGTGACAAGATGGCGGGCCGTCACGGTAACAAGGGTGTTATCTCCAAGATCTGTCCGGTCGAGGACATGCCCCATGACGAGTTCGGCCGTCCGGTCGACATCGTACTGAACCCGTTGGGCGTACCGTCCCGTATGAACATCGGTCAGATCCTCGAAGTGCACCTGGGCCTCGCGGCCAAGGGTATCGGCGAGAAGATCGACCGCATGATCAAGGATCAGCGCGAGCTGCACGAGATGCGTGACTTCCTGCAACAGGTCTACGACCTGGGCGAAAAAGACACCCAGCAAGTGAACATCGCCGAGCTGTCTGATGACGACGTACGTACCCTTGCGGGTAACCTGCGTAAGGGTCTGCCGGTTGCTACACCTGTCTTTGATGGTGCCAAAGAGCGCGAAATCAAGGCCTTGCTGAAGCTGGCCGATCTGCCGGAATCCGGTCAGATCTCCCTGTTCGACGGTCGTACCGGCAACGCCTTCGAGCGTAAGGTCACCGTGGGTTACATGTACATGCTGAAGCTGAACCACTTGGTAGACGACAAGATGCACGCGCGTTCTACCGGCTCCTACAGCCTGGTTACCCAGCAGCCGCTGGGTGGTAAGGCACAGTTCGGTGGTCAGCGGTTCGGTGAGATGGAAGTGTGGGCCCTGGAGGCTTACGGTGCGGCATATACCCTGCAGGAAATGCTGACCGTCAAGTCTGACGATGTGAATGGCCGTACCAAGATGTACAAGAACATCGTGGATGGCGACCACCGTATGGAGCCGGGCATGCCCGAATCCTTCAACGTACTGTTGAAGGAAATCCGCTCTCTGGGTATCAACATCGAGCTGGACGAAGAGTAAGAGCTCGCTCTTATTGTTCGAGAATTGACGTGGGCGCCCTGCTGCTTTGGCAGCAGGGCGCCGAGGTTAGACTCCTGACAGGGGAAACACGTGAAAGACTTACTCAAGTTTTTGAAGGCTCAGACCAAGACCGAAGAGTTTGACAGTATCAAGATCGGTCTGGCCTCTCCTGACATGATCCGCTCCTGGTCATTCGGTGAGGTCAAAAAGCCTGAGACCATCAACTACCGGACTTTCAAGCCGGAACGTGATGGTCTGTTCTGCGCCCGTATCTTCGGACCGGTGAAGGACTACGAGTGTCTGTGCGGCAAGTACAAGCGCCTGAAACACCGTGGTGTGATCTGCGAGAAGTGCGGCGTAGAAGTGACCCAGACCAAGGTCCGTCGTGAGCGCATGGGCCACATCGAGCTGGCCAGCCCGACTGCCCACATCTGGTTCCTGAAGTCCCTGCCGTCCCGTATCGGTCTGCTGCTGGACATGACCCTGCGTGACATCGAGCGCGTGCTGTATTTCGAATCCTATGTGGTTATCGAACCCGGCATGACCAACCTCGAGCGCAGCCAGATGCTGTCCGAAGAGAACTATCTGGACGCGCTGGAAGAGTGGGGCGACGAATTCGACGCCAAGATGGGGGCCGAAGCGATCCTTGCATTGCTGCGTGCCATCGATCTGGAAGGTGAAGTCAAGACCATGCGCGAGGAGCTGGATCAAACCAACTCCGAGACCAAGCGCAAGAAGACCACCAAGCGTCTGAAGCTGATGGAAGCCTTCCTGCAGTCCGGCAACAAGCCGGAGTGGATGATCATGACAGTGCTGCCTGTGCTGCCGCCGGACCTGCGTCCGCTGGTACCGCTGGACGGCGGCCGTTTCGCGACTTCCGATCTGAACGATCTGTACCGTCGCGTGATCAACCGTAACAACCGCCTGAAGCGTCTGCTGGATCTGGCGGCTCCGGACATCATAGTGCGCAACGAAAAGCGCATGCTGCAAGAGTCCGTGGATGCCCTGCTGGATAACGGCCGTCGTGGTCGTGCCATCACTGGCTCCAACAAGCGCCCGCTGAAATCCCTGGCCGACATGATCAAAGGTAAGCAAGGTCGTTTCCGTCAGAACTTGCTGGGTAAACGTGTCGACTACTCCGGTCGTTCCGTTATCACCGTAGGTCCGACGCTGCGTCTGCATCAGTGCGGTCTGCCGAAGAAGATGGCGCTGGAACTGTTCAAGCCCTTCATCTATGGCAAGCTGGAATCCCGTGGTCTGGCGACCACCATCAAGGCCGCCAAGAAAATGGTGGAGCGCGAAGAAGCCGTCGTTTGGGACATCCTGGACGAAGTGATCCGCGAACACCCAGTCCTGCTGAACCGTGCACCGACCCTGCACCGTCTGGGTATCCAGGCGTTTGAACCGACCCTGATCGAAGGCAAGGCCATCCAGCTGCACCCGCTCGTTTGTGCCGCCTATAACGCGGACTTCGATGGTGACCAGATGGCGGTCCACGTACCGCTGACCCTGGAAGCCCAGCTGGAAGCGCGCGCCCTGATGATGTCTACCAACAACATCCTGTCGCCTGCCTCCGGTGAGCCGATCATCGTTCCTTCCCAGGACGTGGTCTTGGGTCTGTACTACATGACCCGTGCCCGTATCAACGCCAAGGGCGAAGGTATGGTGCTGGCCGGTCCGAAAGAAGCCGAGAAGGTCTATCGTGCCGGTCTGGCCGATCTGCATGCTCGTGTGAAAGTGCGCATTACCGAATACCTGCGTCAGGAAGACGGTTCCCTGCTGCCGCACACCGAGATGAAGAACACCACCGTTGGTCGTGCGATCCTGAGCCTGATCCTGCCGAAAGGCATGGAATATGCGCTGATCGACGAACCCAAGGTGCTGACTGCCGCCGAGCAGGCCGATCTGGATGCCAATCCGCAGAACTGGATCAAATCCGTATCCAACAAGGCGCTGGGCAAAAAGCTCATCTCCCGTCTGCTGAACACCTGCTATCGCAAGCAGGGCCTGAAGGACACCGTCATCTTCGCTGACCAGCTGATGTATACCGGTTTCCATTACGCGGCTCTGTCCGGTGCTTCCGTTGGTATCGATGACATGGTCATCCCGGATGCCAAGAAAGACATCATTGCGGCAGCCGAAGCCGAAGTTGCCGAGATCCAGGACCAGTTCCTGTCCGGTCTGGTGACCGCTGGCGAACGCTACAACAAGGTTATAGATATCTGGGCCAGCGCGAACGATCGCGTCTCCAAGGCCATGATGGATAACCTCTCCAAGGAGCGGAACGTCAACTCCCTGGGTGAAGAAGAAGAGCAGGCCTCTTTCAACAGCATCTTCATGATGGCCGACTCTGGTGCGCGGGGCTCCGCCGCCCAGATCCGTCAGCTGGCCGGTATGCGTGGCCTGATGGCCAAGCCGGATGGCTCCATCATCGAAACGCCGATCGTGGCGAACTTCCGTGAAGGTCTGAACGTACTGCAGTACTTCATCTCCACTCACGGTGCTCGTAAGGGTCTGGCGGATACCGCACTGAAGACAGCGAACTCCGGTTACCTGACCCGTCGTCTGGTTGACGTGGCTCAGGACATGGTGATCACCGAGGACGATTGCGGTACGACCGAAGGTCTGTGGATGACTCCGCTGATCGAAGGTGGTGACGTGGTCGAGCCGCTGCGTGAGCGCGTGCTGGGTCGTGTGGTCGCTGAAGATGTGATCAAGCCGGGTACTGAAAGCGAGATCTTGGTCGCGCGCAATACTCTGCTCGACGAGTATCTGTGTGACCTGTTGGAGCGTAACTCCGTCGACCGCGTGAAGGTACGTTCTGCCATCACCTGTGAGACCGACTTCGGTAACTGTGCTCACTGCTACGGCCGTGATCTGGCCCGTGGTCACCTGGTGAACAAGGGTGAGGCTGTCGGTGTTATCGCCGCCCAGTCCATCGGTGAGCCGGGTACCCAGCTGACGATGCGTACCTTCCACATCGGTGGTGCCGCATCCCGAGCTGCTGCCGAGAGCAGCATCCAGGTCAAGAACACCGGTAGCATCAAGCTGCAGAACGCCAAGTTTGTTACCAACAGCGCCGACAAGCTGGTTATCACCTCCCGTTCTACCGAACTGACCATCATGGACGAGATGGGCCGTACCAAGGAAAGCCACAAGCTGCCTTACGGTTCCGTCCTGGAAGTGAAAGATGGCCAGGCCGTGAGTGCCGGTGATACCGTCGCCAACTGGGATCCGCACACCCACCCGATCATCACCGAAGTAGCAGGTCGTCTGGACTTCGAACACATGATCGACGGTGTGACCATCACTCGTCAGACCGACGAGCTGACCGGTCTCTCCTCTATCGTCGTGCTGGATGTCAATGAACGTCCGAGCGCCGGTAAAGAGATGCGTCCGACCGTGAAGCTGGTTGACCAGAACGGCAAGGATGTCATGATCCCGGGTACCGATGTTGCAGCCCAGTACTTCCTGCCGGGCAAGGCGATCGTGAACCTGGAGGATGGTGCCAACGTGGGCGTGGGTGACGCGGTCGCGCGTATCCCGCAAGAGTCCAGCGGTACCAAGGACATCACCGGTGGTCTGCCGCGCGTTGCGGATCTGTTCGAAGCACGTCAACCGAAGGAACCGGCTATCCTGGCCGAGATCTCCGGTACCATCTCCTTCGGGAAAGAGACCAAGGGCAAACGCCGTCTGGTCATCACCCCGACCGACGGTGGCGACATCTACGAAGAGATGATTCCGAAGTGGCGTCACCTGAACGTGTTCGAAGGTGAAAAAGTTGAGAAGGGTGAAGTACTGGCTGATGGTCCTGAGTCTGCTCACGACATCCTGCGTCTGCGCGGTATCAGCCCGGTCGCCAACTACATCGCCAACGAAGTGCAGGACGTTTACCGTCTGCAAGGCGTTAAGATCAACGACAAGCACATCGAAGTCATCGTTCGTCAGATGCTGCGTAAGTGCGAGATCCTGAGCGCTGGCGACACCGATTTGATCGAAGGCGAGCAGGTTGAAGTGGCTCGCGTGAAGATTGCCAACCGTAAGCTGGTTGCCGAGGGTAAGACTCCGGCCACCTTCCGTCATATCCTGATGGGTATTACCAAGGCATCTCTGAGCACCGAGTCCTTCATCTCCGCGGCTTCCTTCCAGGAAACCACTCGTGTTCTGACCGAAGCGGCCGTTGGCGGCAAGCGTGATGAACTGCGTGGCCTGAAAGAGAACGTAATCGTGGGTCGCCTGATCCCGGCTGGTACCGGCTTTGCCTACCACCATGCCCGGATCAACCAGCGTGCCGCCGCAGCCCGTGCTGTTGGTGTGCCACAGGTGACTGCCGATGAGGCTCAGCAAAATCTGGCGGACCTGCTCAACGCAGCCGGCAGTTTTGACGAAGAGTAATCTTCAGCTGCAGTGATTAAAAAGGGCTCCTTCAAGGGGCCCTTTTTGTTGCCTGACCACCAGTAGAGCGCTGCACCGGGCTGGGGCAGGGGATGATCCAGTGCAAGGTTATAGAGCAAAAAATCAAAAAAAGTTGACATTGATCCCCCGCAATTGAAAACTCGGGAAAGTTGAATGGTTATTACAGGGGTAGAACATGGCTGTCGGTATCGAGGAAGTACTGCTTCCCGAAGAGCAACTGAGCGGTCGCGCTTTTACAGACGAAGACAGGGAATTGTTGCGTTCATATGAGGGCCTCATCGAGGGCCTAGCCGATCTGTTCGGCAAGCACTGCGAAGTGGTGCTGCATTCCCTGGAAAATCTGCATGAGTCAGTGATCAAGATAGCGAACGGATTCAACACTGGGCGGACTCTGGGAGCACCGATCACCGATCTGGCCCTGCGCATGCTCAAGGACATAGAGAGCACGGGTCAGGATCACACCCAGAGCTACTTTGCCCGCAGCCGGACCGGTGCGCTCATGAAGTCGAGCACCATCGCCATCCGCAACCGCGACAAGCAGGTGATAGGTCTTATCTGCATCAACCTGCACATCAATGCGCCTTTCCATGAGTTCGTGGCCGAATTCTTCCCGACGCCCCAGCAAGTGGAGCGTCAATCGCCGGAGACCTTCGCCAACAGCGTAGAGGAGCTGGTTGCCCAGACGGTGGACAACACCATCGACGAGATCAACCGCGATCCCTCCGTGGCCAACAACGCCAAGAATCGTTTTATCGTGACCCAGTTGTTCGAGAAGGGCATATTTGATATCAAGGACTCGATCAACCTGGTCGCCGACAAGCTGAATATTTCCAAACATACCGTGTATCTCTACATCCGACAGCGCAAGCAGGGTGAAGAAGAGAGCGAGTAAGCGCCATAGATAGGGGATAGATAACAATGGCTAAAGAAGTGATTGCAACCGACAAGGCGCCTGCCGCAATTGGTCCTTATGTTCAGGCTACCAAGCTGGGTGATCTGGTGTTCACCTCCGGGCAGATCCCGCTCGATCCGGCCACCATGGACATAGTTGCCGGTGGTATCGAGGCACAGGCCGAGCAGGTGATGAAGAACCTGGTTGCAGTATTGAAGGCGGCGGGTGCCGATACCAGCAAGGTGTTGAAGACCACCTGTTTCCTGAGCGACATGAACAACTTCGTGGCCTTCAACCAGGTCTATGCCCGTTACTTCGGTGACGCTGCGCCGGCGCGTTCCTGCGTGGAAGTGGCTCGCCTGCCGAAAGATGTGCTGGTCGAAGTTGAAGCCATTGCTCATGTCTGAGTCTGAGTCATCGGAAGAGCCCCTCCCAGGAGGGGCTTTTTCGTCTCTGAGGTAGAATGGATGCACATCTGTGCAGGAGACCGGACATGAGTCTGAATTTTGCCCTGCTGGTCACCGGGCCCGCCTATGGTACCCAGACGGCCAGCACCGCCTATCGCTTCGCCCTGAGCCTCATCGAGCAGGGGCATCGTCTCTCCCACCTGTTCTTCTATCAGGATGGGGTCCATAACGGCAATGGCCTGCATGCCCCGGCCAGCGATGAGACCGACCTGGTGGCGCTGTGGCGCGAGCTTGCCCTGGCACAGGGCATTGCCATCGATGTGTGTGTCGCCGCTGCCATGCGCCGCGGGGTGCTCGATGAAGCCGAGGCGAAGGGGATCGGCAAGACCCACTTCAATCTGCAGGCCCCGTTTCGTTTGAGCGGGTTGGGTCAGCTGGCCGAGGCCAGTCTGACCGCCGACCGCTTCGTCCAGTTCTAGGGGGATGGAATGACCAAGATAGCCTTTATCTGCCGGCGTGGCCCCCACGGTACGGCAAGTGGACGAGAGGGCCTGGATGCCTTGCTGGCCACCTCTGCGTTGACGGAATCCCTGGCGCTGTTCCTCATCGGTGACGGCGTGCTGCAACTGCTAAGGGAGCAGTCGCCACAAGGGATATTGCAGCGCCACTACGCCCCGACCTTCAAGATGTTGGAACTGTACGATATCGAGGAGGTCTATGTCTGTGCGGCGTCGCTGGCCGAACGTGGCCTGACGGCCGAGGATCTGCTGATCCCCGTGACGGTGGTGAGTCCGACCGAGATCCGCCGCCAGTGGGATAACTTCACCACCCACATCAGCTTTTGAGGTACCCATGATACAGCTTGTACTGAGCTCGCCTTTCCTCAGCCAGGACCTCGAGCAGGTGTTGCGTTATCGCCAGGACGCGGATCTGCTGGTGCTGATGCAGGACGCCGTAGTGGCGACGACGGCTCCGCAGTGGTGCGAGCGATTGAGCGGGATCCCGCTCTATGTGATGGGGGAAGACCTGAAGGCGAGGGGGTTGTCCCCCAGGATCGGGATGGCACTCGACATGGCCGGCCTGATCAAGCTGATCGCCGAGCAGGGATCACCACAGACCTGGGCCGGCTAAATTTGATTTTTATCAGCTATCTCAGGCGATTATCACAATAGTGGCGGAATGTCATTTGCCCTTTTGGCGCACGAATTGTATAAATCTTGACTCCCTAGACAACAGGGCATAAAATTTCGCGTCCCCGTATCTGCGGGGAGGATTTTTCACACGTTTATGAAGTCATTATCAGGAGCCTTTTGATGGCAACTATTAACCAGTTGGTTCGCAAGCCACGCATCAAGCTCGTTGTGAAAAGCAACGTGCCGGCGCTGGAAGCGTGCCCTCAGAAGCGTGGCGTATGCACCCGTGTATACACCACCACCCCCAAGAAGCCTAACTCTGCACTGCGTAAAGTGTGCCGTGTACGTCTGACCAACGGCTTCGAAGTCACCTCCTACATCGGTGGTGAAGGTCACAACCTGCAGGAGCACTCCGTTGTTCTGATCCGTGGCGGTCGTGTCAAGGATTTGCCAGGTGTTCGTTATCACACCGTTCGTGGTGCGTTGGACTGTGCCGGTGTTAAAGACCGTAAGCAGGCTCGCTCCAAGTATGGCGTGAAGCGTCCGAAAGCTTAATGGTTCTCCGTTAAGTAAGGCCAAACGTTAATTCGTTTCTAGTTAGATAACTTTCTAGTTTTGGGTAACCCCTGAAGTTACGGAGAATTTGAAATGCCAAGACGTCGTGTTGTTGGTCAGCGTAAAATCCTGCCGGATCCCAAGTTCGGGTCAGAGCTGCTGGCTAAATTTGTCAACGTAGTAATGGTTGACGGTAAGAAATCTGTTGCAGAAGCCATCGTTTATGGCGCCCTGGACATCATTGCCACCAAATCTGGCAAAGAGCACCTGGCCCTGTTCGAAGTCGCTCTGGACAACATTCGTCCGGCGGTCGAGGTTAAATCTCGTCGCGTCGGTGGTGCAACCTATCAGGTACCGGTAGAAGTTCGCCCGGTTCGTCGCAATGCCCTGGCAATGCGCTGGTTGGTTGATGCCGCTCGTAAACGTGGTGAAAAATCAATGGCTCAGCGTTTGGCTGGCGAGCTGCTGGATGCCGCTGACAATAAGGGTTCGTCTGTCAAGAAACGTGAAGACGTTCACCGTATGGCTGAAGCGAACAAGGCTTTCGCTCACTTCCGCTGGTAATCCGCCTGCGCAGGGCCTTCAGGCTCTGCGCACCTTCAGTTATCTAGGGGTACGCTCCTAGTAAGAGGATGACAATGGCTCGTACAACCCCCATTGAGCGTTATCGTAACATCGGTATCTCTGCTCACATCGACGCCGGTAAGACTACTACTACCGAGCGCGTTCTGTTTTACACCGGTGTAAGTCACAAGATCGGTGAAGTTCACGATGGCGCCGCCACCATGGACTGGATGGAACAGGAACAAGAGCGTGGTATCACCATCACCTCCGCCGCGACCACCGCTTTTTGGTCCGGTATGGGTAAACAGTTCCAACCGCACCGTATCAACATCATCGATACCCCGGGCCACGTTGACTTTACTATCGAAGTAGAGCGTTCAATGCGTGTTCTGGACGGCGCCGTGATGGTGTACTGTGCCGTAGGTGGCGTACAGCCACAGTCTGAAACCGTATGGCGTCAGGCTAACAAGTACAAGGTTCCCCGTATCGCGTTCGTCAACAAGATGGACCGTACCGGCGCCAACTATCTGCGCTGCGTTGAGCACATCAAGACCCGTCTGAAAGGCGTGCCGGTTCCCCTGCAACTGAACATCGGTGCAGAAGAGAACTTCAAGGGCGTTATCGACCTGGTCAAGATGAAAGCCATCAACTGGAGCGAAGCTGACCAGGGCGTGTCTTTCGATTACGAAGACGTCCCTGCCGAGCTGCTGGAACAAGCGCAAGAAATGCGCATGAACCTGGTTGAAGCCGCTGCTGAAGCGTCTGAAGACCTGATGGAAAAATACCTGGGTGGTGAAGAACTGACCGAGGAAGAGATCAAGAAAGCTCTTCGTCAGCGTGTTCTGAACAACGAAATCATCCTGGTTACCTGTGGCTCTGCGTTCAAGAACAAGGGCGTACAGGCCATGCTGGATGCCGTGGTTGACTATCTGCCGGCTCCGACCGACGTAGCAGCCATCGACGGTCTGAAGCTGGATGGCGAGACCAAGGACGAGCGTCACGCTTCCGATGACGAGCCGTTCTCTGCTCTGGCATTCAAGATTGCTACCGACCCGTTCGTAGGCAACCTGACCTTCTTCCGCGTTTACTCCGGTGTGGTTAACTCCGGTGACTCCGTGCTGAACTCTGTCAAAGAGAAGCGCGAGCGTTTTGGCCGTATCGTTCAGATGCACGCCAACAAGCGTGAAGAGATCAAAGAAGTTCGCGCAGGCGACATCGCCGCTGCCATCGGTCTGAAAGACGTGACCACTGGTGACACCCTGTGTGACGAAAAATCGCCGATCATCCTCGAGCGTATGGAATTCCCGGAGCCGGTAATCTCCATCGCGGTTGAGCCGAAAACCAAGGCTGACCAAGAGAAGATGGGTCTGGCACTCGGCCGTCTGGCGCAGGAAGATCCGTCTTTCCGCGTATGGACTGACGAAGAATCTGGCCAAACCATCATCGCCGGTATGGGTGAGCTGCACCTGGACATCATCGTTGACCGTATGCGTCGCGAGTTCAAGGTTGAAGCCAACGTAGGTAAGCCGCAGGTTGCCTACCGTGAAACCATCCGGAATACCGTCAAGGACATCGAAGGCAAGCATGCCAAGCAGTCCGGTGGTCGTGGTCAGTACGGTCACGTTGTGATCGACATGTACCCGCTGGAAGAAGGCAAAGCCTACGAGTTCGTTAACGACATCAAGGGCGGCGTCATTCCTGGTGAGTTCATCCCGGGTGTTGACAAGGGTATCCGTGAGCAACTGAAGTCCGGCCCGCTGGCAGGCTATCCGGTCATGGATCTGGGTGTGCGTCTGCACTTCGGTTCCTACCACGATGTCGACTCCTCCGAACTGGCGTTCAAAATCGCTGCTTCCATGGCCTTTAAGGCTGGCTTCATGAAAGCCAACCCGGTTCTGCTCGAACCGATCATGAAAGTAGAAGTTGAGACTCCGGAAGATTACATGGGCGACGTCATCGGTGACCTGAACCGTCGTCGTGGCCTGATCGAAGGTATGGAAGACGGCCCGTCCGGCAAGATCGTTCGTGCTCTCGTGCCGCTGGCCGAGATGTTCGGTTATGCGACTGCCCTGCGTTCCGCTACCCAGGGTCGCGCTTCCTACGCCATGGAATTCGCCAAGTATCACGATGCCCCGACTAACGTCGCCCAGGCCGTGATCGAAGAGCGCAAATCCAAGTAATTTATGATTCCCCGCCTACGACGGTAGGCGGGTTTAACCTAGAAGGACTACGTCGTGTCTAAAGAAAAATTTGAGCGTAATAAACCGCACGTAAACGTCGGCACCATCGGCCACGTTGACCACGGTAAAACCACCCTGACCGCCGCCATCACCAACGTGCTGGCCAAGCACTTCGGTGGTAAAGCTTTCGCCTTCGACCAGATCGACAAGGCACCGGAAGAGCGTGAGCGTGGTATCACCATCAACACCTCCCACGTAGAATACGACACTGCTACCCGCCACTACGCCCACGTAGATTGCCCGGGTCACGCCGACTACGTTAAGAACATGATCACCGGTGCTGCCCAAATGGACGGCGCGATCCTGGTAGTAGCCGCGACTGACGGCCCGATGCCGCAAACTCGTGAGCACATCCTGCTGGGTCGCCAGGTTGGTATCCCGTACATGATCGTGTTCATGAACAAGTGCGACATGGTAGACGACGAAGAGCTGCTCGAACTGGTCGAGATGGAAGTTCGTGAACTGCTGACCGAGTACGACTTCCCGGGTGATGACCTGCCGGTAGTACGTGGTTCCGCGCTGAAAGCGCTGGAAGGCGACGCTGCATGGGAAGAGAAGATCATCGAGCTGGCTCACCACCTGGATACCTACATCCCGGAGCCGGAGCGTGCTATTGACCTGCCGTTCCTGATGCCTATCGAAGACGTCTTCTCCATCGCTGGCCGTGGTACCGTAGTTACTGGTCGTGTAGAGCGCGGTATCGTTAAAGTTGGCGAGACCGTTGAAATCGTCGGTATCAAAGACACCGTTTCTACCACCTGTACCGGTGTTGAAATGTTCCGCAAACTGCTGGACGAAGGTCGTGCCGGTGAGAACGTTGGCGCCCTGCTGCGTGGCGTGAAGCGTGAAGACGTAGAGCGTGGTCAGGTACTGGCCAAGCCGGGCTCCATCAAGCCGCACACCAAGTTTGAATCTGAAGTGTACGTACTGTCCAAAGAAGAAGGTGGTCGTCATACCCCGTTCTTCAAGGGCTACCGTCCGCAGTTCTACTTCCGTACTACCGACGTGACCGGTACCATCGAACTGCCGGAAGGCGTAGAGATGGTCATGCCAGGCGACAACATCAAAATGGTTGTTACCCTGATCGCGCCGATCGCGATGGACGATGGCCTGCGTTTCGCTATCCGTGAAGGTGGCCGTACCGTAGGTGCTGGTGTTGTTGCTAGCGTAATCGCTTAATCGATTCGCTATCTGCACACATAAAAGGGGTGGCTTCGGCTGCCCCTTTTTCTTTTTGGGTCTTATGCCCTATGAGATACTCTGCAAAATCATTTATTGAGGTAGTCCCCAGTGAGCAAGCCCGCCATTTTTCTGGATCGTGACGGTGTCATCAACGAAGACACAGGTTATGTCAGCCAGGTAGACGACTTCCATTTCCTGCCTGGGGTGATCGAAGCCCTGCAACTGTTGAAGAAGAAAGGCTATCTGCTGATCGTGGTCACCAACCAATCCGGCATCGCCCGCGGTTACTTCAGTGAAGACGACTTCATGAACCTGACCGAGTGGATGGACTGGTCACTGGCCGATCGGGATGTGGATCTCGATGGTATCTATTTCTGTCCTCATCATCCGGATCATGGTGCACCCTGCGATTGCCGCAAGCCTGCACCCGGTATGCTGCTGTTGGCGCAACAGGAGCTCGGCATCGACATGGCACATTCTTATATGGTGGGTGACAAGCCTTCCGACCTGAAAGCGGCCATCAATGCCGGGGTCGGACACAAGGTGATGGTGCGCACCGGCAAGGCAGTGACCGATGAGGGCAATACGCTGGCTGATACCGTTTATGACAATCTGCACGATTTTGCTATTTCAGCGCCTGTCGCGGGCTGATTTCGTTCACTTAATACGCGCATTGGTGGCTTTATGAGCGAACGGTTGGTGGAAGCCATCTTTTTGCAATTATCTGCTTGCCAGAAAGTTTCAGCCCCCTATAATGCGCCTCCATCGACAGGGCAAGCGGCAACGCAAACAACCCCGTCGATGACCTCGAAAAGCCTTTGAAAATAAGGCTTGACTCGAGAAAGCGGTTGAGTAGAATTCCACTCCCGCAGCAACACACTGTTGCGTCGCTCTTTAACAATTTGAATCAAGCAATCTGTGTGGGCACTCACAGCATCGAACATCAAACAATTTTGTTGATTTTCA
>NZ_JAPCIX010000006.1:0-252586 GCF_027707605.1 Aeromonas sp. QDB31 | reverse complement strand
AAGATCGGCTCAAACTGAAAAAATGAAATGACTGAGTCAGCCGAGAAGAATTTCCCCGCTTATTCGCACCTTCCCTAGCAAAGCGCAGCGGTAAATTGGTTGCGGTATTGTTCATTGACTTAGATACGTTCAAACCAATTAATGACACTCTTGGCCATCGCATTGGCGATGAAGTACTTATCAGTGTCGCTCGTCGACTGCAAAGTGTTACACGCAATACTGATACGCTTGCCCGCTTTGGTGGTGACGAGTTTGTGTTATTGCTGCCAAACTTGGAAAGCCAACAAGACGCGGAGGTGGTTGCAGAGTTGCTCCTCAGCGAGATAAGTCAAGTACACCAGATTGGTGTCCACGAGCTATATGTGACAGCTAGCATCGGCATCAGCTTCTTAACGGAGAACATAGACATATCAGCCAAAATGCTGCAGCAGGCTGATATGGCAATGTACAAAGCGAAACAACAAGGTAGGGATACGTATGTTTCCTATTCCGATGACCTAGATAAAAAACTATCCAAGCGCGTAATACTGCGTAATGAACTACAGGAAGCCATCAAGACTGGACAACTATTCCTTAATTACCAACCCCAAGTGAATCAGCATGGAGAAATATGTGGCCTGGAGGCATTGGTTCGCTGGAAACATCCTAACAAAGGTCTAGTCTCCCCTGCTGATTTCATTCCGATTGCGGAAGAGACAGGTCAGATTATTCATCTAGGACGCTGGGTTATAACTCAGGCATGTAAAGACGCAAAGCAGCTCTTGGATATGGACATTCTTAAGGGACGCATGGCAGTAAATTTGTCCCAATTACAGTTTCATCGGCCGGGATTTATGACAACTCTACTCGGAGTTTTGAATAGAACCAACCTTCCACCAACGTACCTAGAGCTAGAGCTCACTGAGAGTATTTTGATGCGCAATAGTGAAGGAGCCATTGATATTCTTCGTGAACTAGAAAGCAAAGGTATCACCACCAGTATAGACGACTTTGGGACAGGATTCTCCAGCTTCAGCTATTTGAAAGATCTTCCCGTAGAGAGTGTCAAAATTGATAAGAGCTTTGTAGACAGCGTTCTTTCCGACAGAAAGGATGCCGCTGTGTGCAAAGGTATCATAACAATGGCTGGGGAAATGGGTATAAGAGTGATTGCCGAGGGTGTAGAAACCCGCGAACAGTTCGAACGACTTAAAAGCTATGGCTGTGAGGCTTTTCAGGGATACTATTTTGCAAAGCCAATGGCATTTGATGATTTGATTACATGGATGCAATCCAATGAAATTAGTGCGATGAATTCATCTATCTGAATACTCCTATCTTATTTAGATAGATTTGCTCTAATCCATCAAATTTGAAACATATGTTATCTCCATGAACCTACCTCTGGGACTGCTTCGGCAGTCCCTTTTTCATTGGAGATCTCTATGGCTCATTTGATTGATTCCATGGCCTACACCGGCCAAACCCCTTGGCATGGCCTCGGCAATGTTCTACCTCCACAACAGTCCCTTGATGTCTGGCTGCAAGCCGCCGGAATGGACTGGACCATCGAGCAAAGCGATGTGCTGTATCAGGGCGCGCCTGATAATCCCATCCTTCACACCTACCCCGACAGCAAGGTGCTCTACCGCTCCGATACCCTGGCACCGCTGTCGGTGGTCTCACAGCGCTACAACGTGGTACAGCCCCATGAGGTGCTGCACTTCTATCAAGATCTGGTAGAAGCGGGGGGTTTCGAGCTGGAGACCGCAGGCTCGCTGAAAGGCGGCCGCAAACTCTGGGCCTTGGCCAAGACCGGCCAGGACCTGATGCTCAAAGGTGGTGACCTGGTGAAGTCCTATCTGCTGCTGGCGACCAGCTGTGATGGCACCCTCTGCACCACGGCGCAGTTCACCTCAGTGCGGGTGGTGTGCAACAACACCCTGCAGGTAGCGGTAGGGAACCAGACCGGAGCTATCAAGGTTCCACACTCAACCCAGTTCGACGCAACTGCCGTGAAACAGGCGCTGGGACTGGGGATAAGCCAGTGGGACCATTTCGGTCAGCATGCTAAAGCACTCAGCCAACGCCCTGTGGCACCTCAAGAGGCACTGCGCTTTTTCAGTGATCTGCTGGCACAGCCTGTGGAGGAAGAGAGCATTGTGCTCACCCGGCCTGTACAGCGTTTACATGAACTCTATCAAGGGGCAGGGATGGGGGCCGAGCTGGCCAGCTCGCATAACACCGCGTGGGGATTGGTCAATGCGGTGACCGAGTATGTCGATCATCATCGCCGTACCCGCAGCCAGGATCATCGGCTGGATTCCGCCTGGTTTGGCCAAGGCGCTCAGCTCAAATCCCGTGCCCTGGCGCAAGCCATCACCCTGCTGAAGTAGGAGAGAGCATCATGTCCTCATTGAACTATGGCGACCACCTTATCTCCCCACGCATCGGGTATGAGCACCACGGGATCTACGTCGGTGACGATTGGGTGATCCACTACCAGGGCCCGTTTTCTGGTCATGACGCGTGTCAGGTTGTCATGTCTACGTTAGGGGAGTTTTGCCAGGAGAAGGACTTTATTATCAGGACCCATCCTCAGCGACTGAGCCCGGATCACAGTGTCAATCGAGCGCACAGCCGTCTGGGCGAACGCAGTTATAACCTGCTGTTCAACAATTGTGAGCACTTCGTGATGTGGTGTATCAAAGATCAGCACCACTCTGCTCAAGTCACTGAGGTCGCTGCCACGTTACTGGCGGCTCAAGTCACGCGATCTTCACTGGGGCACCTGACCTCCGTAGCAACTGCAGGGGTAACAGGCGCCTCCCTGAGCTCATCCGTAGCAGGTGGTGCCACCACGGCGGCACTGACATCCTTGGTAGGGGTGTCGACTGCGCCAGCATGGGCACCGTTTGCCGTCGGGGCGGCTGCAGCTTACGGCGCCCACAAGCTGTGGAATTGGTTAACGGATTAGGCGGCTCATCAGTGCCGTCATGGTATCGGTGACCCATTGACGATCATCGTCGGTGAGTTGCTCGAGTTGGTGAGCTAATCTGACGGCTTGCTCAAGGGGCCGCGAACTGGTTTCACGGAGCAAGTCCGTCAGCTCACATCCAAATATTTGTGCCAACTCAGCCAGTCGAACGATAGTGGGAACCACAATCCCCCGCTCCATGCGAGATACCGCCTCCATCCCAATCTGCAGCCGTTCCGCGACTTCCTCTTGGGTCATTCCCCGTTGTTGACGTTGATAAGCAATGGCTCTGCCCACTGCTTTGGCTAACGCGTCCTGATTGATACCCATCACACCTCCAAATCCAACTTTTAAAGTTGGCAGTTGGACTTGTTGACATGAAGGACTCAAAAGGATGAGGATCGCCTTTAATGGTTGATTTTGGTTGGATATGGACCGAATGGGTCGAATTACATCAAGACAATTTAGAAGGAAACAAACATGAAAAAATCCATGCTATTGCTAGTAATGCTGGCAGCCACTCAGCAAGCACATGCCCTCAGTGAGTCAGCCGCTGATGCCCCAGGCTGGAAGCAGTTTGGTAACGCAGCTGAGGGATTCAGCTACGGTGTCTATAACCGGGCGGATTCATTCACCATTCATTGTCACCCTAACAAACCCGCCACCATCAATGTGGACATCATGAGTGTCGGAAAATACGGCTCTCAGGACTATCAAAGTGATTTCGTTTTTGAAGTGGATGGCAAGATCTTCATTGGCCACCGGGTTCTTCAAGACCAGAAAAGTTTTGAGGAACTCTGGACCGCACTGAGAAATGCGAAAGAACTAGGCGTATATCAACGCGAAAAAGGCAGCCGCAAATTTTCGTTCCCAACAGCGAACATTGCAAACACGCTACCGGCGCTGGGCTCGCCAGGCTTTCCTTGCCAATCACAAGAGACCTATGACGTCGCCGTCCTCGACGAAGACCTGGCTAACATCGAACCGCTGAAGGAGGGCGATGTACAGTTGAGAAAACGCGGTAATCCCTATTACGGCAAGACGACTTGGAACAAGTACCTGCTCGATATCACCAGCCGCAGTAACCGGATGGTGATCACCGACCTCAAGATCAACCGAGGCAGTTGCACGATCGATCCGAAAGCCAAGTTGCCCTTTCGAATGGGCTTTGGCGGCAAGATAACCTTGTCGATGCAGCCCGCCGACTGCAATCCCCTTGAAGTCACGGTGACCACCCTGGGGGGTGAGCAAACCCTCTCATTTGACCAGTAACGGTGGGCTGTGATGCCTACCTCCTCCTAGCAATCAATATATCCATGCCAATGAAACATAAGGAAATAACATGTCTACCATTAATGAATTGAAAGATAAGTTGGATACTAAAACACTAAACTTTGCGTTGTTGGGATTGGTGACCGGCAGCATCTATAACATTCTGTGGATGAATAAAGCGACGCAAATCATCGCTGAGTCGACCAAGACCAAGTTGGTAGATAACACTTACATTATTTGGGTCTGCGTATGCCTTGGCATGAGTTACCTGTTGTCTGGAACTGGTGACGAAATAGTGAGCATACTGTCTGGCATTCTCACTATTGCCAGCATGGTGTTGCATATCGTGTGGGCATTTAAAGCCAGAGCTGCACTGACATCTTATGCACTGAACGAGCATCGCATTGACCTCAAGATGAATGTGTTTTACACCATCATCTTTCACATTTTCTATATCAATTACTGCATCAATGACTTACCTGAGGCAGAGCGGAAGCAACGGATCCTGAGTGGCCAGACAAGCCCTGCTGTAGAACGTTGATCCACCCCCTCCCCATTGGCAGCCTGCTCGGCTGCCAATTTTTATTCTTATTCATGCCTCAGGATGACACATCAATGAACAAAGCATTATCCATGTTGCTGGCAACCATGGCGCTGTCAGGTTGCTCAGATGTTAAAGAAAAACAATTTATCGCGGGATGCCAATCCAGCGGCGCACCGACCCAAGTTTGCGAGTGCATTGCGGATGAGCTGGATGGAAATTTTGAACATCCGACAGAGCGAGACCTCATTGACGCATCATTTGCGTGTCGTAAAACTTTTTCAAAGTAACCCCGATGGGATCTAAGCCAATAGCGATTGCCCTGTCATCCGTCACAGGGGGCATAAACGCTATATGCAACAGCGATCCGCATTAAAGTACAAAGGACTTCATCATGAAGACAAAAGTCATGATATTGGCGGGCTGCTTATCCTTGAGCGCTCATGTCACAGCTCAAGAGCAAGGGGAGTGGTACAGCTGGTTTGGGCCGGGTACGCAGGCCAATTATGCGATTGATGTTGATGGTGATACCACATTGACCATCGTCTGCAAAGATGCTGAACCGGTTTCGATGTTCGCGACGATCAAGGGCAAAGAGTATGGCTCCGGAGAGCGCGATTTTAAGCTGATTGTCGATGGTAACGAATACCTCGAGCCGCCCTATCAGCTAGCGCAATTCGACCAGTTTTGGGACCAATTGCGTCAAGCCCAGACGCTTTATATCACCACATCACGTGGTTTGACGGAGATCCCGACGACAGGGCTTGAAGTCCTCCCAGCCTCAAACAGTCCAGACTACAGCTGCTATACCCAACCGAACAGTGACGAGGCGAGTAGTCATCAACAGACTTCAGCGGGATATCTCACGGAGGAAGAGGCGAACAGGGTGATTCAGGCGGCCACGCAAGAGGGCGACATCGACCTGGATCGATTTGCCATCCCTGCGACGACGGCAGATATGTCACAAACGCAAATGGGCGCTAGGCATCTTTCCTCAACGGACGAGACGCAAGCATGGTATGAGCGTATGTGGCACTCGGTGACTGAGCGTCTGGAGCGTATTTACCACAAATTGCAACGCACAATGAGGACGGTAGCCCGCATTTTCACTGCATAGCCTGATTGACTACGCAGATCGCTAATCAGAGGGAGGCTAACGCCTCCCTCGATTTATTAGATTTGACAAGGAACACCTATGATTATTCCCTTTTTCCGGGACGGCTTTGCCCTGCCCGTTGCCCAAGCACTGCTCTCGCTCCTCAATCAGGAGGTCGCTCATTCCGACATTGACCTTGAGCGCCTGACCCAGCTCACCTTCAACTTTCGCTGCCCCGCTTACAGCCCCGAACAAGGAGGGACTCACCCGGTCGAGATACGCCTGATTCGCGGTCTTGATGGCTGGCTGTTCGATTACGTCACCGACTTCAGTTACCAGGGACTCGGCCAGGATGCCGAGCTCTGCAAGGAGCTCGATTTCAACTTCCTGGATGACGAACACTATCTGCAAGGATGGGGTCCGATGCAACGCGCCGAGGCCCATGAGTTATTCACCCTGTGGCAGACCAACTTTATTGCCTACTGTCGAATGGGGTGCTTCACCGTCACGGTCAGTGGGGATTAGGAGGTGTGTGATGACTAACGAACTGCCGCTCTCCCACTTCTCACGCCAGTGGCTGGGGCTGGTTGCTGCCAAGGCCAAACTACAGCCAACTCGCCAAGGCGAGCGCTGGTTGCTGCACCTGACACCGGATAGCCCACCAGCCCGCACAGTCACCTTACAAGTGCGCTGGTCTGGCGTGCAGTGGCAACTGCTCTCCCTCACCAATGCCGAGGACTGGCGCACGATGAGCCAGCCCGTGGATGAAATCTGTATTGACCCCACGCGCCGCTGTTTTTGGCGTAGCCAGGCGGGGCCCGTCCCGCTCTCTGAGCAGCCCCGTGTACTGGGCAGCTTTCTGAGCGACCTGCAGCGAGTCTGCATTCATCACGGCTATCGCGTGGAGAGTGATCCCTTCCCTCCAGAGGAGGCACACGATGCCCAGCCAAGCGATCGCCGTTGAGCTTGAGGCGATTAATCGAGATGGCGAGACGCAGGTTGTGCGTGACAGTGGCCTGACAGTTCAAGGCTACAGCGTCTACCTACGGACGGTAGAGACCAGTGGGCTGGCACTGGCTACCTGGGTAGCTAACTACGACACCATCGGCCCTGCCTATGAACTGGCAGAACGGCTGAGTGTGGAGCTCGCTATCCCGTTCAACGTACTGGCCCCCAAATCGCTAGTGCCAGTGAAGCGTGAACCCACCGCCAGAGCAGGAGCCATCACGACGGCCAACTGAACTCCCCTCATCTGAACCAACATCCCCTCTACATCCATTTGACCTCGGCACGCCTCGCGCTGCCGGGGTTTTCTTTTTCAGGAGACCACTATGCGTTACCACAAACTCAAAGCCGGGGAATGCCCCGGCACTTATGTCGTTACCGAACCGGTGACCGAACAAGACCTGCTGCGCATGGCTAACCAGATTGCCCGCAAGCGGCTGGCCAAGGGCGCCGTGATCACCTCGACCAAAGAGGCCGCCGAGCGGCTGCAAACCTTGCTGCAAGGCCGGGAGCACGAAGTGTTTGGCGCACTGTTCCTTGACTCCCAACACCGTGTACATGCCTTTGAGGAGCTGTTTCGTGGCACCCTGGACAGTGCCAACGTCTACCCACGGGAAGTGGTTAAGCGGGCACTGGCGCTGAACTGCGCAGCCATCATCGTGGTTCACAATCATCCCAGTGGTAACCCGGAGCCGAGTTCGGCGGACATTGCACTAACCAAATCGTTACGTGAGGCGCTGACGCTGGTGGATATCCGTCTGCTTGACCATCTGGTGGTCGGCACCGAAGGGGTGGTGTCACTGGCCGAACGGGGGATTATGTGACGATGCGATGACCCAACCCCTATTCTCTGGAAGAAACGCTGGGCAAGCTGCGCCATAGCCTTACCACCGCCAGCAACGAAGGGGCGCTGGAGTTGTTAGAGAAGGCCGTCACCAAGGCGCGTGCTGACGCGGTGTATGCCAAGCAGTTTGAAGAGACCTTGCTGCAGGGCTCCACCGTCGAGATACGCGAATGCCTCAGTTGCTTTGGCGACTACTTCGAGCGCTCCCGAGACGCGCCGCCCTATTACCCACACCACGACGCCGTCAACGGCATTGACTCCACGCTCTACGCCATCCTGTTCGATGCGGTTCTCCCCGGCAAAGAACAGGCGTATGAATAACGCCAGCCCCCCAAACCCGGATCATCAGCACCAACACCATGATCCGGATATCCCGACATCACCCAGCAAGGCCACCTCACTGCAGGTGGCCTTTTGCATTTCAAGGAGTCACCCCATGTCTGCTTTCATGATCGATCGCAAGGACTACCTTGCCTTTGCCGTACAGTTACACCGTTTTTGCAATGCCCCGATGCCACCGCACTACACCCTTGAGTTGCTGCGCACCCTCTGGTGGAACTCGCCAATGTATGTCACCAGTACCTGGACGTGGCGGGTAGATCGGTTGGTGCGGCTGATGATGCTCGCCAACCGGCGTGCCGTTTGGCATCGCTATCAGCTGGGGCGCCAGCAGGACCGCCAGGAACCACGCCAGCAGCGCTCGACCAAGCTGAGTCCGCTTAAACCGGCTCACCGTTACCATCAGGCACCACTCACCGATGCCGAACTGGTAGCCCTCTACAAATTCACCTGCTGCGCCCTGTACCAGTCGAGTGAATGGAGCGGGAGCCCTGAGCAGGCTCCCCGGCTGGTGAAGGTGATACAGCAGTTGCAGCAAGTGCTGGCGCAAGACGTGCTGACCCGGTTGTCACTGTGGGAGCAAGCACCTTGGGGAGAGATGTGATGGATCTCTCCATCACCCTGACGGTGACAAGCTCACCACCGAGTTCAACGGCCCACCTAGCCCAACGTATCGCCGATGACATGGCACTCCTGCATCACCATCTGGGGGATGGGGTCAGCGATGAACTAGGCATCAGCATCAGTTACCTGATTGAACAGTTTGCGCTGCTGGCAGCGGCTTACCGTTCACCAGCGGAAATGGAGAAATACCATGATTGAGTTCAATGACAGCTTTAGCCAGGCCGCCGTAGCGGAGGCCATGTGTGCTCATCCCGCGCTTGCCAAGCTCATCAGCCAGCAGTTGATGCTACCGGGTTTTGCCTATGCCCACGATGTGGAGGGGCGGCGTATTGGCGGCCCGCTGGTTGCACCCAACCCGGTACTGCACAAAACAACGCTCTTTGTCAGTCCACGAGATATGCGTGAGCACTTGCCGCGTGAGATTAACTTCGCCCGTTTTCGCTGTGCCTGTAATGCAGCGGGTCAGCCGGTCGGCGAGTGGCAACGAGTGATTGTCGGGGCCTATGTCAACCACGGCAGTAATGACGCGCCGGATTGGAGTAGTCATACCTGAGCAACTGTTACCAGCACACACCCATGCTCCCATACAGCCCCTCACTCCGAGGGGCTGTATGCATTTTAAGGAACCCAGCCATGCACGACCTGCGAGATTACAAGCCCCTGTCCGCTCGGCAGATAACCGCCGCTATCGGCCAGCTCAACCACAACACCGCGCCGAAGATAATGACCCACCTGGCATTGCGGGCCACACAGCCCCATCCACTCGGGAATCAACGCAGCAGAGCCAAGGCCCTCAAGCTGCTGCACCGAGTTAAGCAAGCCCACAAGGCTGGGCGTATCCCGCTTGAGCTCACCGTGACCGGGTGCCGCATCGACCGGGGGAGCCATCAGGCAGACCGCTACTACTACGACCGGACACTGCTGGCTCATGGCTGGCAGCAGTACGATACCGAGGAGGACGCTTGGTATTTCGGCATCTGGATTAACACAGAGAAGCTCGAGACCTTTACCTATGCCGAGGGTGGTACCTGGCATGTGATGGCGCCGAACATCGAGGCGTTTCGTGCCGAACTGGCGCGGCTCTATCAGTACCATCCGCAAGCCCCGGCGTTTATCAGCATCGACCCGGAGGCGAGCGTTGTGACCCACCACTTTGAAGCCAAACCGGAGGTGTGAGATGGCCAAACACAACACCATCAAGGTGCCGGGCAAACATCCGCAAACCGGTGAGCTCACCACCTTCGAGCTCAAGGGCCAGCGTATCGATATCGACATCGGCGGGCAGGCCGTGCCCTTTCTCATTCACGGGAGGGGCATCGGTACGTCGCTCACCCACATCCCAAGTGGCTACCGCATAGCACTGCTCGGCGGCTGGCTCACCGCTCGTTACGCAATACCTGAGAATAAGCCCAGCAGAACGGCCTGCGCCCAGATGGCTATAGACCGACTGGTAGCTCAATACGGCTCGCGGCACCTGCTGGACCGCCTCAATTGCAAGCCTGTGATCAATGAGACCGCTGACAGAGCTCGTTGAAGACCCGCCGTCTCGCATAGCCACAAACAGCATAAAGGGCCAGCCCCCTCAGGCTGGCCCTTTGCATCGTAGGAGTAATAGACATGACTCGTCTTATAACCGGGCTCGAGGTGCATCGCTATGCCCCCGAGCTCAACAAACTGCATCTGCGCAACCGCCAGAGGTTACCAGCCCCCGGCATCACCACCATCAAGGAAGCCAAAGCACGCCTCTTTGGCCGCTGGCAGCCGGGGCATCAGGTGACCATCACCGTGAGCCATCCCGACTACATCACTCTCTCCCGGCGCTATCGCGGACGGCTGACAAGACTGACCGACCTCCCGGAGCATCTGACCAGACTACGCCAGCGCCACAACGTGCCCGGCACCCGCATCAACATTGAACTGAGATATCGCTAATCATGGCCACGACAACTACCAACTCCAATGGCCAACAACCTGCAGCTCCAGATCAGCCCACCCGAATTTTTGCGCAGTGGGGCTTGCCCCATACAGTCACCCTACGCTTTGGCGCTCGCCTTATTCAAGAACATCACTGGCTGCACTTTCTGTCAGACCGGGCATCATTGATTGGCGAATGGGAAGAGGAGGCAATAGATCGGTTAGAAGCCGCCTTCCCTAGCATCATCAAGGAACTGGAGGCCAAATTGCTGACACGTGAATTGGATGCCCAACGTTAGCTACGCATTACCGTCCATCACAACGGTTTCACCTGTGAAGCCGATAGCCTTGGCAGTCACGGCTATGTCTATGTGGTGCTTTACCCAGCCATCACTCTTTAGGAGGAAGGGGGAAGACTGGGCAAGCAGCCTTCCCACCATTTTTAGATGTTAACCAGATGGCGCCAGTTACCTGAATGTGGGGCATTTTTCCGGTATGATGCACATCATTTTCATTAGAAGTTCCGCCTCCTGGCTTGCGAGGCGACACACAGGAATCACAGCATGACAAGCATTCAACAACGCGCCGCCCTGCAACGTCAGATCTGGGCCATTGCCAACGAGGTTCGCGGTGCTGTCGACGGGTGGGATTTTAAGCAGTATGTACTGGGCGCCCTGTTCTATCGCTTTATCAGCGAGAACTTTGCCAGCTACATCGAAGGCGGTGATGACAGCGTAAACTATGCCGCACTACCCGATAGCGTGATCACGTCGGAAATCAAAGATGATGCCATCAAGACCAAGGGCTACTTTATCCGTCCCAGCGATCTCTTCGTCAATGTGGCCAAAAATGCCAATAGCAACGACAGTCTCAATACCGACCTTGCCCACATTTTTGCCGACATTGAAGCGTCGGCAAACGGTTATCCGTCAGAGCGAGATATCAAAGGGTTGTTCGCTGATTTCGATACAACCAGCAACCGTTTGGGCCATACGGTAAAAGATAAAAACGCCCGTTTGGCAGCAGTGCTTAATGGCGTGGCAAAGCTGGATTTCGGCGATTTTGAAGATAGCCATATCGATCTCTTCGGCGATGCCTACGAGTTCCTGATTTCCAACTATGCCGCCAACGCTGGTAAATCAGGTGGCGAGTTTTTCACCCCCCAGCATGTCTCCAAGCTGATCGCCCAGCTTGCCATGCATGGCCAAAGTAGCGTCAACAAAATTTACGACCCGGCTTGCGGCTCCGGCTCGCTGCTCTTGCAAGCCAAGAAGCATTTCGACGCCCACATCATCGAAGACGGCTTCTTCGGGCAAGAGCTCAACCACACCACCTACAACCTGGCGCGGATGAACATGTTCTTGCACAACGTCAACTACGACAAGTTCAACATCCAACTCGGCGATACGCTGCGCGAACCCCACTTTGGCGACGACAAACCCTTTGATGCCATCGTCTCCAATCCGCCCTATTCGGTGAAGTGGATAGGATCGGACGACCCAACCCTGATCAACGATGACCGCTTTGCCCCCGCTGGTGTGCTCGCCCCCAAATCCAAAGCCGACTTTGCCTTCGTGCTGCACGCGCTCAGCTACCTCTCCGTCAAAGGCCGCGCAGCCATCGTCTGCTTCCCCGGCATCTTCTACCGTGGCGGCGCCGAGCAAAAGATCCGGAAATATCTGGTGGATAACAACTATGTGGAAACCGTGATCTCGCTTGCACCCAATCTGTTTTATGGCACCACCATCGCGGTGAATATTCTGGTGCTCTCCAAACACAAAACCGACACCCGCATCCAGTTCATTGACGCCAGCGGCCTGTTCAAGAAGGAAACCAATAACAACGTTCTTACGGACAACGATGACGAGAAACATCCCGGCCATATCCAACAAATCATGCGGGTGTTCGATAGTAAAGCGAATGTCGAGCACTTCGCACGATCCGTCGAATATAGAGAGATCGCAGAGGAGAAGGACTACAACCTCTCGGTCAGCAGTTATGTGGAAGCGAAAGACAACCGTGAGGTGGTGGACATCGCCCAGCTCAATGCCGAGCTGAAAACCACAGTGTCTAAAATCGACCAACTGCGCAAAGACATTGACGCCATCGTCGCTCAGATTGAGGGTAACGACAGCGAAGGCGAGGAGCTGAAGGCATGAGCAGCATGAATTTTTTGGACAAGCTGCTGGATGGGGTTGAGGTGGAGTGGAAGGCACTAGGGGAGATTGGTAACTTTATCCGTGGTAACGGAATGCAGAAAAAAGACTTCGTTGAGGTCGGCTTCCCTGCTATTCACTACGGACAACTTTATACTCGGTATGGTCTCTCAGCAGAAAACACCTTTACTTTTGTACCCGAAGCACTGGCAAACCGGTTGAAAAAAGCAAAAAGGAATGACCTTTTACTTGCGACAACTTCAGAAAACGATGAAGACGTGGTTAAGCCATTAGCATGGCTTGGCGAGGTGGTGGCGATCTCAGGAGACATGATGCTATTTCGTCATGGCCAAAATGCCAAATATCTAGCCTATTTTTTTCAAACAAATATATTTCAAGAACAGAAGAGAAAATACATTACAGGAGCGAAGGTTCGCAGAGTTTCAAGTGGTGATCTCGCCAAGATCGTTGCACCTATCCCCTGCCCAGACAACCCGAAAAAATCGCTGGAAGTCCAAGCCAAAATCGTTCGTATACTGGACACCTTCACCGAGCTTACCAATGAGCTTACCAATGAGCTTACCGCCCGTAAAAAGCAATACAACCACTATCGCGACCAATTGTTAAGTTCCGAAGACAGGGACGTAGAGTGGAAGACTTTGGGGTCGCTAGTTGACATAAACACCGGGTCAAAACCACCCGAAATTCTTGAAAGCGCGACAAGCTTTGATTACATCAATGCTGGAACATCCCGATCGGGCTACAGCGCAGCAAGTAATTGCTCTGGTGATACTGTCACAACTCCGTCGCGAGGTCAGGGTGGCATTGGCTACGTAGGTTACCAAAACAAGCCATTCTGGTTGGGGCCTTTGTGTTACAAACTGCGATCAACAGATTTGACAGTTCTGATCAATAAATACCTCTTTTACTTCCTTCAATCACGAAGCGAAATGCTGTTGGGCTTGAAAAAGGAAGGCGGGGTGCCTGCAGTCAATAAGTCTGACCTTATTCAATTGGAAATACCCGTTCCTTCGGTCGAAGAGCAGAAACAGATTGTGGCCATCCTTGACAAGTTCGATGCACTGACCAACTCCATCACCGAGGGTCTGCCCCGCGAAATCGAGCTACGTCAGAAACAATATGCGTATTACCGCGATCTGCTGTTGTGCTTCCCAAAGCCGGAAGCGGTAGAGGTATAACATGGGCAAGACGCTGACCGAAATTGCTCAGAAACTGAGCACGCCAAAAACAGTCAGGAAAACTGTCCCTGAGAAAACTAAGGAAGTTGACGAAGTCAAACCTGTGCCGAAGGTTCAACTGATCTATGCCTTCAACGGTACGGGCAAGACGCGCCTGTCGCGTGCATTCAAGCAACTGATTACGCCCAAAACCAATGGCGCAGAGAACGATGAGGAAGCCGATGCGCCCGAGTTATCACGCAACAAGATCCTCTATTACAACGCCTTCACCGAAGACCTGTTCTATTGGGATAACGACTTGACGGGTGATGCCGAGTACAAGCTGAAGGTCCAACCCAATTCTTATACCAGCTGGCTGCTGACGCTACTCAAGGATCTGGGTCAAGATGGAAATATCGTTCATTATTTCCAGCGTTATGCGAACGACAAAATAACGCCGCATTTTAGCGCCGACTTTGACGAAGTCACCTTCTCCCTGGAGCGCGGCAACGAGGAGCATTCCCCACATATCAAGCTTTCCAAAGGTGAAGAGAGCAATTTCATCTGGAGTGTTTTCTACACCCTGTTGGATCAGGCGGTGACGATTCTCAATGTTGCCGAGCCGGGCGAGCGCGAGACCAGCGCCTTTGACCAGTTGGAGTATGTGTTCATTGACGACCCCGTCAGCTCTCTCGATGAAAACCATTTGATTGAGCTGGCAGTCAATCTGGCCAGCCTGATCAAATCAAGCAAGTCAAATCTGAGGTTCATCGTCTCGACGCACAGCCCACTGTTCTATAACGTGCTTTTCAATGAACTGAACGGCAAGGCCTGCTACATGCTGGAGCGGTTTGAAGACGGCAGCTTTGCCCTTACTGAAAAACAGGGCGACTCTAACAAGAGCTTTTCCTACCATCTGCATCTGAAGCAGGTCATTGAGCAGGCGATTGCGGACAACAAGGTTGAACGGTTTCATTTCACCTTACTGCGAAACCTCTACGAGAAAACAGCCAGCTTTTTGGGTTACCCCAAATGGTCAGAACTCTTGCCGGATGACAAGCAACTTTATCTAAGCAGAATAATTAATTTCACAAGCCACAACACGCTATCGAACGAAGCCGTTGCAGAGCCAACGCAAGCTGAGAAAGCAATTGTCAAGTTGTTGCTCGAGCATTTGAAGAGCAACTATGGCTACTGGCAGCAGGAGCACCAAAATGGCTGATTATAAAACCATCGCAGAATCCAACAAATTTATCGTGCTGGATAAATACACTAAGGAATGGTCGGTTGCTGAAAGCTACCAGAGCGAAAGCGATCTGGAGCGTGAGCTGATTGAGGATCTGGTCAATCAAGGTCATGAGTTCCTGCCCACCCTGAATAACCCTGCCACCATGCTCACCAATGTGCGAGAACAACTGCAAGCGCTCAATGACGTACAATTTCTTGATGGTGAATGGCAGCGTTTTGTTGAGACTTTCCTCGATAAGCCCAGCGACAGCATCATCGATAAGACCCGCAAGATCCACGATGACTATATCCATGACTTCGTCTTTGATGATGGCAGAATCAAAAACATATACCTGCTGGATAAGAAGAACATCGTCCGTAACAAGGTACAGGTGATCAAGCAGTTTGAACAAACCGGCAGCCTTGCCAATCGCTATGATGTGACGATCCTGGTAAACGGTCTGCCACTGGTACAGATCGAGCTTAAAAAACGTGGTGTGGCGATCCGCGAAGCGTTTAATCAGGTCCACCGCTACAGCAAAGAAAGCTTTAACAGTAAGCACTCTTTGTTCAAATATTTGCAGCTGTTTGTCATCTCCAACGGCACCGATAGTCGCTATTTTGCCAATACCACGACACGTAATAAAAACAGCTTCGACTTCACCATGAACTGGGCGAAGTCGGACAACGCGCTTATCAAGGATCTGAAAGACTTTACTGCAACCTTCTTTCAGAAAAACACACTGCTCAATGTGCTGCTGCATTACTCGGTGTTCGACGTCAGCAACACCTTGCTGGTGATGCGCCCTTACCAGATTGCCGCCACCGAGCGCATTCTGTGGAAGATCAGAAGTAGCTATCAGGCCAAGAACTGGAGCAATACCGAAAGCGGCGGCTACATCTGGCACACCACAGGATCGGGCAAGACGCTGACCAGTTTCAAGGCGGCGCGGCTGGCTACAGAGCTGGAGTTTATCGATAAGGTATTCTTCGTGGTGGATCGCAAGGATCTGGATTACCAGACCATGAGGGAGTATCAGCGCTTTTCACCGGACAGCGTTAACGGCTCGGACAGCACGGCGGGCCTAAAGCGCAATCTGGACAAGGATGACAACAAGATCGTCGTCACGACCATCCAGAAGCTCAACAACTTGATGAAGAGCGAGGCTGACTTGCCGATTTACGGCAAGCAGGTGGTCTTTATTTTCGATGAGTGCCATCGCAGCCAATTTGGTGAGGCCCAGAACAACCTGAAGAAAAAGTTCAAGAAGTTCTACCAGTTTGGCTTTACCGGCACGCCCATCTTCCCGCAGAACGCGCTGGGCGCAGACACCACCGCCAGTGTGTTTGGCCGCGAGTTGCACTCTTATGTCATCACCGATGCTATTCGCGATGAAAAAGTGCTCAAGTTCAAGGTGGACTACAACGATGTTCGCCCTCAGTTCAAAGCCATCGAAACAGAGAAAAATGAGAAGAAGCTGAGCGCGGCGGAAAACAAGCAGGCCTTGCTACATCCGGATCGCATTCGTGAGATCACCCAGTACATACTGAACAACTTCCGGCAAAAGACCCATCGCCTGCAACCGAACGCCAAGGGCTTTAATGCCATGTTTGCGGTGAGCAGCGTGGAGGCAGCCAAACTCTACTACGAGTCGTTCAAGGCGTTGCAGCAAAAGAGCGAAAAGCCGCTGAAAGTGGCAACCATCTTCTCGTTTGCCGCCAATGAAGAGCAGGATGCTGTGGGCGACATTGAGGATGAGAGCTTTGATGTCTCCGCTATGAATAGCAGTGCCAAGGAGTTTTTAAGCGCGGCAATCGCAGACTATAACGCGATGTTTAAAACCAATTTCAGTGTGGATAGCAATGGTTTTCAAAACTATTACCGCGACTTGGCCAAACAGGTTAAGGCCAAGGAGATCGATCTGCTGATCGTGGTGGGGATGTTCCTGACCGGCTTTGATGCCCCCACGCTGAACACTCTGTTTGTGGACAAGAACCTGCGCTACCACGGGCTGATGCAGGCGTACTCGCGCACCAACCGCATTTTTGACGCAACCAAAACCTTCGGCAATATCGTCACTTTCCGCGACCTGGAGCAGGCGACCATCGACGCCATCACCCTGTTCGGTGACAAGAACACCAAGAACGTGGTGCTGGAAAAGAGCTACAAGGAGTACATGGAAGGCTTTACCGATCTCGTAACCGGTCAAGCACGGCGGGGCTTTATGGATGTGGTTAGCGAGCTGGAGCAGCGCTTTCCTGATCCTGCTGCCATTGAGAAAGAAGCCGACAAAAAGGCGTTCGCGAAACTCTTTGGCGAGTATCTGCGCGTTGAGAACCTGCTACAAAACTATGACGAGTTTGCCAGCCTGAAGGCCCTGCAACGCGTAGATATGAGCGACCCTGAAGCGGTCGAAGCATTCAAAGCCGAACACTATCTGGATGATGCAAAGCTGGCCGAGTTGCAGACCATTCGCCTGCCAGCTGAACGCACGATCCAAGACTACCGTTCAACCTACAATGACATCCGAGATTGGCAGCGTCGGCAAAAATCGGCAGAGGAAAAAGACAAATCCACCATCGACTGGGATGACATCGTCTTTGAGGTGGATCTGCTCAAATCCCAGGAGATCAACCTCGATTATATACTTGAGCTGATTTATGAGCACAACAAGAAAACCAGAAGCAAAGCCGATCTGGTAGACGAAGTGCGCCGCCTGATCCGTGCAAGCCTTGGCAATCGAGCCAAGGAGAGCCTGCTGGTCGATTTTATCAATCAAACCGACTTGGACCAGATTGGTGATGCAGCCAGCGTCATCGAAGCCTTCTACGCCTTTGCTCAGGCCGAGCAACGACGAGAAGCCGATGAGCTGATCAGCTCTGAAAATCTGAATGCGGAAGCGGCAAAGCGCTATATCAGCACCTCGCTCAAGCGCGAATTCGCCAGCGAAAACGGCACCGAGCTCAATTCACTCCTGCCCAAGATGAGCCCGCTAAACCCGCAGTATCTGACCAAAAAACAGAGCGTTTTCCAGAAGATCGCGGCGTTTGTAGAGAAATTCAAAGGAGTGGGTGGTGACATTTAATCAACAATATTCCACTCCATGCCAAAACGGATGGATTACTGGAGTTGGTAAAAATGCAACCGTTTGAAATTTTGAGTGATGAAGAATTTGATGAGCTGGAGGCGCTGCTTGATGGCTTCTTGACGGCGGTGTTCTCTGGCTCACACTTCATCATATATCGAGTTGTAGGCTTGCAAAAAGAATGATACTAAATAGCTTCATGAAAATTTATTGATTGATATATAATGTTTTTGATATAGGAAAGTAATAGGCGCTAAAATGGCAATAAAAAATGTAATTTTACATGAAGTTACCCGCGATAAAGACGGCGATCTTGTTGTTAAAAATTTGCGTGATGAGGAAAACTCAATAGATGGCCTTGGTGAAAAGCTAACAGGTCAATTGATAGAGCTTTTTTCTCAAGCAACATTAAATATTGGTGAGTTTGGTGTTGATGGGGATGCAACACTAGAACCTGCATTTGAGCAACAACTGAAAAAATTTACAAATCAAGAGATTGATTTTGTTGGAACAACAAAAGCAATGTCGGAAAGGTTTGCTGACATCATCTCCGAACCAAAATTACAAAGCGTAAAAGGTGGTATACTGGCTTTCTATATATATGAATATAAAAATAGTGAGCTATTAGCTGTTACCGTCTTGAGTCGTATTGAAGGTATAAATGCTAGTGAGGCCCTTGACCTCAGCTCTGCAACTATAATCGATTTAAACCGCTTGCACTTGGGAGCCTCAATAAACATAACCGAGTGGAGTGAAGGCTTGACAAGCCGCTATATCAAATTTAAGACAGGTCGTTCAGTTGAAATGCGCGACTATTTTGAGTCTTTTATTGGTTGTCAACGTGATAAACAAGCTGCGACGCGTGAAACAACCGCACTCAAGAGTGCAATCAAGACGTACTCAGCGGCACTTGAACTAGATCATGATGCAACTCAATCAAAGCTCGATTCTGCATATAGCTTCATTCAAGAACAGCAAAAAACTGGCAGAGAAATTCTACTCAGTCATATTGCTAATGCAGTGTTCCCTGATTCCGCAGATGCATTTTTAGTGATTGCAAGAAATGACGAGCATCAATTGAGCGAAGAGATAGCCATCAGTCCAACAGAACTGAAGCGTTATGTTAGATTAAGTGGCCGTGGAAATGGTGTTTCAATTAGTTTTGATAATGATTTATTCGGCAAGACAATTAATTACCAAGATGGCAAATTAATTTTCGATGAAATTCCTGAAACATTGAAGCAAAGTATCATTGAACTTCAACGTGATACACAAAGATAGTGATTCACTATGAACATTGAAACATTAGAGCTTTACAAGTCTATCAGAGAGAGCATGACAGATGTTTCTATTGATGGGAGATTTGTTTATGGTTTTGTAGATTTCAACGAAGTTATGATCGGTAGAATAAAAAAACTAAACAAAGCCGATCTTTGCTCTGCTACTTTTTCGGTATATAACGGCTCGGAAAATAAAAATCAACTAACAGTTGATAGTTTAATAACCGAGAAGCAATACAATGCTTATGACAGAGCCAAGATTGAACTTGATGCTCAATCAAAGCAGGGTGGTGACTATTTCATTTGTTCCTCGTGGAATGAGTTAATAAAATATACAGATTACTTACTTCAACCGGTTAAGGCAGTTTATTTCAGTGATGATAAAAAAATTCTGACTGCAGATTGTGGAGATCAGAAGTTCACCGCTTATCTAAATGTATCGAAAGTTTGTAATTTGGTTAGGGATGTGTCACACACAAGCAAAGGGAATACGTACACAATCCTTTGTGGACAGGCATTAGATATATCGATTTTGATAGACGAATCCACTCTTGATAATGAAATTAATGTTGATTTTTTAGATGAGTTACTAGGTAAGGATCAGCACAAAGAAGCGATGAATAGCCTAGTTCGTGAAGCTCTTTACAATTTATTAAGTGACTTAGACTGCAAATCAAGGTTATCTCATTTAGTGCGTCACTTCAATGCTTTCATGAGCAAGCTACTTGTTAGTTATGAACAATACGTAAGAAACTACTCGTTTGACAAAGTTAGAAAAGAGTATCGAGAAAAATCAACAGAGTATATAGGTAAAATTAATAAGGTTTTTGATGATGTTGCAACAAAAACATTTTCCATTCCGCTGGGCGTATGGTTTGCGACATCAAATATGGAAGCAACAACATCAATAGAAAGTTTACAGTTCCTAAAAAATGTATCTTACTGCTTTATGGTTGCATTCTTGGTATTGGTAGTGTTAGTTAATCTATTAGGTCAATTTTCAACATTGAGTGCTACCGTAGATGAGTATACTGATTTATTCGAAAGATTAGATTCTGAGCTGGAAACATCTCAAAAAACAGAACTTTCAAATTTAAAGCAAAAACTTGACACTCGAAATGTTGTTGTATTCATCAAGCTGGTAGTTACAATGGCATTTGCTATTGTTTTACTTGGGTTTACCATATTCGTTTCTTATAAAGCATTTTCAGTTCCTGTATGAAACCACAGGGGGTTTAAACATCATCCCTACCTGAAAATATATTTTAATATTTTTTAATAAGTCATCATTCTAATAAAATGATACAGTGTATAAATTTAGCATCACCTAAATAGCAGAAGAAAATGGTTTTCTACATCACTTGTGCTGACCCTACATGGTGGGAGAGCCATTCTGCTGACACAGAGCAGACTCATTGAACTATGTCTGTTACGCTCCCTATGAATGCCTCATACCTGCACACAGCCTTATACCTGCACACAGCCTTGTGGCATCATGTAGATTAGTACCTCTCTTTAACCTGCTTGGTAGCAGAGCCAAATATGAAACAGGATAGTGACATTCTCAAACAGTTGGTCTGCCTTGCCGGTGCCAATGAGCAGGTGCAAGTGCTTTGGCTCTACGGCTCTCGCGCCAAGGGAACGGCTGGCCCTGCCAGTGACTGGGATCTGGCTGTGGCCTTTGATCCGGTCAAACAGAGTGGGCCGCTGGGGACCGCGCTGGAGAACCGGTTGCGGCCTGAACTGCTAGCGCTGGAGTGGCAACGAGTCCTGGGGCTGGCGGAAGGGGAACTCTCCGTTGTCGATATCAATCAGGCCCCCATTCCGTTGGCCTTTGCAGTGGTCGCAGCCAATCGTCCTCTCTATAGTCGTGATGAGGGGCGACGCTTGCAGGAAGAAGCGCGGATTATGTCGCAGATGGAACTTGGTTATCCCAGTCGCCAGGCAGATATCAGCAAGAATCATTCAGAGGAGTAGAGATGAGCGATAACGCCTATATCGGCGCTTTGCGCATCAGCCTGTCGCGCTATCAGGCCGAGCTGTCAGAGATCCGGGCTATTCTGGCGCAGCGTGCGCTTTCCAATCTGGAGTACCGCGCCGCTGAACGAACCCTGCAGGTTTCTATCGAAGCATGTATCGGAGTGGCAAAACACTGGGCCAGAGCGCTGGCGGGCCATACTCCGCAGGATGCCTATCAGGCATTCGAGATCCTGGCCCAGCGTGGAGAACTATTCCCCGACACACTAAGCGGCTGGCGCAAGATCATTGGCCTTCGTAATGCGCTGGTGCACGACTATCTCAATATCGACCCCGAGATTATTCGTAGCGTGATTGGCCAGGGTTATAGCGACCAGTTGTTTACCTTCGGCAATCAGGGGCTCGACTGGCTGGCTGCGCATCTGGATTAAGCTGTCCCTGGTCGGGTTCTCTCCACATGTGCAATGTTGATGACATCAGACACAAGCTGATGTGTGTACTGACAACAGCAAAAGAGATAGCAAGAGAGGGCCAACGGCCCTCTCTTGTGTATTAACCCTCAGAAACACGAACAGAGGAACGTCAGCACAGCAATGAGGCCAAAGCTATGAATCAACGATCGCTTGATCGGAGCTATCAACAACGATGTCTAGTTTGGTAGGTGTGGGTTCAAATGTGGGTTCAAAACTAAAAAAGTACTTTCACTAAAATGAAAGTGCCTTTTATTTTCAATAACTTAGTTGTTGTGGCTTAGTTCATGCCGTAGAGAACAACATGATTTATCACCCTTGATGTCTTAGCCGCCAAAGGTTGTTGTTGGTGTCGAATGAGTCAAGCTGGTGTTGTAACACTTTCCTTCATGAACACTGCTCTACCCGACTAAGAGAATACATTGAGATAGTGTGGTACTCGCCGTTAGGAAGTACCTTCGGAAGTAAGGTTGGTGCCTACCTCGTGCCAAATGTGGTACCCCATGTGGTACCCAGGACGAAGATCTATAATTTGTCTGGCATGATGAAATCATAAGTCACTGTTTTTAATGGTGCCGGTAATAGGAGTCGAACCTACGACCTTCGCATTACGAATGCGCTGCTCTACCAACTGAGCTATACCGGCTTGTCGTTAGATTCCCGAAAATGTGTTGGCAAGTCAATGAGACTGGGCTGTTTTTATGAGCCTGCTCATGGAGTTACGGGTACACCTCAGAGATCGACGAATTCCGGAATGTGGGCGCGGCCACGGCTCTCGAGAAACGCGAGCAGGGCGCGGGGGGAGCGTGCCAGGATCCGCTCCTCGGGGAAGCCGGCCTCGGTCACCAGCCGATGGCAGTGGTCAAAATCTCCCAGGCTGAAGGCCACGTGGGAGTCTGAACCGAAGGTGAGATAGGCACCGAGGTCGCGCGCCGCCTCGACGATGGCGCGGCAGTTGCCCTCACTGCCAGGACGGGAGTGACTAAAGGAGGAGTTGTTGATCTCCAGCGCCACCCTGTATTCGGCGGCAGCCCTGACCACGGCCTGGATGTCGATGGGAAAAGCCGGGTTGCCCGGGTGGCTTATCATGTCGACGCGGCCACTCTTGATGGCGTTGATCATGGCCTGGGTATGGGTGGCCTGATCGCAGGGAGGAAACACGGGCTCATGGAAGCCGGCCATGATCATGTCGAGGCGCGACTCGTAGCGCTCGGGGAAGTCGATGTCGCCGTCTATATTCTTGATGTTGGCCTCGATGCCGCGCAGTATGCCGACCCCGTCCACCACCCGCGGCAGCACGTGCAGGTTGACGAAGTGCCAGAAGTGAGGGGCATCGGCCATGTCGGGGCCGTGATCCGTGGTGGCGAACAGCTTGATCCCCTTGGCCCTGGCAATGGGCAGGTAATCGTGAATGGTGCTGTAGGCGTGGGTGCTGGCGACGGTGTGCGTGTGGGTATCGACCGTATACTTCATCTTCTCTCCCCTCTGGCATGAGGCGCCAGCATAGCAAAATTGGCGGACTCGGGCCATGTGGCGGCCTGCCATACTTTGTCACAAATTACGCCAGGACTGACAAAGTCTGACCACCTTTGTCTGCGAGCATAGCCCCATCGATGCAAGCCTGAACTCTCATCGATGAGTCGAAACTGGATGATTCGACTCACTTTTCCCCACCGTCGCCCCTGCGACGGTTTTTTTTGCCCGCAATCTTCGCCGCCACCCGGATAAAAAAATGCCCAACTAGCATGGCGCAAGTTGGGCGAGACTTAATGTTTAATTGCAGTGGCATAGATATAGAGTCCGACCTGGCCGCTAAGTTCCCATCTTGTTCCCGCTTTTTTGGTTGAAAACATTTCGCCAACACCTGTTCACATTCTCTTGACATGACTGGGCGTGAAACGTACTTTTTAAACATTCGTTTAAGTGAGGTGTCCAGTGAGTAAAATCGATACCAAAAACCGTATTCTCGATGCCGCCGAGGTGCTGTTTGCCGAGCGGGGATTCGCCGATACCTCGTTGCGTCTGATCACCAGCGAGGCCGATGTGAACCTGGCCTCGGTCAACTACCACTTCGGCTCCAAGAAGGAGCTGATCCAGGCGGTGCTCGATCGCTACCTGAGTATCTTCATGCCGGCGCTGGATGCGCGCCTGCAGACCCTGATGGTGCAGGAGCAGCTGACCCTGCTGCAGGTGTTCGAGAGCTTTGTCGATCCCCTGATGAAGCTGGTGGCGGTGCGGGCCAACGGCCCGGCGCTCTTCATGCAGTTGCTGGGGCGCGGTTACATCGACAGTCAGGGCCACCTGCGCCGTTTCATCACCACCCACTACGGGGCGACCCTGCACGGGATCACCCAGGCGATCTCCAAGGCCAACCCGGCCCTGTCGCCGGCGGATCTGTTCTGGCGCCTGCACTTCACCCTGGGCACCGTCGTGTTCACCATGGCTTCCGCCGATGCCCTGCGTGACATCGCCCAGGCCGATTTTGGCCAGCAGCTCGATGTGGAAGGGCTGGTGCGCAACGTTATTCCTTATCTGGCGTCCGGTGTCGGGGCGCCCGTGGAGTCGACCAGGCTCTCCCTGGCCGTGTAACACCTAACAATAATCAACGGAAACAGTGAAATAGAAGGAACTTCGGTATGATCACATTGCTTGTCCTGCTGGTGCTGGCGATAGCCGTAGTGCTCGGCGTGCCCGCCATCCGTAAAAAGGTGGTAACCCGTCCCGTGTTCGGCATCTTCAAGAAGATACTGCCGCCCTTGTCGGCCACCGAGCGGGAGGCCATGGAAGCCGGCTCCGTCTGGTGGGATGGCGAGCTGTTTCGCGGCAACCCGGACTGGAAGAAACTGTATGGTTACGGCAAGGCCGAACTGAGCGCCGAGGAGCAGGCCTTCATCGACAATCAGGTCGAGACCCTGCTCGCCATGGTGGACGACTTCAAGATCGTCAACGAGACCAAAGACCTGCCGGAGCCGGTGTGGGACTATCTGAAGAAAGAAGGCTTCTTCGCCCTGATCATCCCGAAATCCTACGGCGGCCGCGAGTTCTCGGCCATTGCCAACTCCACCATCGTCACTCGCATCGCCACCAAGAGCCTGAGCGTGGCGGTCACCGTCATGGTGCCGAACTCCCTCGGCCCGGGTGAACTGCTGATGCACTACGGCACCCAGGCCCAGAAGGACTTCTGGTTGCCGGGGCTGGCCAACGGCAAGGAAGTTCCCTGCTTTGCCCTGACCGGTCCGGAAGCGGGCTCCGATGCGGGCGCCATCCCGGACAAGGGGATCGTCTGCAAGGGCATGTACAAGGGGGAGGAGGTCCTCGGGCTTCGCCTGAACTGGAACAAACGCTACATCACCCTGGCGCCTCGCGCCACCGTGCTGGGTCTGGCATTCAAGATGTACGATCCGGACAAGTTGCTGGGTGACAAGGAAGAGATCGGCATCACCTGTGCCCTGATCCCGACCAACCACCCGGGTGTGCGAGTCGGCGATCGCCACTACCCCATGGGGCTGGCGTTCCTGAATGGTCCGACCTTCGGCAAGGATGTGTTCATCCCGCTCGACTGGATCATCGGTGGCCCTGAATACGCGGGTCGCGGCTGGCGCATGCTGGTCGAATGCCTCTCCGCCGGTCGCGGCATCTCGCTGCCTGCCCTGGGTACCGCCTGTGGCCACATGGCGAGCCGCACCGTGGGCGCCTACTCCTATGTGCGCAAGCAATTTGGCATGTCCATCGGCAAGTTTGAAGGGGTGCAGGAAGCACTGGCCCGCATCGGTGGTCTCACCTACCAACTGGAAGGGGCACGCCGCATGACGGCAGGTTCCCTGGATCTCGGTCAGGCACCCGCCATCGTCACCGCGATTTCCAAGTACCACATGACCGAAATGGCGCGCCAGGTGATGGACGACTCCATGGACATCCACGCCGGCCGTGCCATCCAGCTCGGCCCGAAAAACTACACCGGTTACGCCTACATGGGCATTCCGGTTGCCATCACGGTGGAGGGGGCCAACATCCTGACCCGCAACTTGATGATCTTCGGGCAGGGTGCCACTCGCTGTCACCCCTACGTGTTTGCCGAGCTGGAAGCGGCGGCCGACACCGACGTGGAACGTGGCCTTGAGAAGTTTGACGCCCTGCTGATGAAGCACATCGCGTTCGGCACCGGCAACTTCTTCGGTGCCCTGTTCCAGGGGCTGACCCTGGGGCAGTTCAACAATGCTCCCGTGGGAGGCGAAACCGCCCGCTACTACAAGCAGCTCTCTCGCATGAGTAAAGGGCTGGCCTTGTGTGCCGACGTGTCCATGCTGATGCTGGGTGGCGATCTCAAGCGCAAGGAGATGATCTCCGCCCGTCTGGGTGACGTGTTGAGCCACCTCTATCTGGCCTCCGCGACCCTCAAGCACTACGAGGATCAGGGTCGCATGGTCTCGGATCTGCCGTTCGTGCAGTACGCGGTGGAGCGCAATCTTTACCTCATCGGCAAGGCGTTCGAGGGCTTCTTCCAGAACTTCCCGAACAAGGTGGTCGGTGCCGTGCTCAAGCGTGTGGTGTTCCCGTTCGGTGTGGGCTACAAGATGCCGGCGGACGATCGCTGCCACGCCATCTGTCTGGCCATGATGACCCCGGGCGAGTTCCGCGATCGTCTGACCGCACTCTGCTACGTGGGCAAGGATGACGCTGACCCTGTTGGTCTGATGGAGCGTGCCTTCCAGGCCATGGTGGCGGTGCAGCCCATCGAGAAGAAGCTGGTGCAGGCCCAGAAAGAGGGCAAACTGCCCCGCAAGATGGCCCTGCCGGAGCTGGTGGCCGCGGCCCTGTCCCAGTCCATCCTCGGCAAGGAGGAGGCGGACAAGCTGCTGGCCGCCGATGCCCTGCGCTACGAGGCGATCCAGGTGGACAACTTCGCCCCGGGCGAGCTGGAAGGGCTGTCTCAACCGGCCCCGGCGGTGCACGCCGCCTGAGTCTGATGCTCGATTGCAGAACCGGCCCATGTGGCCGGTTTTTTTGTTGTTTAACCAGGCATTTACAAGGCCGATTAATTCCAGTTTAATGCAATGGCCCCCACCCTTGGGGCAGGAAGCAAGGCCAGCGGAATGGCCGATAACAACAACTCAGGAAGAGTGAATGAACCTCGCCAAAACGGCGATCGAACGCCCCATCTGGGTGGCGGTCTCGGTCGTGCTTATTTTCGTGCTGGGCCTGCTCAGCATCCGGGGGCTGCCGATCCAGCTGTTCCCCGACATAGACCGTCCCCACCTCAACATCTCGGTGAGCTGGCGCTCCGCCTCGCCCCAGGAGATGGAGTCGGAGGTAACCGACCCCATCGAGCAGGAGATGCAGGGTGTGCAGGGGCTGAAAAGCATCGGCAGCAACAGCTACCCCGGCTTCACCGAGATCAACATGGCGTTTGCTCTCGGCACTGACATGCAGCGGGCCCAGCTCGACGTCATCTCGCGGCTTAACCGGGTCTCCGGCCTGCCGGACAGGATCGACGGCCCCTACGTCAACAACTACAGCAGCAACGACACCCTCACCTTCTTCTTCATCCAGCAACTGCCCGGCGCCAAGGGGGTGATCGACGATCATCAGGCGCTGATCGAGGCAAGGGTCAAGCCGGAGCTGGAGCGGATACCCGGGGTTTCCACCGTGGAGGTAGAGGGGATCAACGAGCGCCAGATCCAGGTACGCTTCGATCCTTACCGTGCCGCCGAGCTGGGGGTGGAGATCCCGGTGCTCGCCAGTCGGGCCAGCACCGACTGGGATGTCTCCGCCGGCACTCTCGACATCGGCCGCTGGGAGTACAAGCTGCGCTTCGCCGGGCGCTACGACGTGGAGACGCTGGGGGACAAGGTGGTGGACTGGCGCGACGGCCTGCCCATCTACCTGCGGGACGTGGCCGAGGTGCGATTGGCCCGAGAGGATAACCCGGTACTGCGCATCCAGAACGGCAACACCGCCATCGCGGCCCAGATCTTCAAGGAGAGTGGCGCCAACGCCCTGGCGGCGCTGGAGGGGATCAAGGCCAAGGTCGGGGAGCTCAACCGTGAGGTGTTGGAGCCGGTCGGCCTGCACATGGAGCAGTCGTTTGACGCCTCCCTCTACATTAACCGGGCGGTGGGCATGGTCACCGCCAACCTGGGGCTGGGGGTGCTGCTCTCCTGCGCCATCCTCTGGGTCTTCCTGCGCCAGATCAAGGCGACCCTGATGATAGCGATTGCCATTCCCATCAGTATCATGCTCACATTCTGTCTGCTCAAGGTGATGGGGCGCACCCTCAACGTCATCTCCCTCGCCGGCATCGCCTTCGCGGTCGGCATGGTGCTGGATGCCGCCATCGTGGTGCTGGAGAGCATCTATCGCCGCACCGAGCCGGGGGATGTCAGCAAGGCGGAGGCGGCACTGGAAGGCACCAGCCGGGTGTGGACGGCGCTGGTGGCCTCGACCCTGACCACGGTGGCCATCTTCTTGCCGGTGCTCTTGCTCAACGACGTGGAAGGGCAGTTGTTTGCCGATCTTGCGCTGACCATCGCCTGCGCCGTGACCGTCTCCATGATGGTGGCGGTGACCGTACTGCCCGCCGTGGCGGCGCGCTGGATGGGGCGCGAGCGACTGGTCGACCCCTATGACGGGCTCTGGCGGCGCACCACCCGCCACGTGATCCGCTGGACAGCGACTCCCCATCGGCGCAGGCTCGTCATCCTCCTGATGATGAGCCTGCCCGTGCTCGCCAGCTGGCTGCTGCTGCCCAAGATGAACTACCTGCCGGACGTGAAACGTGACGCCATCGACGTCTGGATGAGCTTCACCCCGGGGGTCAATCCCAAAGCACAGAGGGAGGAGGTGATCGATACCCTAATCGCCCGCCTCGACCCTTACATGAAGGGGGAGAAGGAGCCGGCCCTCAAGAACTACTACATCTTGCGCTACCCGGGTGGCGCCCAGATCGGGGTGCGCCCCAGAGACGAGACCCGGATCAAGGTGCTCGAGCGCCTGCTGATGGACAAGCTGCTCACCAATATCCCGGACACCCGGGTCTTCGGCGGCCAAGGCTCCCTGTTTGGCGGCTTTGACAGCGAGAACAGCATCTCATTGCTTATTCAGGGGGGCACCCTGCCCGAGCTCTATCAAGCGGCCCGCGAGAGCATGGCCATAGTACAAAAGGACCTGCCGGGGGCCCAGGTCAGGCCAGAGCCAGGTCTCGACTTCACCGCCCCCGAGCTGAGGCTGGTGCCGCAAGACAGGCGTCTGGCCGAGGTAGGCTGGGATCGCACCCCCATGCCCACCATCATCCAGACCTTCGGCGACGGCCTGCGGGTCGGCGAGTATTTCGATGGGGAAGACAGGCTGGACATCCTGCTGATAGGGCAGAGCTCGGCCAATCCGGATGAACTCAAGGCGGTGCCGCTTGCGACCCCATCCGGGCGCATCGTCCCCCTCGGCGAACTGCTGCGGGTGGAGCCTGCTCTCGGGCCGGAAAGCATCTTCCGGGCCGATGGCCGGCGCAGCATCCAGCTCATGATCACCCCACCGGAAGGCATGAGCATGGAGCAGGTGCTGGAGACCCTGCAGAGCAAGAGTTTTGCCACCATCAGACCCATACTGCCGGCTGGCGGGGAGCTGCAGATCGCCGGCAATGCCGACAGCCTGCAGCAGGCGCTGGACAACCTGGGCAGCATCTTCCTGTTTGCGGTGCTGAGCCTGCTCATCCTGCTGTGGGGAGTGTTCGCCTCCCTCAAGGATGCCGTGCTGGTGCTGCTGACCTTGCCGCTTGCCGCCGTCGGCGGTGTGCTGGCGCTGCGTCTGAGCGGATTGCTGGTGCCGCTGCCGATGGATCTGCTCACCATCATCGGCTTCGTCATCCTGCTGGGGTTGGTGGTCAACAACGCCATCCTGCTGGTACACCAGACTCGCACGGCGGAGCGAGAGGGGATGAGTCGCCAGCTGGCGGTGGCCGATGCCCTGCAAAGCCGGATGCGCCCCATCGCCATGACCAGCCTCACCAGCATCTTCGGCATGTTGCCGCTGATGCTGAGCCCGAGCGAGGGGAGTGAAATCTACCGGGGGCTGGCTACCGTCATCGTCGGCGGCATGAGTTGCAGCACCCTGTTTACTCTGATCCTGTTGCCTGCCTTCCTGAGGCTGGGTGAGCGGGTCGACGCGCCGCATGCCATCCGGCAGCGGGCCTGAGCAAGGAGCTCATCAATGAAACCTGTATTCACAAGGATGATGGTGGCGGTGGCCCTGCTGGCCATAGCGCCGGTTGAAGCAAAGATGGTGACTCTGGCGGACGTGACCCAGGGGGAGACGGGAGCCAGCATCTGGGTCAGCGGCACGGTCGCTAGCCGCCAGCAGGCGGCGCTTAGCACCGAGGTGAGCGGCCGGGTGGAGTGGATAGCCGAGTTTGGCAGCCGGGTCAGCAAGGGGGATGAGCTGCTGCGCCTGGACGCGGCCACCCTGCGCCTCTCTCTTGAACAGTCACGGGCAGAACAGGCGAGAGAGGCAAGCAACCTGCGCTACGCACGTGCCGAGTTCCAGCGGCTCGATCGACTGCACCAGCAGAAGAGCGCCTCCCAGAGTCAGTACGACAAGGCGCGTTACGACGTGGAGCAGGCCGAACTGGCCGAGCAACTGGCACGGGTACAGGTGCGCCAGATCGAGGCGCAACTGCAGAGGACCCACATCTTCGCCCCCTTCGATGGTGTGGTGAACGAGCACTTCATCCAGCCAGGGGAGCACGTGGATGCGGGGGAGCAGGCGCTGGAGCTGGTCAACCCGGATCAGCCGGATATCCGGCTGCGGGCCCCCATTGTCTGGGCCAGTCAGTTGGAAGATCAGGCCAGGTTGCGGGTCGAGGGGGAGCAGATCAGCAGCCACGCCACCTATTACCAGCGGGCGGCCAGTGCCGATCCCAAGTCGCGGCTCATCGAGCTGCGCCTCAGGCCCGAGCCGGGCAGTTTCATCATCGGCTCGCCAGTGCGGGTGGCGCTGCCGCTGGGGGAGCAGCAGACCATGCTGCTGCCACGGGATGCCCTGGTGCTCGGCACCGAGGGGAGCGTGGTCTATCAGGTGGAGCAGCGCGGCGAGGCGCTGACCGTGAACCGGGTGCCGGTGACCGTGCTGTTTGGCGACAACCGGCAGGTGGCGGTGAGCGGGGCGCTCAAGCTGGGGGACAGGGTAGTGGTGCGCGGGGCAGGCAGCCTGCAGGATGGGGACAAGGTGGAGCTGTTTCGTGGTTGAACCGGGTATGACGCCATAAAAAACGGCTCCCGCAGGAGCCGTTTTTGTCGATGTCCAGGCGAGCGATTACTCGACCATCATCACCTTGCAGGTGTTGGTACTGCCCACGGTTTCCATCTTGTCGCCATGGGTCAGCAGCACCATGTCGCCGCTCTGGACCAGGCCCTTGGCCTTGAGCACGTCGAGCGCCTCGCGGCACACCTCGTACACCGGCTTGCTCTCGTCGCCGTCGAACAGTACCGGGGTCACGCCACGGTAGAGGTTGGTCCAGGCCAGGGTCTTGTTGTGGGGAGACATGGCGAAGATTGGCAGGCCGGAGCTGATGCGGGACATCAGCAGCGGGGTAGTGCCGGATTCGGTCAGCGCCACGATCGCCTTGACCCCTTCCAGGTGGTTGGCCGCGTACATGGTGGACATGGCGACCGCCTCTTCCACCGAGGTGAAGGTATAGCTCATGCGGTGGTTGGAGACATTCAGGCTTGGGTGCTTCTCGGCGCCCACGCAGACGCTGGCCATGGAGGTCACGGTCTCGATGGGGAACTGGCCGGCGGCGGTTTCGGCGGAGAGCATCACCGCATCGGTGCCGTCCAGCACGGCGTTGGCCACGTCCATCACTTCGGCACGGGTCGGCAGCGGGGCGTTGATCATGGACTCCATCATCTGGGTCGCGGTGATCACCACCCGGTTCAGGCGACGGGAGTGGCGGATCAGCTTCTTCTGCACGCCAACCAGCTCGGGATCGCCGATCTCGACGCCGAGATCGCCACGGGCCACCATGACGGCGTCGGAGCCAAGGATGATGTCTTCCATCGCCTCGTCGCTGGCAACGGTCTCGGCACGCTCGACCTTGGCCACGATCTTGGCGTTTGAGCCGGCTTCTCGGGCCAGTTCGCGGGCGTAGCGCAGATCATCGCCGCTGCGGGGGAAGGAGACAGCCAGGTAGTCCACGTTCATGCGGGCGGCGGTCTTGATGTCTTCCTTGTCCTTCTCGGTCAGGGCCGGCGCGGAGAGACCACCGCCCTTCTTGTTGATCCCCTTGTTGTTGGAGAGCGGCCCGGCCACGGTGACCGTGGTGTGGATGCGGGTGCCTTCAACCTGCTCGACCTTCAGCTGCACACGGCCGTCGTCCAGCAACAGGATGTCGCCGGCCACCACGTCGTTTGGCAGACTCTTGTAGTCGATGCCGACCTGCTCCTGGCAGCCTTCGCCCTTGCCGAGGGCGGCATCGAGAATGAACTTGTCACCGATGGCGAGGTAGACCTTGCCATCCTTGAAGGTGGAAACGCGGATCTTGGGGCCTTGCAGGTCACCCATGATGGCCACATGACGGCCCAGCTTGGCGGCGATTTCACGCACCTGGTTGGCGCGCTGGATATGATCTTCAGGAGTGCCGTGAGAGAAGTTCATCCGCACCATGTCGGCACCGGCGCGGATGATCCCCTCGAGGATGCCGTCGCGATCGGTCGCCGGACCGAGTGTGGTTACAATCTTTGTTCGTCTTGGCATGAAAGACTCCGATGTGAAGTTGATATGACTTGAAATACTGCCCCGTCAAGCGTGTGGCATGGCGCCTGCTTGCAGGCCATCTGGGTGGCCTTGTGTCATTGAATTACGATACTACACCAAGCCCGGTGGCTTAGACAGTCGGGGGCGGACCCCCGAATGATTCAGGAATTATGCGGGGTATCAAAGCGGGATTCGCGCAAACCTTCTTTGACTTTCTTCAGGTTTTCGCGAAATTTCATGCCACGGCGCAGGGTGAAGCCGGTGGCCAGCACGTCCACCAGGGCGAGCTGGGCGATGCGGGACGCCATGGGCATGTAGACGTCGGTGTCTTCCGGCACGTCCATGGAGAGCACCAGGTTGCACTCGCGGGCCAGGGGGGAGTCCTTGGCTGTCATGCCGATGACGGTGGCATCGTTTTCACGGGCCAGGGCTGCGATCTCTACCAGTGCCTTGGTGCGGCCGGTGTGGGAGATCAGCACCACCACATCCCCTTCACTGCTGTTGATGCAGCTCATGCGCATCATGACGATGTCCTCGAAGCTCACCACGGGGATGTTGAAGCGGAAGAATTTGTTCTGGGCATCGCGGGCCACGGCGGAAGAGGCGCCCAGGCCGAAGAAGCTGATCTTCTTGGACTGGGTCAGGATGTCGACGCAGCGGTTGATGGCGGAAATGTCCAGGCTGTTCTTGGCCGCATCGAGGCAGGCCATGGTGGATTCGAAGATCTTGGCGGTATAGGTGTCTGGCCCGTCTTCCGCCTCTACGTGGCGGTTCACATAAGGGGTACCGTTGGCCAGGCTCTGGGCCAGGTGCAGCTTGAAATCGGGAAAGCCTTTGGTATCGAGACGGCGGCAGAAGCGATTGACGGTCGGTTCGCTGACATCGGCCAGCTTGGCGAGGGTGGCAATGCTGGAGTGAATGGCGGTCTGGGGCGACGCCAGGATCACTTCAGCCACCTTACGCTCTGATTTACTGAAACTTTCCAAATTGTTCGTAATTTTATCGAGGGTATTCATCATTACCACCAGGCATTTTTGTAATTTAACTTCAGTGTCTGTGCACTAAATTCACAGCTCAAGCAGGTTTCCAATCTACTTGATGACTATACAAGACAAGCGCTTATCGGAACTAATCTCGTCCCCATAAAGTATGACTCATGTCTAATTATTTCGTGTTTTTGGTTACAAACTTCCATCCACCCCTTGAAAACGCTTACAAATGTTGCAAAGCAACAACACTGTGAGCGGGCGCACAGTTGCATTCATCCAACGCGCCGCAAGGGGAGGGGCTCGGGTAGTATTGCAGCCAAATAACAAGGTCGGGACGGTAAGGGCCGCCCCGAGTCGGTAACGAAGGAGTTTGTTATGCAGCATACCCATGCGCTGGTGGGCGACGTAGGCGGTACCAATGCCCGGCTGGCCCTCTGTGAGCTGGCGACTGGCGCCATTTCCCAGGCAAAGACCTATTCCGGGCTGGCCCACCCCAGCCTCGAGGCCGTGGTGCGCCTCTATCTGGAGGAGCATGGCGTCAAGGTGGGCGAAGCCTGCATTGCCATCGCCTGTCCCATCAATGGCGACTGGGTCGCCATGACCAACCACAGCTGGGAGTTCTCCATCCGCGAGATGCAGAGCAACCTCGGCCTGGATCGCCTGCAGGTGATCAACGATTTCACCGCCGTTTCCATGGCCGTCCCGGTGCTGGCTGAGGCGGATCGCATCCAGCTCGGGGGGGCCGCCCCCGTGGCCGGCAAGCCCATCGCCATCTATGGCGCAGGTACCGGCCTTGGGGTGGCGCACCTGGTGCAGGTGGGCGAGCAGTGGCTCAGTCTGCCGGGGGAGGGCGGTCACGTGGATTTCGCCGCCAACACGGAAGAGGAAGATGCCGTGCTGCAGGTGATGCGTGGCGAGTTGGGCCATGTGTCGGCCGAGCGTTTCCTGTCGGGCCCGGGATTGGTCAATCTCTATCGCGGCCTGGTCAAATCCGACGGCCGTGAACCCGAGCCCTTTGCCCCCAAAGACATCACCGAGCGGGCGCTGGCGGGTGACTGCCTCGATTGCCGCCGTACCCTGAGCCTGTTCTGCGTGCTCATGGGCCGTTTTGCCGGCAACCTGGCCCTCAACCTGGGCACCTTCGGCGGCGTCTACATCGCCGGCGGCATAGTGCCCCGCTTCCAGGAGTTCTTCATCGGCTCCGGTTTTCGGGTCGCCTTCGAGGACAAGGGGCGCTTCAAGCCTTATCTGAAGGACATCCCGGTGTTCCTCATCACCCATGAGGGCCCCGGCCTGCTGGGGGCGGGCGCCTATCTGCGCCAGTCCCTCGGGATCCGCCTCTGAGGCGGATAAAGAATGCACAAATGGTTCAGTCCCGATTCAGTGACCCTGGCGTAGAGTGAGATCACGTACTCAAGAGGGCAGGGTTTCACAGGGAATTGGAAGCTGTCTTCATCCGCTGGGTGCGAATTGTCACCTGACAAGCCTGAACTGTTTCACCGGCCCTTGCGGCCGGTTTTTTTATGTCTGTCCACCTGATGTCGTGGCATTCCCCCTATGAGGGAACCATAGGCGACGCCGTATCCAGGAGGATGTGGCAGGGCCGGTGAACCCTCATAAAGTGGTCTGGGAATGATGGAAGGATCTAGAAGGTGCTGGATCCAGGCAGGGTAGAGCCTGCATGGAGATAGAGGTAAGGAAGGGCCCATGGCATGGGCCCTTATCGCAGTATCAGGGGAGGGTGATATGGAACCTGGCGCCACCGAGTGGTGATTCGTCAACCCGGATCTTGCCGCCATAGCTGTGCACGATTTCGGTCACCACCGCTAGCCCTATCCCCTGGCCGGGGGAGCTGTCTGCCCGCACCCCGCGCTGGAAGATCTGCCGCGATTTGCCGGGGTCTATGCCGGGGCCGTCGTCTTCCACCACGATGAGCAGGCCGCTGCCCTGGCGGTTGACCCGCACCTGGATCTCGCTGATGGCAAACTTGCAGGCGTTGTCGAGCAGGTTGCCCATCAGCTCCATCAGATCGCCCTGTTCACCGTGAAAGAAGACATCGTCATCAAACTGGAAGCCGGTCTGCAGCTTCTTGTGGCGGTAGACCTTGGTGAGGCTGGCCAGCAGCTTCTCGATGAGGGGCACAGGCTCGGTACCCTTGCTGGCAAGGCGTTTTCGTCCGGTGACAGCCCGGCGCAGCTGGTACTGGATGATCTGATCCATGGTGGTGATCTGTTCACTGATGTTGTCATGGATATCGTGACCGAGCTTGAGCTCCTGAGCGGTGATCTGGATGAGCGCCAGCCGGGTTTTCAGGCTGTGAGCCAGATCGTTCAGGGCGTGCTGGTACCGCTGGGTCTGCTGGCGTTCGTTCTCCAGCAGCTGGTTGACCGACTCGGTCAGTGGCGTCAGCTCCCGCTCGTAGTCGTTGGAGAGCGACTCCCGGGAGCCTGCGCGGATCTCGTCAATCTGCCGCGCCATGGTGCGCAGGGAGGAGAGACTCCAGAAGCTGGTCAGCAGCAGCAGGGCCCCGAGCAGGCAATAAGAGAGCAGCGCCTGACGAATGCAGCGGTAGAGATACTCCCGGGTCTGGGCCTGGTAACGCTTGGCGGAATCGACCATGACCACGTAGTAGGTGGTGGGGCCGTCGCCGTGGTTGCGCAGGAAGCGCAGGCTGTAGATGAAGTAGCTCTCGCCGTTCTTGATGGTGTGCAGCTTGAAGAAATAGTCCTGATCCAGGCCGCCAAGGTATTTCATCAGATCCCGGCAGATGGTCCCCTTCATGGTGATCACCTCAGGCATGTGCAGGCTGGACCAGCTCAGCTCACCGTCGGAGCGGCAGATCAGGGTGTCGAGATTGGGGTCGATGGCATCCGGGGTAATGTTGCCGAGATCCGTGATGGCATGGGGATCGGGCTGCTTGGAGGAGAAGAGCTTGGAGAGATTCTCCTGCATGCGGATGCTGGCCTTCTGCGCCTGCTCCTCGGCGTGACCAAGATAGAGGATATAGACGGAGAAGGTCATGATAAGCGCGATGACCAGCATGGCGCTCAGCATCAGCTTGAGGTGCAGCGAGCGGCGGATCAGTTGCATGGGGTGCAGCATGAAACGGGGCATCAGCTGCAGGAGAGGTTGAAGATGTAACCCTGACGGCGGATGGTGGAGATGGGTGATATGACCCCTTCCGGATCCAGCTTCTTGCGCAGTCGGCTCACCATCACCTCTATGGTGTTCGGATCCCCTTCGCCATCGCCATAGAGTTGATCCAGCAGCTGTTGCTTGGAAACCACCTGGCGGGCGTTGCGCATCAGGTATTCCAGGATCAGATACTCGAAACTGGTGAGCACTGTGACTTCGCCGGCGACGGTGAGCTCCTTGCGGGAGAGATCCAGCTCGTAGTCACCCGCCTTCACCCTGGGGGAGATGAAACCGGCGCTGCGGCGTACCAGGGCATTGAGGCGGGCGAGCAGCTCGTCTTTCTGGAAGGGCTTGACCAGATAGTCGTCGGCGCCGGCCTCCAGACCCTCCACCTTGTCTTGCCAGTTGCCCCGGGCCGTCAGGACTATGATGGGGAAGGGGATCTGCTGTTCGCGCAGTCGGCTGATGAGCTGCAGGCCGTCCATGTCCGGGAGGCCCAGATCGATGATGCCCACGTCGATGGGGTAGTCGGCCGCATAGTGCAGCGCCACCTGGGCACTGTCGGTGCTGTGAACTTGATTCTGGGCCTCGGTCAACAGCGTGGTGAGGTGATGATTGAGCAGCTTGTCGTCTTCGACCAGTAGGATTTTCATAAGATGCATGATGATAAGGGTCCAGGCTGTCAATTAGAGGGTGTCTAAGGGGGAGAGTCAACGAGGATCCTACATAACCCCCCTGTATCGGGACTGAATCGTGTCTGCCTTTATTATCATCGCTCCGCCTCACTCCGTGACCAGGCGGATTCATGACCCCTCAACCAAAGCTAACGGCAACCTTGGGCTCACCCAGCACTTCAGTACCAAGGGTTGCGACCGTTCCTATCGCACGGGCCGGGACCGGGAAATCCTTATGCTTTAGGCGGTTTACAGCGTGAAGACTATGCCTGGCAACACAATCTTGGCTCTGATGTCGCGTCCACTCACATCGTTTGTAAGAACTTGAAAAAAAGTGACTTTTCTCTTCTACAAGAGCAATGGCCAGGTAAGGCAATGTCTCTCATTGTTGGGATTGGGGTTCTTTGGTAGAGAGTTAACAATAACTACAAAGATATTAATGAATCCATAACGGGCATATAGCCTGTGATGTTTTGACTGTTCATCCACAGGCCAAACGAGATAGAATCTGGCCCAAAATCGGGTTAACTGCCCAAAATGTGGGCAATGCAGGCGCCAGGAATACCTGGTGAGCAATGTGATGTGACGCCATTGTCAGGCATCAAGTAAAACAAGAAGCTGGAGGATATGATGACCAACAGCGCGCACAATCAGGTTAAAAGTAGCATGTTGGGAGCTGTAACTCAGGGGCGGTAGCGTGATCATTTATCCATTTCAATCTTGCGTTGGTTCATCGCCGTTAATCCTCTCGTCTTGAAGACCTTTCTGGCAACAGACAGATAGTTCGCATGCCCACACGAGTGACCCAGAGTGTGTTCAAGCATTCGTAATTTCAGTGTAATCACTTTACTTTATGAAGAAAAAACAGAGTGATACACAGCAGCAGACTTTTACCAAACATCTTTCCTTTTCATTAGATTGCAATCGGGAACCTTTCAATGAAGATCCTTGTAACCGGCGGTGCCGGCTTTATCGGCTCGGCGGTCGTTCGTCATATTATTCAAAATACCAACGACTCAGTTCTCAACCTCGATAAACTCACCTATGCGGGCAATCTGGAATCCTTGGCCAGTGTCGCCAGCAGTGAACGTTATGCCTTTGAACAGGTGGATATCTGCAACCGCGCCGAGTTGGATAGGGTCTTTGCCGCCCACCAACCCGATGCCGTGATGCATCTGGCGGCAGAGAGCCACGTCGATCGTTCCATCACCGGACCTGCCGATTTCATCGAAACCAATATCGTCGGCACCTACATGCTGCTGGAAGCCGCCCGTGCATATTGGAACGGCCTGGACGAGATGGGCAAGGCGGCCTTCCGCTTCCACCATATCTCCACTGACGAGGTCTATGGCGACCTGCCCCATCCCGATGAAGCTGCTCCTGGCGAGGAGCTGCCGCTCTTTACCGAAACCACCCCCTACGCACCCAGCAGCCCTTACTCTGCCTCCAAGGCTTCCAGCGACCATCTGGTGCGTGCCTGGCGCCGAACCTACGGCCTGCCGACTATCGTCACCAACTGCTCCAACAACTACGGCCCGTACCATTTCCCCGAGAAGCTGATCCCGCTGGTGATCCTCAACGCGCTGGATGGCAAACCGCTGCCGGTGTACGGCAAGGGAGACCAGATCCGTGACTGGCTCTATGTGGAAGACCACGCCCGCGCGCTTTATACCGTGGTCACCACAGGTGTCATCGGTGAGACCTACAACATCGGCGGCCATAACGAGAAACAAAATCTGGAAGTCGTGCATACCATCTGTGACCTGCTCGATGAGATGGTACCAAAAGCCGGGTCCTATCGTGATCAAATCACCTATGTGGCGGATCGCCCCGGTCACGATCGCCGTTATGCCATCGATGCCAGCAAGATGAGCGCCGAGCTCGATTGGCAGCCAGAGGAGACTTTCGAGTCGGGTATTCGCAAAACTGTGCAGTGGTATCTGGATAATCAGCACTGGGTCAACAACGTGAAGAGCGGGTCTTATCAATCCTGGATTGAACAAAACTACGGGGAGCGTGCCTGATGCATATTCTGCTGTTTGGCAAGAATGGTCAGGTTGGCTGGGAGCTGCAACGTGCACTGGCGCCGCTGGGCCGTATCACTGCCGTCGATTTTGACTCAACCGATTACTGCGGCGACTTCAGCAAGCCGGCCGGCGTGGCCGAAACGGTACGTCTGCTCAAGCCGGACGTGATTGTCAACGCCGCGGCCCATACCGCAGTCGACAAAGCGGAGAGCGAGCGGGAGTTTGCCGAGCTGCTCAACGCCACGAGTGTGGCGGCGATTGCCAAAGAAGCGGAGGCATTGGGAGCCTGGTTGGTTCACTACTCGACCGACTATGTGTTCGATGGCAGTGGTGAGCGCCCTTGGCTTGAAACCGATGCGACCGCTCCGCTCAACGTTTACGGCGAGACCAAGCTGGCGGGTGAGCAGGCTGCGGCCCTGTGCTCGCGTCACCTGATCTTCCGCACCAGCTGGGTCTATGCTGCCCGTGGCGCCAACTTTGCCAAGACCATGTTGCGTTTTGGCAAAGAGCGTAGCGAGATGTCAGTCATCAATGACCAGTTCGGCGCCCCGACGGGCGCCGAGTTGCTGGCCGATTGCACCGCCCATGCGATCCGCGTAGCGCAGAGCAAACCCGAGGTTACCGGGCTGTACCATCTGATTGCCTCCGGCACCACCACCTGGTTTGACTACGCCCAGCTGGTGTTTGCTAAAGCCAGAGAGGCCGGGGTTGAACTGGCGGTCACACAACTCAATGCGGTGCCGACCAGCGCTTTCCCGACCCCGGCCAAACGCCCCCATAACTCTCGCCTTGATACCAGCAAATTCCAGCGCACCTTCGATCTGGTGCTGCCGGACTGGACCGTTGGTGTGGAGCGGATGTTGACCGAGATCCTGGGCAAGTAAATCACTGATCAGGGATGTAGTGAATGCATCCCTGGCAGGTAGGGATAAAACTTAAAAGGTGTGGCCGCAAGCCACCCTTTTCTTTTGCAATTTAAAAATAAGAAATAAGCATCATGACCAAACGTAAAGGCATTATTCTGGCCGGTGGCTCAGGCACCCGTCTCTATCCGGTCACCATGGCGGTGAGCAAGCAGCTGCTGCCAATCTATGACAAGCCGATGATCTACTATCCGCTCAGCACCCTGATGCTGGCCGGTATTCGCGATATTTTGATCATCAGTACGCCGCAAGATACCCCCCGTTTTGAGCAATTGCTGGGTGATGGCAGCCAGTGGGGCCTGAACTTGCAATACAAGGTACAGCCAAGTCCGGACGGGTTGGCACAAGCCTTTATTCTGGGTGAAGAGTTCATCGGTTCAGACCCGTGTGCGTTGGTACTGGGGGACAACATCTTCTACGGCCACGACCTGCAGAAACAGCTGGAGGCGGCAGCGGCCAAAGAGAGCGGCGCCACCGTCTTTGCTTACCACGTGCACGACCCTGAGCGTTATGGGGTTGTTGAGTTTGATAAAGAGGGAACCGCTATCTCTCTGGAAGAGAAGCCGTTGGAGCCCAAGAGCAACTATGCGGTCACCGGCCTCTATTTCTATGACAATAGTGTGGTAGATATTGCCAAGAGCCTGAAGCCATCACCGCGTGGTGAGCTGGAAATCACCGATGTGAACCGTATCTACCTGGAGCAAGGCAATCTGTCGGTGGCGATGATGGGCCGTGGTTATGCTTGGCTTGATACCGGCACCCATGAAAGCATGATTGAAGCGAGCAACTTTATTCAGACCATCGAGACACGTCAGGGATTGAAAGTGGCATGCCCTGAAGAGATCGCCTATCGCCAGAAGTTTATCAGTGCCGACCAGATACGTGAGCTTGCTGCGCCGTTGGCAAAGAATGCTTATGGCCAATACTTGTTAAGAATGGTTGCCAAAGCCTGATGTGATATGGGGGAGGGAATATACATCTCCCATAAAAATTTAATTAAATGTGGACACACAGATGAATGTAATCAAGACAGCTATTCCTGATGTGCTTATTTTTGAGCCCAAGGTATTTGGTGATGAACGTGGTTTTTTCTTTGAAAGTTTCAATCACAAGCTGTTTGAAGAAGCGGTGGGATATCCGGTAACTTTTGTGCAGGATAATCACTCGAAGTCTTCAAAAGGGGTATTACGTGGCTTGCACTATCAGTTGCCGCCCCATGCCCAGGGCAAGCTGGTACGTTGTGTGGCTGGTGAAGTGTTTGATGTGGCGGTAGATATCCGCAAAAGCTCGCCGACCTTTGGGAAATGGATCGGTGTTCATCTATCTGGTGGGAATAAGCGGCAGCTGTGGATCCCGGAAGGATTTGCACACGGTTTTTTTACTATAAGTGAGACTGCTGAGTTTTTATATAAAACAACTAATTATTATCATCCACAAAGTGACCGGAGCATATTGTGGAATGACGAAAACTTAAGTATTAATTGGCCATCAAATAATACGCTTTTATCAAAAAAGGATGAGATGGCTGCTATGTTTTCTGATGCGGAATATTTTCTTTGATTTTTCATCACTATTATATAAAGCTGATGAATTATAATGTTTTGATATGTGCACGTAAGGCATTTCAACGGGGTATTGTGTGGCGTTATTATTTTCCCAAGGGTGTTTATGAATCGAGATAGTAGTATATCCCCAATTCGTATGTTGTCTTTTTATACCAATCGTCATTTAATTATTACTCTAGTTCGTCGAGAAGTCGCTGCTAGATACCGTGGTTCACTGTTTGGAAATTTGTGGGCTCTGTTTACTCCACTTTTTATGTTGGCTGTTTATACCTTTATTTTTAGTGTGGTATTTAAGGCTCGCTGGAGTGGCGGTAGTGATTCACGCAGCGAATTTGCTTTGGTATTATTTGCCGGTTTAATGGTATTCAATCTATTTTCCGAGTGTTTTAATCGAGCACCGCGTTTGATTCTGGAAAATATTAACTACGTTAAAAAGGTTGTATTTCCACTTGATATCCTGCCTTGGGTTGCGTTGGGTAGTGCCATGATAAATTTAGTGATCAGTTTTATGGTGTGGATCGCTTTTTATGTTATTGCCTTTGGCATTCCGCCTGTTACCGCATTGCTCTTCCCAGTTGTAATTTTACCGCTCGCCTTGTTAGTCATGGGCGTTTCGTGGGCTCTTGCTGCGATGGGGGTCTACTTGCGTGATCTTTCACAACTGGTTGGTGTTATCAGTACAATATTAATGTTCCTCTCACCGATATTTTATCCTGTCGAAGCGTTGCCAGAAGAGTACCGTCATTGGCTTAACGTCAATCCTCTTACTCCTGTGATTGCGCAGGTGCGTGATGTTCTTTATTGGGGAAAACTGCCTTCTTGGGAGTTATACAGCACAACATTGATTATCGGAATGTCTGTCATGTATGCAGGATTCGCCTTGTTCCAGAAAACGCGTAAGGGATTTGCCGATGTGCTCTGATAAAATAGCAATTGAAGTGCGTGGTTTGAGCAAGTGTTATCAGGTTTATGAGCAGCCGGTCGATCGACTCAAGCAGTTTGTGATTCCCCGCTTATTTCGGTTGTTTAGCCGTGCTGCCAGACAATATTTTCGCGAGTTTTGGGCACTTCGGAAAATTGATTTCACGATTAAAAAGGGTGAGACAGTAGGGATCATTGGCCATAACGGGGCTGGAAAATCCACATTGCTCCAGCTGATCTGTGGCACCCTCAACCCTTCTCATGGTGAAGTCATTGTTAATGGACGTATTGCGGCGCTGCTTGAGTTGGGCGCTGGTTTTAATCCTGAGTTTAGTGGTCGTGACAATGTCTATCTCAATGCCACTGTATTAGGGTTGAGCAAAGAGGATATTGATGCAAAGTTTGATGAAATTGCCCGTTTTGCCGACATTGGCGATTTTATGGAGCAACCGGTCAAGACCTATTCCAGTGGCATGTACGTGCGTCTTGCGTTTGCAGTGCAGGCGTGTATTGACCCTGAAATTTTGATAGTCGATGAGGCGTTGGCAGTTGGCGATATCGGTTTCCAGTACAAGTGTTTCAAGCGTATGGAAGCCCTGAAAGCTAAGGGTGTTACCATTTTGATGGTGACCCACTCAACTGGCAGTATCTTGGAGTATGCCGATCGCTGTCTGGTTATGGAAGGGGGTCGCCTTATTGGTGATACCACTGATGTGCTTGCTGCTGTGATGGCGTATGAAAAGGGCATGATCCTATCGCAGGAACAAGCAGAAACCTTGGCATTGCCAGATCTTGAGAGTGATGGCGATTGTCCATCACAGCTAGTTTTACTTGAAAAGCAAAAAAATGAAGCCAATTTAGCGTTGGGCGAGAAACGATTTGGCTCTGCTCGCGCGATTATTGCCGCTCTGACCATTGTTAAGGCGGATGGTACACCTTTTCATGAAGAACCCCTTGTGAAATCAGGTGAAACTCTGACGCTCCGCTTTGAACTCTGGTCGAGCCAGATTATTGAAGATGTGGCATTAGGGCTTTCATTGAGTCGTGCCCAAGGTGGTGATATATGGGGTGATAGTAATATTGCCGCCGGTCACCCCATAAGCTTGAAACCTGGTCGCCAATTGGTGACTTATCAAGTGACCTTACCAATTAATAGTGGTGATTATTTGTTGCACTGTGGTTTAGCCTCTCTCAAGGGAGGGGAGCGTGAAGAACTTGATCAGCGTCGGCCAATGCAGGCAATCAAGTTCTGGTCTTCCAGAGAGCTGGGTGGCGTTGTACACGCTCCTATTACCGTTATGGCCTGAATTTCTCGGAGTTATCAATGCTGGCTGCTTTTCTACCTCCTTATCCTTTCCGTGCTCAGGCAGCACCCTATCTTTGGTGCTATTACCGCTTGCTGTGTGAATGGACTAATGAACCAGCTTTTTTTATCACTGGGCGCGATTATGTTCGAGCATCCGATGAATGGGAAGGTCGCTGGGAATGTGATCCGGCGGTACAGTCTAGGTTGGGTTATTCCTTTCCAGTTAACGTTATGCCTGAACAGCATCATTACGCATGGTTGGATGAAAATAGATTTGATGATTGGCTGAATAAGCTGAATGGTAATCCGATAGAGGCGTTTCGGCGCTTCTTGTGTGAGCGTGATGCTGAATATGAGCGTGAACTTGAGGCGTTACTGGATGCTGCTCCGGCTGATCTTGAAGCCATCGTAACTATTTGTAATGTTGCTTCATTAGAGGCGGTATGTGCTGCACGTGGCATCCCTGTCATTCATATTGAGTTGGGTCCACTACGTGGGCCACTGTATCGTGAGACCGGTTATGTCGACTTTCTGGGCGTCAATGGCAACACTGAATGCGCACAACGTTATGCACGTTGTAATGGCGGGCTATTATCACTTACTACTCGGGAGCTATTGCAGTTTTTCTTGACTCATCCCGAAACCTACCAAAAATTGCCAGCGCAAAGCACTTATGAATGTGGGGCTGTATTGCAGGTAGAAGATGATTCTAATCTGGTTGCTTATGGCAACGGAATGAGCAATCTCGCACTGCTTGCTGCCGCACGGCAGAAAGTGGCTGCGGATGATCTGCTTGTTCGTGCTCATCCGGGGAGTCCGTTTGCGCTTAAAACCGCACAGGTTTGTCTCGATGATTCACCTAATAGCCTATGCTTTGTTGCCTTGTGTCGACAGATATTAACTATCAACTCTAGTGTAGGACTGGAGGCGCTTTTACTGGACAAATCATTAACAGTCTGGGGCGATAGTTCTTACAATTTTATTCTGGAGACTCATGATGATGCTGAGCGGAAAAGACGACTCAGTTTCTATCTGTTTGGGTACTTGGTGCCTTTCTCATTACAGCTAAAACCTTCATATTTACGCTTCCGGTTAGGTCAACCAGAACAGCATGATATAATCCTTTGCCATGTGAGCGAATACATGCAACAAGATCACCTTGATCCTAAAATATTTGATGGGCTCCCTGTTTCGGTACAAGCTGCGGTTTCTATACAGTTTGCCAATCTTGCTCGCGAGCATCAGGCTGAAGTTCGAGCGTTGCAAGAGCGTAACGCGGAATTGGAATCCTCTCTAGCTGAACTGGCAACGTCACATGCCCAGCAAATATCTGATTATGAGATGGCGGTTGCGAGTCAACTTCAGGAATCTCTCGCTATCATTGAAATGCAGCGGAAAAGTATTGATGAAGCTCAACAATTGGCTGCAGAGCTGAAACAGGTGGCTTCTGAGCGGATAACAACTTCTGAGATGGCTGATAACCTCTCTCAACGGCTAGCAATCCTCTCTGAACAAGCTGAACTTGCATCTCACCAAGTGAATACACTTGAAAAACAACTTCAGCACCAGAAAGAGATCTTTCAATCTTGGCTGCAACAAGTAACAACCAGTTTATCTTGGCGCATAACGATGCCTTTGCGAGTGATCGGGCGCTTGTTGCGTGGTGATATAGCAGCGTTGAAACAAGGCTGGCGGCAAGTATGCAATGAAGGTGGCCGTCGTGGTAAATTGGCGAGAACGATTCACCCATTATGTCGCCCTATCGTTACTCTTGCAAGAAATCCATCATTATTCACGAAAGGTTTGCGCAGTTTACGACAGCAAGGCATCAGCGCGACTTTGCATCGTGTTAGCCATGTATTGGATGGCAGGTCTCATCATGTTATGCCTGAGGTTATTTCATTAGGAGGCAAAGATACTGCCGAGTTAGTTATTTTGACTACTGCGCATTGTGGTTATCTCGCTGAATTGATGTGTGCTAGTTTGAAAAAAGTGAATATTCAGGCTGTAGTTCAATATCAAATGCCCGAAGAAGGTTACTTGGACGTTTTGCATATTGTTATTTGTCCACAGATGTTCCCTGTTTTACCAGGACAGTATATCGCGTATCAACTTGAACAATCTGTCAGTTCTCGTTGGTTTACGGAGGATTACCTTGCTCGCTTGGAAAATTCCCTAGCCATTTTTGATTATTCTTTGAAAAACATTGCCTTTTTGCAAGATAAAGGATTGAGTTATCGTCAGATCTATCATCTGCCAGTGGGCTTGCTTCCGCGAGAGCTTGCCAACCACCCGGTCCCAGAGACGGTTGATGTGTTATTTTATGGTGACATCAATAATGATAGGCGCAGAGCCTATGTTGCCGAGCTAAAAAAACATTTCTCTGTGAAAATCATTAATGATCTTTTTGGTGACGCGCTGTATGCTGAAATGTCCAAGGCAAAAGTGATTGTTAATATTCATTATTATGAAGGCGCTCTACTGGAAACAACCAGAATATACGAGTGTTTGTCACAAAATAAAGTCATTGTATCTGAAGAAAGTTCAGATATGGATGAGTATTCTGCTCTGTTGCCTTTGGTTGACTTTGTTCCTGTGAATGATATTCAAGCTATGGTGGAAAAAGTTGATTATTGGGTCTCCAATGATGTTGCCAGAAAAGAGCGAAATAATGAAATAAGAAAAGGCTGTACTGACATGCCTGATATGTTTTCCTATTATTTCCTGAGATTGTTTTTAGCACACGACCTGATCACTTATGATGATTTTTATCAGGCTGTGGGAGATGTAATTCAGTTTGATACAGATATGATTTGCTTAGGATTACCTGAGACGACTGCCCGCAAAGCGGACTTTGAAAAAGATAACCACTATGGTATTCAGTATATTCCTGGCCTAAGACATCGACTTGGATGGGTAGGATGTGGATTAAGTTATAAATTCCTAATTAATAGGGCGAAAGATCTCAATTTTCCGCAAATTACTATCTGTGAAGACGATGTTTTTCTTCCGGATGATTTTTCGAGCAGACTTAATAATATTAAAAAGTATTTATCTGAAAAAGAAAACTGGGATGTATTTGCTGGTTTGATTGCTGACTTGCATGATGATGTTAAAATATTACACGTCGAATATGTTGACAATGAGCGTTATGTTCATATAGATAAAATGGTAAGTATGGTCACAAATATTTACTCGGATAAATTCTATGATAAGCTCTTGGCTTGGGATAGCTGTAATCACGATGCGCAAACTAATACCATTGATCGTTTCATTGAGCAGCATGATGATGTTCACACAATCGTGACATCCAGATATTTAGTTGGTCATAAAGAAGACTTGAACTCTACTTTGTGGGGCATCTCAAATATGACGTATAAAAAATTAATACAAAATAGCGAGAATAAATTGCAAGATAAAATTGCTGCTTATACAGCCAACTAATTATGTTAAGTCATATTGAAAAAGATAATCACTGGCTCGACATTTGTCGAGCTAGTGCAATCCTTCTAGTGTTGCTTTCGCATGGTCGTCGTCTATTGTTTCCAATTTTTCCAGATGCTCAACTTTTCAAATTTGGCGGCTTTCTCGGCGTTGAGATTTTTTTCGTATTGTCTGGTTTTTTAATCGGTTCAATTATTATAGAGAAAAGTTCTAGCAGTGAGAGTAGATGGCGCTGGATCCCCCACTTTTGGGTGCGTCGTTTTTTACGAACATACCCTAACTATTTATTATTCTTGTCCTTGAATTGGTTGATTATTGGTACATGGCGCCCTGAGTCAATGCCAGAATTATGGCGCTATATGACATTTACTCAAAGCTTGTTGTCGGCTCATCCAGGTTTTTTTGGCGAGGCTTGGAGTTTAGTAATTGAAGAGATTTTCTATTTTCTTATACCATTAATAATGCTAATTACTTGGCGAGGTTCAGCTATTCAGGCATTATTGGTTACTCTTTTTATATTGCTAGTTTCTTCTTTAGTGATGCGTGGAGTACTTGTGTACTCAGATCCTGAGTTGACATTTAATCAAGTCAGATCGACAGCGTTACTACGCCTTGATTCAATTATGATTGGGGTGTTAACCTGCTATTTTTATTACCACGGTAAATTATGGCGAGAGAGGTTAATTAGGGCTGCACCTTTCTTATCTTTATTGATAATTCCAGTTGTTATTATCTCAATGCAGCCAGATAAAATTATGGATGAGAGTCTTTTTTTGAAGGTTTTCTTGTTTCCAATAGCGAATACGGCTGCTGCCGGGCTACTTGTTTCTGGTATGAATCTGAGAGTTAATAATTTATTTTATAGATTGGTTAGACCTGTGGCTAGATGGTCATACTCTGCATATCTCGTAAATTTGTTAGTGTTAAGTGCTATGGGTTTCTATTTGCCAAAAGTGACCGTGGATACCGCTATTTTATATTGGCTTGGTTTTATATTTACTACGCTAATGTTATCTGCTGTTACTTATAACTATTTTGAACGCAATATTTTGCTATGGCGTGATCACTGGATTAAATAGTATGTATCAATTTTGTCTATCCATTGGCGTGGTTACTTATTGTACTGAAAAGGTAATGATAGCAAGCACTTTCAATAAACTACAGAAAGCAGTAACTGAAGCTGGGGTTGTTAGTTTCTTGATAGTCGTTGACCACTCGCCATCAAATGATTTAGCTATTCAAAATGAAGATATAAGAAAGAATTTTTCAGGTGAGCATGACTTAATTCTTGCGCAGTCAAATCCTGGATTCGGTGCCGGTCATAACCGCGCACTGCTGACTGATGCCAAATATCACCTTATCCTCAACCCTGATCTTGAAGTTGCCCCAGATGCACTGAAAAATGCGCTCGAATTTATGGAGCAACATCCGGATTGCGGATTATTGACGCCTTTTGCTACATGGGAAGATGGTGAGGTACAACGGCTTTGCAAACGCTATCCAACCGTATTTGATTTATTGCTGCGTGGTTTTGCTCCTGCATTCGTGAAGAAATTATTCCAGACTCGCTTGGCGAAATATGAGATGGCTGAACACCTCAACAATGATGATGTGTTGTGGGACCCACCTATTGTCAGTGGTTGTTTTATGTTGTTTCGCACAGATGTTCTGCAACAGCTCGGAGGGTTTGACCCTCGCTTTTTCCTCTATTTTGAAGATTTTGACATCAGTTTGCGGGCAGGAAAGATCAGCCGGATTGCCTATGTCCCTCAGGTGAAGGTTGTCCATCACGGTGGTCATGCATCGCGCAAAGGCTGGCGCCATATCTGGATGTTTGGGCGTTCCATGGTGACTTTCTTCAATATTCACGGCTGGCGTTGGTGGTAATGGCAGATATCAAAAGTACAGTCTTGGTTACAGGTGCCAACGGATTTGTAGGCAAGGCGGTCTGCGAACACCTGCTTAGTCTGGGGGCTAATGTGAAAGGTGCGGTGCGAAGTCACCCGCTTGCTTCGTACCAGGTTCAGGCTCCCTCTTTGACTGGGGATGCCAACTGGACAGCCCAATTGCAACAAGTGGATGTGGTTGTTCACTGTGCAGCTAGGGTGCATGTGATGTCAGATACCGCGACAGATCCCCTGGCGGCTTTTCGAGCGGTGAATACAGAGGGCACCCTCACGCTTGCTCGGCAGGCTGCTGAGGCAGGGGTGAAGCGCTTCATCTTTACTAGCTCGATCAAAGTGAATGGCGAGCAGACCGAGCCAGGCAAGCCATTTGATGAGAATGTGCAGAGTCCGCCAGAAGATCCCTATGGACGCTCGAAGTATGAGGCTGAGCAGGGGCTGATGGCACTCGCGAAAGAGTGTGGTATGGCGGTAACCATCATTCGTCCTCCTCTTATTTACGGGGAAGGGGTGAAGGCTAACTTTGCCAGCATGATGACGTGGGTGCGCAAAGGGATCCCACTCCCTTTTGCCCGTTTGAACAATGCGCGCAGTTTGTTGGCGTTGCCTAATCTGTGTGACTTCATTGCCCATGCAATGGCGCACCCTGCCGCAGTGAACCAGGTCTTTTTAGTCGCAGATCCCGTCGCAGTGTCGACGTCGCAGTTATTGGCGGCGATTGCAGAAACAGAAGGGGTTGCCTGTCGGTTGTTTTATCTCCCACCAGGAGTGATAAGAGGGCTTGGTCGTTGTTTGGGGATTGATGCCAAGCTACAACGGATTTATGGATCTCTGGAAATGGATACCGGTAAGGCTCAGAGGCGATTACAATGGTCGGCACCCTATTCGCTCTCTCAGACCCTATCTCTGATGGCATCTTCCCATAGTGAGTCGTCTTGATGCTGGCATTTGTTTTGTTGTTGATGTTTTGTCTTTTTCTTTCAATCACCATGACCGGCCTGCTCAGGCGCTACGCCCAGACCCGCTTGCTTGACCAACCCAATCATCGCAGTTCGCATCAGGTGCCTACCCCGAGAGGCGGTGGAATGGCTATCGTGGCGACCTTTCTGCTGGCAGCCCCGTTGTTTGTCACCCTGATCCCACTGTCCTCCGGCATATCCCAGAGCAGCTTCGCATTGATATGGGCTGCGGCGCTGGGCATTGCACTGGTTGGTTTTATCGATGACCACATCTCTCTCAAGCCCCGAACCCGCCTGATTGTGCAGAGCATAGCGGCAGCCTTGGTGGTATCTGCGGTTGATGGTTTGCCAGCGCTGACTTTCTTTGGCTGGCAGTTAGATCTCGCCTGGTTCGGTTATCTACTGGCCTGGCTGGGGGTGATCTGGTTTATCAACCTGTACAACTTTATGGATGGCATCGATGGCTTGGCGGCCGGCGAGGCCGTTGTCGTTTGCCTGTTCATGGCGTTATTTCATTATCTGGTTGGGGGGGCGTGGTCGTCTGCCAGTTTGACCCTGCTACTGGGGATTTCGGCGGCGGGCTTCTTGTGCTGGAATTTTCCGCCTGCCAGGATCTTTATGGGGGATGGTGGCAGTGGTTTTCTTGGCTTGATGTTGGCTTCCCTGATGCTGCTGGATGCCGCTTCTGCACCTCAATTCCTGTGGGCATGGCTCGTCATGCTCGGGGTATTTGTGGTTGATGCGACCTGGACTTTGCTGAATCGCTATCGTCTGAAGTGTCGTCTGAGCGAGGCTCATCGTACTCATGGCTATCAATATCTGGCGAGGCGTTGGCAGAGCCATCGAAACGTGACATTGGCTGTGCTTCTTATAAATTGCCTCTGGCTTGCACCGATCGCTGTCATGATTGTATTGGGCCAGCTCGATGGTGTGATCGGTCTGGTCATTGCCTACTTGCCGTTAGCGTTTCTTGCGTATCACCTGAATGCAGGAGTACCAGAATGAGAAATGAGCTTTTACCCGGTGGAAGCTGGCTACTGACTTGCTTGGGCTCCCTCTCACGTGCCAGCAAGCGTGCCGTATCTGTCACCGTTGATATGATCCTGATCACCATGACCTATTGGGGTGCGTACTGGATCCGGCTTGAACATAACTGGCCAATCGATAGCCCCCATCACTGGGCACTGCTCGGCGCAATTATTATCGTTAGTATCAGTGTGTTTGTGCGGCTGGGGCTGTATCGCGCTGTGTTGCGATATGTCAGCTTTCGGGTGTTATGGACAATCTCACTAGGGGCATTTCTTTCAACCTGCTTCTTCGTTATCTCTGCGTTTTATTTCGATATCTTCCTGCCCAGAACGGTATCGGTTATCTATCTCTCCTTTCTGGTGCTGCTGGTCGGTGGTGTTCGGCTATTTTTCCGAGCGCTCCTTAATACCACCCGTTTGGCTCGTACTCAGGTGTTGATCTACGGCGCGGGCTCTTCTGGCCGACAGCTGCAAATGGCCTTGTTGCAAGGCAATGAGTTTTATCCCGTCGCCTTTATTGATGACGATCCCGCCAAACAGGGGTGCGTGATCCAGGGCTGTACCGTTTATCACAGTGCTCAGCTACCAACCCTGATTGACCACCATGGAGTTCAAAAGATCTTGCTGGCCATGCCGAGCAGCACCAGGGCACGACGTCAGGAAGTGATCAATGCACTTGAGCCCCTCTCTTGCGAAGTGCTTTCTATCCCAGGTATGGCCGATTTGGTCAATGGCTCTGCACGTATCGATCAACTCAAGGAGGTCTCCATAGACGATCTTTTGGGCAGAGATCCAGTAGAACCCGTAACCAGATTGATGGAGGCGAATATAACGGCCAAGGCGGTCATGGTGACTGGTGCTGGGGGTTCTATTGGATCTGAGTTGTGCCGCCAGATCCTGCGGTGTAGGCCATCTACATTGGTATTGTTCGAGCTATCTGAATACGCCCTCTATATCTTACATAAAGACTTGCGCGAGCAGTGTCAGCGTGAAGATATTGAAACTGAACTAGTTCCTTTATTGGGGTCAGTACAGCGCCAGCATCGTCTCAAGACTGTGATGCAGAGCTTTCATATCCAGACTGTCTACCACGCCGCAGCATACAAACATGTGCCGCTGGTCGAGTTCAACATCATCGAAGGTGTCCGCAACAATGTCTTTGGAACTCTTTACGCAGCTCAGGCTGCCATTGAGGCAGGGGTAGAGACCTTCGTACTAATCTCCACCGATAAGGCGGTACGACCGACTAATACCATGGGGGCCAGCAAGCGCCTAGCCGAGCTGGTATTGCAAGCTTTGACCCGTGAGAAGCATAACACCCGTTTTTGTATGGTTCGCTTTGGCAATGTACTCGGATCTTCCGGTTCAGTGGTCCCGTTGTTTAGACAGCAGATTGATAAAGGTGGGCCGATAACCCTGACGCATCCCGACATCATTCGTTACTTCATGACGATTCCAGAGGCTGCCCAGCTGGTAATCCAGGCGGGAGCCATGGGGAAGGGGGGCGACGTGTTTGTGCTCGATATGGGACAACCGGTACGGATCATGGAGTTGGCTAAACGGATGATCCGGCTCAGCGGGCTGACTCTGCGTGATGAGCAGCGACCAGATGGCGATATTGCCATCGAAGTGACCGGTCTGCGGCCGGGTGAAAAGCTCTATGAAGAGTTACTGATTGGTGATGATGCCAGAGGAACCGAACATCCCAGGGTCATGGTGGCACAAGAGAGTTGGCTGCCATGGGATCGTTTGCGTTCCTTGTTGACCTCGCTGGATGAGGCTTGTCACCATTTTGATCAGCAGCAAGTACGAGAGATCTTAATGCATGCGCCTGCCGCATTTGAGCCAACGGACGGCATCTGTGACCTGGTCTGGCTGGCCAAACAGCGCGGTCTTTCAAGTGACAATGTTGTACCACTCCCCACACACAGCATAGATTTTTCTCTTGCGAATCACTGACCCACTTTTTAGGCGCCCATCATTGGGCGTTTTTCGTATATGAGTCGATTGGTTGCTTTTTGACCGACCGAGTCCTAAGTAGGCCAGATTGGCTACCATTTTGAGCAAACCGCAGGTAGAATCACGCCCGCCAATTCAAAATTAATCCTGTATCTTCTTGTGCTGAATAGGGCCTGAATGATCATGGTTATAACGATGGATAAGCATAACGAGAGCCTTGCCGTCTCGCTTGTCAAGGTGTACAGGAACAAAAACTGTCATAAATCTTTGGCAAAATTAACAATATTCAAAACTGCAAGCACACTGAGGGCTGTAACTCAGGGGCGGTAGCTATTGTTTTTTATGGGAAGTCTGTTTTTTGTCTTGTAATTGACATTTTTGTTGTCCAGTTGGTACTAGAGAGCGAGTTTGTGTCAATAGTAGAAAGGATTGTGGGCAATTACTTGGCGTATTTTATGGGAGAGAGATATCAATAAGGTGTGTGCCTAAACGCGAATGTAGCGCAGATGGATTGGCAACATTCTGCAACTGAAATGCGGTGTGGTGATATCCATAGTGGCAGATGTTCCAACCGTCGTGTACCGATTTAGCCTCTTGCTTCCCAATGAAGTAGACCTTTTTTTGCAAGCTCTCACGAGCGTATGTAGCACACTCGCAGAGAAAAAAGAACGATCTATATCACGCGGTTGCTTGACGTCTATTTTTTATAAAAAAACATAGGGCTTTTCTATCAGTAGCTAGACATAAAGAGAGCTAAGGGAAATGGATAATAAAATCAACAGTAGTGCTGCCTTATGGAATGCAGCGAATGAACAATTAACCGAAAAGATCCACTCACAGGATATTGGTAATCTAGTACATGAGCTTAAGCGAGTTCATATGAAAAGTGATGAGCTTTATGTCTACTGCAGTGATAATGATAGAAATCATATTGAGCGGGTGCTTGCTGATTATCCGTTCAAATTGAACTTCAATGTGACAGAACTCTCGGCCCTGAAAGGCAAAACCCTTGTGCATTACAAGAGCGGTGACCTTCCCGATGAACTGGCCGCAATGCTGGTGCTGGCCACCAAATATGGCGCCTACGTTGAACCGCTGGTCAGTTATCTGGACCGTCGTTTTGGCCGCACTGAAGTGGAGTTGCTGCACAGCGGCTACTTCCTGCACATGAAATCTTTCTCCATCCTCTCCCGCCCATCCAACCGCATTGTCAAGCGTGCGCTGGATCTGGTCTCTGCCATTGCGCTCAGTCTGGTTGCCATTCCCATTGGCCTGCTTGCTGCGCTGGCCATCAAACTGGAATCACCTGGTCCCGTTTTTTATCGTCAAGCCCGGGTTGGCCTGTTCAACCAGGAATTCGACGTAATCAAATTCCGCTCTATGCGAAACGATGCCGAAAAGAATGGTGCTCAATGGGCAAGCAAGAACGACGCCCGAGTCACTCGTGTTGGCCGTTTCATTCGCAAGACCCGTATTGATGAACTACCGCAACTGATCAACGTCTTTAAAGGGGAAATGTCTCTGGTTGGCCCAAGACCCGAGCGGGAAGTATTTATCAAAGAGCTGGAAGCCGTTATCCCGTACTATCGCTTCCGTCATGCGGTCAAGCCCGGCATTACCGGCCTGGCCCAGGTCAAATACCCCTACGGGGCATCTATTGAAGATGCCGTGTGGAAGCATAAATACGATATCTTCTATATCAAGCATCAAAGTCTGATGTTGGATATCAAGATCCTGCTGCTGACAGTCAAGACTGTGCTGTTTGGGATGGGGCGATAGCCATTGCTATCATCGTGAGTAACAAGATTTAATTCATGCATAATTTTATAATCAGAAACAGATCCGCATTATATTCTATCTGTTCATTATTTCTTAAATTAATGAGCGGACCATTAGCGGTTCTTTTGGTTGCAACTAAACTAACCCCCGAAGTTCAGGGGGTTTATTATACCTTCATTTCAATATCGACTATTCAATGGATATTTGAAATTGGCTTTTCAACTGCTATTGTACAGCACTTATCTGCGACAAAAGTAAAAAGTCATTTTAATAGTTATGTGAGAGTTGCGGTATGTTTTTTTACTGTAATGTCACTATTAGTATTGTTAAGTTCACAGTTGTATGCCCAATGGGTCTTTGCGGATACGAGTAAATCAATATGGCTAACGCCATGGCTATTGTACTCCCTCCTGTTTTGTTTAAACATACTAAATAACATTGTTCCACTTGTTGAAGAAGGTAGAATTAACGCTGAAAAAGTCTACTTATCAAAACTAATTAGTGGTGTAGCATACTCAGTCAGCTTGATAATATCATTATGGCTAGGTGCTGGTTTATACTCATTGTTTATTTCGCAGTTGTCTATGCTTTTGGCAAATGTGGTCTTGTTCAAGGGTGACTATTCCACCATATATTATGAGTATAAAGGCAGCTCAGTAAAAAGATCCCTTGCTGTAGCCAAGAGCATGCTGTCATTTCAGTATAAGTTATCCTTGGTTTGGATTGTTGGATACTTCTATTGGAATATATATTCTGTTTATTTTTATAAATACGTCGATGCTGTTTTTGCTGGTCAGTATGGCGCAACAAATTCAATCATTAATGCTCTTGCTATCGCGATGACTGCATGGATTCAGACAAAGAGATCTCATTTAGGTAACCTAGTTGCGGGCAATAAAGTTTCAGATACAGTACCAATATTAAAGCAAGCACTGTATTTTGGTCTATTTGGGTATATCATTATTGCATCCATATTTATTTTGTTTCTCAAACTAGATGTTTTAAATTTACAGCACAGATTTCTTGTGACTGGATTGGTATTGCAGATTGCAATAATGAGGCTTGCTATTTTGGCGCATGAAATAGTTTTTATGTATTTTAGAACATTCAAAGATGAACCATTTTATCGTTTATCAATTTTAAACTATATAATCACTCCTTTGGTCGTTATCTTTGCTCATCGATATGGCGCTATTGAATATTGTTTTTTAGCTGCGATAGCAATACAGTATCTATTGATTGTACCTATTTATATCAAGTCGAAAAAAATAATTATGGAGCGAATTTAAATGATCAGCGTTATCATGCCAATTTATAACGGTGAACTATATCTACGAGATGCGATTGAAAGTATTTTAAAACAAACATATACCAACTTTGAGTTAATTTGCATAGATGATGGCTCTACAGACAATACGTTGAGCATTTTAAAAGATTATGCGGCGAAGGACCATCGAATGGTCATTGTTAGCAGAGAAAACAGAGGTTTGATTTCAACGTTAAATGAAGGTCTTTCTCTGGCTAAGTATAACTATATAGCAAGAATGGATGCTGATGACATTTCTATGCCTAGTAGGCTGGAGAAACAAATAAATTATCTACATTCACATAAGAATGTTGGAGTGATTGGTTGTTCATATACATCTGTTGATCAAGATAGAAATATTATTGGTCTGAGACGGTTGTGGGATAATAACTATATTCTCAAAGCAACATGTATTTTTGGGTCACCATTTGCACATCCTAGTGTTATGTTTAATAAATGTGTTTTGGGGGCAGAGTTATATTACTCGCCTGAGTATAAATATGCTGAAGATTATGAGTTATGGACAAGGCTTCAAAAGATAACAAGATTTGCAGCTTTAAGTGAGCCGTTGTTAGAATATAGGGTGTTAAAAACAAGTGTTTCACGTAAAAATTATATAGAGCAAAAGAAAACAATGCTTCGTGCTGCATGTAATAACCTTCTAGCTCATCAACCAAGAGATAAAGAATCTATATTAAGGTTCTATATAGACGGGGAATTAAATATAGCGTTTATTCGATTTATGTTTATGCAAAGTCGCTTTGAAAATATAGCAGTTCAGCTTTGTTATTTGTTTATGAGATTTATTAAATGGAAAGCATAATTCTATTCTCGATGCTTCTTTCGACGAAATACATGCTTCCTTCAGTTCTTGGGATTAGTAAGTATCTCTTGTTCATTGCAATGATTTTGAACGTCATAGGCGTTTTATGGAATAGTTTTTCTCATCAATGGATGACAAAAAGTAAGCTTGTTGTAATTGCATTATCATTCGTCACAATGCTTCTCATCAATGTTGCAAAATTAAATTCTGATTTGTTTTCTCTTGATGACTTATATCCGACTGATATTTTTATATTTAGCGCTATATTAGTGATTATATCTACACAATATAAATTGCTAAGAAATGCAGTTATAAAGTATTTAAACTTGAATGCTCTGGTAATATCATTTGGTGTTGTTCTCTTTCTTTTAGACACATTCAAGTTGATTAACCCTATTGGATTAGTTAGTGCGCCAGACCATGCAAATTTGGATGGTTATCAAAACTTATATTATCTAGCATATTACCCTTCTTGGATATCATTCGACATATCTGGCATCGTTATACATCGCTTTGCTTCTGTTTTTTGGGAGCCTGGGACTCTGGGATTGTATTTGATAGCATTTATTCTAATCGAGGCGTTGTTTTTTGTTTATAAATATGAACTTTTTAATCGGAGGCGTGGGGCTGTATTTTTAATTTCAGGTATACTATCGCTATCATTGCTATTTTACTTGTTGATATTCCCTGTTATCTTATTTATCCTCTTTTATAATAAGAAATGGGTAGCTCTTTCAATAATTATAACGATCATCGCACTAGCACTCATTTATTTTTATGATCAGTTGTATAATTTGATTTTTTATCGACTAGAGTTTGATTCTGAGCGAGGTTTTGTAGGAAATAATAGGTCTAGTGCATTCGATATTATGCTTAGTTCTATGACAAATACGGACTGGATTACTGTTTTAGTTGGCTATGGGCCGAAAGCTGTTTTTCTTGGTGATTCGACATCCTTTCCGATAAAAATATATCAGCGTGGATTATTAGGGGCTGGCGGGTTAGTATTGTTAATTATTTATTCAACACTTGTTTTCCCTAGGTATAAAATAGCTAAATTATTCGCTTTTATGTTGATGTTTGGCTTGTTTTTTTTAACTCAAATTGAGGGGGCAATAATAAGTTTGTATTTTATAATTTTGATGCTGACCTCCAATACTGAATTTTATAAGCCCATGAATAAGGTTTGATGATGATATCCATTGTTATATCTACTATATCCGCTCGTATAGAAAAGTTAATTATTCCGCAAGCATCAAATATTGAGTATGTCGTGGTTCATCAAAATCCTCATGAGGCAAAACAATCAATAGTTCATGAGTTGTTGTCCCGAAAGGATGTTGTCTATACTCCCTTATATGAGCATGGATTAACTAAAAGTAGAAATGTCGGTATTGCAAACGCATCGGGTGATTATGTTTTGATCATGGATGATGATGTAACATTCTCGATAGAAAAAATCTATCAGTTAATAAAGACCATGATTGATGAAGAAATTTATGTGGCGACTTATTACCATCAGTATCTTGATGGCAGAACGACAAAAATAAATAATAAATCGTATTATTTAAATAAATTAACGGTCGCGCAACCATCATCAATAGATATTTGTTTTAATAAAAGAGTGTTAGCTGAAAAAAATATCAAGTTTGATGAGCTTTTTGGATTGGGATCAAAATATCCATCAGGTGAAGAAATGATATTTTTGTCCGATTGCCTCTCCTCAGGTCTTCCAGTTAAGCGGTATCCATTAGAGATATGCGTGCATCCCCCTATTACTTCAGGACTGGATTTTTATAGCTCACCACAAAAGATCGCCGCGAAAGCCGCTATGTTTTCAAGAGTGTATAAAAAATGGTGGCGAGTTATGTTTATATTATTTGTGATAAAAAAAATCCCTAGAGTGTTTAAAGCCGGATATACCTCTTTTTTTATTTCAAATGTACTTGATTGCTTAAGAGGTAAATATTAATGGCTTGTCATCCTCTAGTCTCTATTATAATGCCTTCGTATAATTCCAGCTTGACTATATCTGATTCTATTGACAGTGTTCTAAAACAAACATATCAAAATTGGGAGCTGATTATCACCGACGATTGCTCGAGTGATAACACGTTGGAGATTCTTAGAGAATATGCCTGTGCGGATTCCAGGATTAAATTTACCCGTAATGAAACTAATTCTGGTGCTGGTTTTTCAAGAAATAGATCCATCGATGTTGCCAAGGGAAAATATATAGCATTTTTGGATGCTGATGATCTCTGGCTTGAGAATAAACTCTCCAATCAGATCTCTTTTATGGAGAAAAATGGATATTTGTTCTCATTTTCATCCTATCAAAAGTTTTCGAAAGATGGTGACGGTGGCGTCGTTGTGGCACCAAACTCAGTTACATATCAGCAACTTCTTTATGGTAACGTCATCGGCTGCCTTACTGCTGTGTATAATGCTGAGGTTTTGGGAAAAAAGAAAATGCCACTTATTAGAAAGCGGCAAGATATGGGGCTCTGGCTTACCTTGTTGAAAGAGTGTGATGCTGCATATAGTCTACCGGATGTATTAGCTAAATATCGCACGGATACTGGTATGACACAGAATAAGATAAATACAGCAAAGTATCAGTGGGAATTTTACAGAACGGTTGTTCAGTTGAATTTATTTAAATCCAGTTGGTATTTCTGCTGGTATGCATTAAATGGCTTGTTAAAACATAGAGTATAAATAATATGAAAATTGCTATCGCTGGCACGGGATATGTCGGTTTATCAAATGCTGTTTTACTTGCACAACACCATGAAGTGGTGGCAGTCGACGTGATTGCCAGCAAGGTCGAGATGATCAATCAAGGTCGCTCCCCCATCGTCGATAAAGAGATTGAAAGCTATCTGGCCAGCCATGATCTGAATCTGCGAGCCACCCTTGATAAAGAAGAGGCTTATCAAGAGGCTGACTTCGTTATCATTGCGACGCCTACCGATTATGATCCCGAAACCAACTACTTCAATACCAGCACGGTGGAGTCTGTGGTGAAGGATGTGATGGCGATTAATCCCGATGCGGTGATGGTGATCAAATCCACCATTCCGGTCGGCTTTACCGCTCGGCTGCGTGAAGAGTTGGGGGGGGACAATCTTATTTTCTCGCCGGAGTTTTTGCGTGAAGGTCGCGCCCTTTACGACAACCTGCACCCGTCTCGTATTGTGGTGGGTGAGCGTTCCGAGCGAGCACAGGTTTTTGCCAACCTGTTGCTAGAAGGGGCAATCAAGCAGGATGTGCCCGTGCTGTTTACCGATAGCACAGAGGCCGAGGCGATCAAGCTGTTTGCCAATACCTATCTGGCCATGCGGGTTGCCTTTTTTAATGAGCTCGATACCTATGCCCAGCTGCATGGTCTCGATAGTCGCCAGGTTATTGATGGTATAGGTCTCGATCCCCGTATTGGTAGCCACTACAATAATCCGTCATTTGGCTATGGTGGTTACTGCTTGCCGAAAGATACCAAACAGCTGTTGGCCAACTACAACAAGGTACCGAATAACCTGATCCGGGCGATTGTTGATTCCAATACCACGCGTAAGGATTTTGTTGCCGATTCGGTGATCCGCAAGAATCCAAAACGAGTGGGTGTATATCGACTGGTGATGAAGGCGGGGTCCGATAACTTCCGTGCTTCTGCCATTCAAGGGGTTATGAAGCGGATCAAGGCGAAAGGGATTGAAGTTGTCATTTATGAGCCCACCTTGAGCGAGCCCGAGTTTTTCCGCTCCAAAGTCATTACCGAACTGGCGCAATTCAAAGAGAGTTGTGATGTGATATTGGCCAACCGTATGGTTGAAGAGTTGAGCGATGTGACAGACAAGGTATATACCCGCGATCTGTTTGGTAATGACTAACATGTCGACAGCGGTTCCCTCAAGCAGGGGGGGGCCGCATTACATGGTAAATAAGTCGTTAAATATAACGCTCGTACTATTCAATCACATATCTGGTTAGACCTCTTGGCAAGTACAGGCTGGTTTTAATATCAGCATCAAAGATCGTGCGCTTGAAGGTGGGCATATATCCTTTGAATCGTGAGTGAGCTGCTCATCTTCATCATTTCAATTGTTGCTGTGATTTTATCCGTAAATTTATCTCAGAATTCTCCGTGTTTTCCGCTATCATACGGCGATTTTTCCGTTCAGTTCTTGATGGCAAGCTTAATAAGGTGTGGTAGTGAAAAGGATTCAGCTCATTCCTCTGTTGTCGGCCGTGGCCCTGCTCAGTGCATGCACTGTGGTGCCCGGTACCAATCTTTCCACCAGTGGCAAAACCGAGGTGGTCACAGGTTCCGTTGATGTTGATCAGCTGGCCGATGTCTATCCGGTCACCCCCGCACTGGTCAGCCAGTTGCGCAAGGCACCTGTGGTGGGCAAGGCCAACCCCGAGCTCAATAGCCAGATCAGCAGCTATGAGTACCGGATTGGTGTGGGTGACATCCTCAATGTCACCGTGTGGGATCACCCCGAGTTGACCATCCCGGCCGGTTCTTACCGCAGTGCCAGCGAAGCGGGCAACTGGGTACACGCCGATGGCACTATCTTTTACCCCTATATCGGCAAGGTGACCGTCGTGGGTAAAACCGTCGCGGAGATCCGCACCGATATTGCCAAGCGCCTGGCCCAGTATATCGAGAGCCCGCAGGTGGATGTGAGCATTGCGGCTTTCCGTTCCCAGAAGGTTTATATCTCAGGCGAGGTGACCAAGCCGGGGGCTCAACCTATCACCAATGTGCCGATGACCCTGCTCGATGCCTTCAATCTGGCTGGCGGGCTGACCCCGACCGCCGATTGGCACCATGTGGTGTTGACCCGCCAGGGCAAGGAGTTCCCACTCTCCATGCAGGATCTGCTGCAGTATGGGGATCTCTCTCACAATCAGCTGATGCGTGACGGCGACATGCTCTATGTACCGCGTAACGATGCCCAGAAGGTTTTTGTGATGGGGGAGGTCAACAAGGCATCCACCCTGACCATTGGCCGTGAGGGGATGAGCCTGACCGAAGCACTGAGCAGTGCCGAGGGCCTCAACCAGAATGCCGCCAATGCAACCGGCATCTTCGTATTGCGCCCAGCTGCGAAAGCCCAAGAGAAAGCCGCCATTTATCAGCTTGACCTGAGTGATGCCACCGCGCTGGTGATGGGCACCGAGTTTGCCTTGCAACCTTACGACGTGGTTTATGTCACCACTGCGCCGGTGACGCGCTGGAACCGTGTGCTCAGCCAACTGGTGCCTTCTATTACTGGCTTTAACGAGTTGACCGAAGGCATGTTGCGGGTACGCAACTGGTAAAACTCTGTGTGGTGTTGACTCGGTGTACTCTGGTGCCGGGTGGAAGATGAAAGAGCGACAGCAATATGTTTGAGAAGATTCTAGTCGTGTGTGTGGGCAATATATGCCGCTCCCCGACAGGTGAGCGCCTGCTGCGCGAGCGTTTACCCGACCGAGATATCAGTTCTGCCGGGGTAAGTGCCTTGGTTGATAAACCAGCCGACAAGGTCGCGAGCGAGGTGGCACAGCTGCATGGTCTCTCCCTTGATGGACACTCGGCGCGCCAACTGACCCGCGTACTCTGTCAGGATGCCGATCTGATCCTGGTGATGGAGAAAGGGCATATTTCTGCCGTCACGGCCATTGACCCGGGGGCCCGTGGCAAAACCATGCTGTTTGGCCACTGGCTGGGGGAGAGCGAAGTGCCCGATCCCTATCGTCTGAGCCGGGAAGCTTACGAACATGTTTACCAGCTGTTGGTGCGTAGTGCCGATGGGTGGGCGAAAAAACTGTAACAACAGCTGCAGTCTGGGTCTGTGTTCAGGTTCTATCTGACAATAAAAATGGATTGTGTTTAATGACGACTTCTTCTGTTTCGTCCCGGCAGAGCAGTGCCGCGGTGGAGAATGACGAGATCGATCTGGGGCGCCTGCTGGGCTACCTGATCGATGGCCGTTGGTGGATTGTGACTATCACCGCTCTGTTTATGGTACTTGGCGTTGCGTATGCCCTGTTGGCGACCCCAGTCTTCAAGGCGAACGCCTTACTGCAGGTGGAGAAAAAAGCCAGTGGTGCTGCGCTGCTCGGGGATATGGCTGATGTATTGGGCGGTGAACAGCCTGATGCTGCCGCCGAGATTGAGCTACTGACTTCTCGTATGGTGCTTGGCCGTACGGTACAAGAGCTTCATCTCGATACTGTAGTGACACCCGACTTCTTCCCGCTGGTTGGCCGTGGCCTGTCGCGGCTGATGGGGCATCCCTATCCCAAGATGGCGGTAAGCCGTTTTGAGGTGGCGCCGGAGTTGGTGGGGACGCCGCTAACGCTGACGGTTGACGCAGACAAACACTTTACCCTCGAAATTGAAGGGCGGGTGCTGGAAGGGCAAGTAGGCAAGCTGCTTGAGAAAGAGGATGTGACCCTGTTGCTGTCTGATGTGGCTGCCGATGAGGGGCAAGTATTCACGCTAGTCAAGCAGCCGGTACTGGATGTGATCGCAGAGCTGCAGCGTGATCTTCAGGTCAGTGAAAAGGGCAAAAATACCGGGATCATCTCGCTGGCGCTGGAAGGGGAAGACAAGGGCCGCATTCGTGCGGTGCTCGACAACATCAGCCAGAACTACCTGCAGCAGAACGTGGTGCGCAAGACCGAAGAGGCCCAGAAGAGCCTGGATTTCTTGCAGACTCATCTGCCTCAGGTCAAAGGTGAGCTGAATCGTTCTGAAGAGCTGTTGAATGTATATCGCCAGCAGAATGAGTCGGTCGATCTGTCGCTGGAAGCTAAAGCCGCACTGGATACCATGGTGGGCCTCGAGAAGCAGCTCAATGAGTTGACCTTCCGTGAAGCCGAGTTGCAGCAACTCTATACCCGCCAGCACCCCGCTTACATCGCTCTGATGGAAAAGCGCCAGACCTTGATGAATACCAAAAATGTGATCAACAAGTCGATCAAGCGTCTGCCAAAAACCCAACAGGAGATTTTGCGTCTGACCCGTGATGTGCAGGTCGGTCAGGAGATCTTCGTCCAGCTGCTCAACAAGCAGCAGGAACTCAATATCATGAAGGCGGGCACCATCGGCAATGTGCGGATCATCGACGATGCTGCCGTTGAAACCCGAGCCGTTAAGCCGAAGAAGCCGCTGATCGTGGTACTGGCCACTCTGCTTGGGGGCATGCTGTCTGTGGGCCTCATCCTGGTGCGTGCAGCATTCCACCGCGGTGTCGAGAGCCCCGAGCAGTTGGAAGAGATGGGGCTGTCCGTCTATGCCACGATCCCCTATTCAGAGGATCAGGCCAAGATAGAGCAGCAACAGAAGAAGAAACGGCGCCAGGCGATGCCACTCAATGAAGCCTTGCTGGCTGCCCGTAATCCGGCCGACCTGGCGATGGAGTCGCTGCGCAGCCTGCGTACCAGTCTCCATTTCGCCATGATGGAGGCCAAAAACAACATAGTGATGATCTCTGGTCCAGGTCCCGGCCTAGGCAAAACCTTTGTGTCTACCAACTTTGCCGCCACCCTGGCCATGGGGGGCAAAAAGGTGCTGGTCATCGATGCTGACTTGCGCAAGGGATATATGCAAAAAGTCATGGGACAGGAGATGGGGGCGGGTTTGAGCGCCTATCTGGCTGGCCAGACCGAGATGATGCAGGTGATCAGCAAGACCGGCTTTGATGGGCTCGATTTTGTCTGTCGTGGCGCCGTGCCGCCCAATCCATCTGAACTGCTGATGCACCCTCGTTTCAAGGCCTTGCTGGATTGGGCCAGCGAGCATTATGACTTTGTTATCGTCGACTCCCCGCCGATCCTGGCGGTCACCGATGCGGCCATCGTCGGCCAGCATGTGGGGGCCTCCTTGCTGGTGGCGCGTTTTGCCAAGACAGCGGTGAAAGAGGTGGAAGTGGCGATTCGTCGCTTCGAGCAAAATGGCGTGGTGATCAAGGGCATTCTGCTCAATGCGGTAGAAAAGAAAGCCAGCAGTTATTACGGTAATTACGGATATTATCAATATAGCTATGGTGATAAAACCAAAGCCTGATCCGGCCATAGATAATAGATAAGGGATTGGTAATATTCAGGGGGGAGAAATTGAAGCTTCAATTGATGCCCCCTTTGAGTAATACTAGATAAGACTGGGAGTGCTCATTGTCTCAGTATTATGTTTTAGCTGTGTCAACAAAAAGGAAGATAACATGAAGAAGACTGCGTTTGTTTTGGCCGCCCTGCTGGCTGTCTCTGCTAATGCCATGGCTGCAGAAGAAGCTGCTGGTGCTGCCGGTACTGGCGCGGGTGGCGGTGCTGCCGGTGCTGGCGCTGCTGCCGCTGCTGCTGGGGTAACGACCACTGCCATAGCTGTTGGCGCTGCTGCCGCATTTGTGGCCGCTGTTGCTGTGTCTGAATCCAACAGCCGCAACAACAACACCAGCACAACCACGTCAACCCGATAATATCCAGCAAGGCTGCTTGGTTTGAGCAGCCTTGTTTTTCTTCTTATCCCTCATGGATGGTGTATTGCACGTGGCACAGTATTTATCTTATTTCCCCTCCCGATTATTGGCATTGTCAGCAGCTCTTTTATTGGTTGGATGTAGTACCTCGACCCATCAGACAATCGAAACCTTGGGTTATGTGTTTAACAAGCCGGATGATATTGTACTGACCTCATCCGAACTGAGAGCGTTGCCCTATGCGAGTGCCTATATCAAGGTGGGGGATTTACCCCAGGCCTTGGTTGTGTTGGCTTATGTCAATGGCCCGCGCATGTCATGGATGAGTGCCGATGGTGTTATGTTCGTGACCCAACATGGGCGCTTGATTAAAACAGTGGGTTTGCCAAATGACTTGCGCTATCTGGGGAGTTTGGATAAGGATCCATTGAAGACCTCTCGTGTAGACAAGACGCCATCAATGGTGTGGTATAGCGTAGCTGAGTGGTCGAAGCAATACACCAGTGGCTATCCCTTGAGCATGCATTACACTCAGGCGGGTCATGAGGTTCTGAATATTATGGACCGCCCCTATAAGACAACGATTGTAGAAGAACATGTCGTTACTGCCCCGAATGAAGAGCGATGGCTGAATCATTTCTGGATTGATGAGCAGACAGGTCAAGTTCGTAAATTCCAGCAGCAATTAGGCCCTTCCTTGCCAATGATAGAAATGACATTCCTTAAGCCCTATTCATCATGAAAATAATATATAGCATATTGCTCGCTACCTTGGGGTCTTCCCCCGTTATGGCTGATGTGTCCGTGTCTATTTGGTGGCAAGGTCAGCCGAGAGAAGCACTAACTCATTCCCAGTCCATGCTGTTGAGTGAGGCATTGTTAGACCCCGTGGTCTCACAGTACGATAACTATTGGCCTGTCACGCATATATCTACGCCTGCGCGTCAAAAGGATATTGAGTATCAACAGCAAGCCTTGCTGAAAGATCTCACCTTGTTGGCAACGTACTGGCAGCAGCATAATGAAGCTGAACTCGCCCATTCCGCTTTACAGTTGCATCAACAGTTACAGCAATTGCATTTGACGGGTCGTTTCGAATTTCCTGTGGATCCGGATATCAGCCTGGTACCTTCAGGTGTCAACCCCATATTGCAAGGGGATTATCAGCTCTATCTGGCCCCTCGTCGCCCGCAAATTTATCTGGCCGGTTTGATCGGTCACCCCGGCGAAGGCCCCGTTTTGCCTGCTGCAGGGTTACGAGAGTATTGGAAGAAGCTGGATCTCTTGTCGGGGAGTGATGACACCGGTGCTTATCTGATTGCACCCAGTGGAAAACCTGAGTGGATCCCCGTTGCTATTTGGAATGAGCGCCATGTCGAAGCCATGCCGGGAGCGACCCTGTTTGTCGGTTTTGCGCCAAGTGTGCTGCCTGAGCAGTATCAAGACTTGAATAAACGCATGTTGACGTTGTTAGCGAATCGGATGCCCAAATGACCTACCCAAGACTCTCACTGATTGCCCTGCTGGTATCCTTTGCAACCCACGCCGATGCTGACATTTTTGAGCCGTTGGGACCATCACAAAGTGACTTCGGCGGAGTTGGCCTGTTGCAAATGCCAACCGCCAGAATGGCTAAGACGGGTGAATTCAGTGTCAATTATTTTGATGATGATCAGTACCGTCGCTGGTCCATGTCAGTGCAGCCGTTCGACTGGCTTGAGGCCACTCTGCGTTATACCGATGTGAGAACCCGCCTCTATAGTGCAAACCCCGATTTCAGTGGCGACCAGACTTACAAAGACAAAGGAATGGATGTCAAAGTCAGGTTGCTGGAAGAGTCTACCTGGATTCCGAATATTTCTCTGGGATTCCGTGACCTGATGGGAACGGGATTGTTTGACAGCGAGTATGTTGTTGGCAGCAAACGTGTTGGCCCGTTTGACTTCACCCTTGGCATGGGCTGGGGGAATATGGGAGAGAGCGGAAATATCACTAATCCTTTTTGCGAGTGGAAGGATGATTGGTGCTCCCGCGATGGTAGTTATTCCAGTGGTGGTGGTAAGTTTGAAACTGGGAATATGTTTCATGGCAATGCTGCATTGTTTGGTGGTGTGGAATACCAAACGCCTTGGCAGCCACTTAGGTTAAAATTGGAATATGATGGTAATGATTATAGTAATGAATTTGCCGGGAAAATAGACCATTCATCACCCATCAATATAGGTGCTGTTTATCGCCTGTTTGATTATATGGACACTCATCTTAGTTATCAGAGAGGAAACACTCTGATGTGGGGTGTCACTCTTCGTACCAATTTTAATGATCTACGCCAGAATCATTTGGATGAACCACGCCCTGTATATTCAGAGAATAAGGTCCCAGCTGATACCTCTAAGGTCGATTGGTCAGGAATGGCGGGGCAGTTTGAAAGCAATGCTGGTTGGAATTCGGCATCACTTTATAGTGGACAGAATACTGTAACCTTGCTGGGACAACAGCATAAATACAGAGACCAGCAAGAAGCTCTCGACCGTACGGCTTTGGTTGCGGTTAACCATCTGCCTGAGACTATCGACGAATTGAGAGTCATCGAACGTCAGCGTGACTTCCAGCTGCAAGAGACAGTGATTGATCTTGATTCTGTACGAAAGGCTAACCAGCCCCAGATCCTTGGGCAGGAGACGGTGGCAGTAGATCATCAAAAAGTGCCAGACCCTGTTCAGGGGGATGTTCGCTACCAATCTGAACCAGAGTGGTTCTCTTATTCATTTGATCCTACCCTGACCCAATCTTTCGGTGGTCCTGAATCATTTTATATGTATCAGATCGGTATCAATGCCAATAGCGAGCTGCGCCTTACTGATAAAGACTGGCTACAGGGTACGTTGTTCTTCAATATCGCTAATAACTACGACAAATTTAATTACAAGACACCACCAGCAGACACTGATGCACTGCCGAGAGTGCGAACCTGGGTGAGAGAGTATGTCGACTCGTCCAATGTCCTGCTGAATAATCTCCAGTTAACCCATATGGAGCAATTTGGTCAGGAGTGGTATGGCCAGGCATACGGTGGATATCTGGAAATGATGTACGCCGGGGTCGGGGGCGAGGTGCTTTATCGTCCTTTCGGTCAGTCATGGGCTCTGGGGCTGGATACCAACTGGGTCAAGCAGCGTGATTGGAACAATACCCTGAAGATGGCTGACTACGATGTCGCAACAGGTCACCTGACTGGCTATTGGCAGTTGCCTTTCATGGACAATGTCACCGCCAAGGTGGCAGTAGGGCGTTATCTGGCTGGTGACCTGGGGGCCACTTTTGATTTTTCCAAGCGCTTTGACTCCGGGATTGTAATGGGTGCATACGCAACCTTGACGGATGTTTCGGCCGAGGAGTATGGGGAAGGCAGTTTCACCAAAGGCATTTACATCACGATTCCCTTTGATCTCATGTTGATTCGCCCCACCACATCCAAAGGAACTATTGGGTGGGTTCCTCTCACAAGAGATGGGGGGCAAATGCTCAGCCGTAGTCATACCTTGTATGACATGACAGAACGCCTGCCGTTGTAAATCCCTTCTCGGTATTGATTCGCTAGTCTGATGAGCCGTGATAGTGTTTTCACTGTCACGGCTTTTTTATGCATGATGAGGCATAAATGGGAAGAGAGTGTAGTTTGGTTCATAAGGTTTTTTGGGGAACATCGGTCTTGTACTGGCTGCTGGGCATGCACTTTTTCATGCACAACCCGGGCGGGGCCGGTCTCTATCTGCCCTTCAACGCCTGGGGCTGGATCTTCGCCAGTCTGGTCATGGCCCTGGGACTGTGGCAGGTCACCCTCAGCCAGCGGCTGGTGGTTTCGCCGCTGCTGACGGTCCTGTGGCTGGGGGCCTTGCTGCTGCTGTTGCCCATGGCCTATCCGGGCTTCGAGCTCAAGGATTACGCCATCCCCCGCCTGTTGGGGCTGTTTGCCGGTCTGCTGTTTCTCGCTTGCCTTTATCAATGGCGACTGGACCGTCAGATGCGGGATCGGCTGCTCTACCTGCTGCTGGGGGCGGTGGCCATAGAGGTGTTGCTCGGCCTGGTGCAGTACTACCTGCTGGTGCCGGGCAACTGGATAGGCTATGACACCCGGACCAATCGCCCCTATGGCATCTTCCAGCAACCCAACGTGATGGCGAGCTTTATGGCAACCGGGTTTGCCTTGGCGATATGGCTTCAGATGCGAGGGCACGCCAACCCCTGGCTCAAGGGGCTGCGTCATGGCGTGATCCTGGCGACCGCCTTGCTGCTGGTGGTGTTGCAGTCCCGGGTGGGCCAATTGGGCGGGGCCTTGGCTCTGATCCTGCTGCTGCCGCAGTTGCATCGCGAGCGACAACTGGGTCGGGTGTTGGGGCTGGTTGGGCTGGGCATAGCGCTCGGGCTGGCATCCCAATACTGGATGGCGGGGGCCAGGCGGGGGCTGGAGATATATCAGTCCGGCGGCATGAGATCCATCTACTGGCCCTATGCCGCCAAGCTGATTGCCGAGGCGCCCTGGACCGGCTGGGGCTATGGCAGTTTCGAGTCGGTGTTCCTCCAGCATTACATGGCGGACAAAGCGCTCAATCCCGCCATGGTGCAGATCGAGTACAACCTGGATCACCCCCACAACGAGTTTCTCTACTGGGCGGTGGAAGGGGGGCTGGCCCCCATGCTCGGCATGGCTCTGATGGGCGGGGCTCTGCTGTGGCGACTGGGTAGGGCTGGCTGGGTGAAGGGGGCGGCCTTGCTGGCGCTGGTGATCCCTATACTGCTGCACACCCAGACCGAGTATCCCTTCTACCACGCCATCGCCCTGTGGTGGGCGCTGCTGCTGCTCATCCATGTGCTGGATGCGGAAGTGGAGGAGGGGGGGACGGCTGGCCACGCCAACTGGCGGGAGTATCTCTACCGCCCCTGGCTCTTGCTGCGTTTCCTGGCCATTGGCATTCCCCTGATCGTCGTCCCCTTCATGCTGACGGCTCTGCATACCGCCTGGGTGGTGACCAAGTATGAGCGTGGTGGTTACAAGCAGCCTGCGTTGCTGCTGGACATCGTCAACCCCATGGCCTGGCTGACCCGGGTGGAGTTCGACGTCAACGCGGTGCGCCTGATGGTGGGCTTGCAGGCCAACAACAAGGCCGAGCTGGAAGCCTATCTCGACTGGGGGCAGGCATTTGTGCGTCATACCCCCAGGGCCAACATCTACGCCAACATGGTGATTGCCCTCAATGCGCTGGGGCGGACCGAGGAGGCCGACCGCCTGCGTACCCAGGCGCTGATGCTCTATCCGGGTGAGCCCTTGCTCACCGCCTCGGCGGCCAAGTCGGTTGCCGCAACCCTGGAGCCCAAGCCCTCCTCATGAGCGGGCCGGGCACCGCTTTCTCTTCTCCCATCACGGCCGCCTTGCGGCCGTGATCATTTCCACCTCAGGCAAGCTCACAGTCAGGATCGGCGGTGTAGTCTCCCGAATGGGGATGGCGGGGCCGCGCAGGTGCGGTGCCGGCGCCATCGGGTCTCAGTCGTCATCGGAGTCGACATAGTGAAGAAGATTGCATTCATGGCTACCAGCCTGCTCATTCTGATGGGCACACCGGCCCTCGCAGGCACCAGCGCCCAGGTGGAATACGGCACGGTGCAAGAGAGCCGCATTTTGACCCAGGAGGCGGCGCCCCAGCAGGGCGGAACCCGGCCACTTCGCACCATAGGGGCCGCGGCCCTGGGGGCGGCCGTCGGCAGCCAATTTGGTGGTGGCTCGGGCCAGACAGTCGCTACCACTGTGGGGGCAGTGGCGGGGGCCGAGGCTTCCCGTCGCCGTCAGGGCAACCAGCAGAGCGTGCAGGGCAAGCAGACGGTCGAGCTGCTGATCAAGACCGAGGCGGGAAAACTGCTCAACGTCGTGCAGGATCAGGAGCCCGCGCTCACGTTCAACAAGGGGGACAAGGTGCGCATCCTGACCACGGGAACGGATACCCGGGTCGACAAGTCCGTCTAGGGGGCTGCCTGGCGGTATGATGCCAGGGGGCTAGCCCCCTGGTTGCGGCCGGATTGTACGATGTTTCATCAAGGGTTTCATCGGCTCGCAAAAATGCGGTGTTGTGCTGGACGGCGAGAGCGCCTTGGCTAAGATAACCGTCTTAACGTCTTGTTTGGCAAGGGAGTATGAAATGGAGATAGTACTAGGCCCATTAGAGGCTCGCGTGATCGGCTGCCTGATAGAGAAAGAGATCTGCACGCCGGATCAGTACCCTCTCTCTCTCAATGCACTGGTCAATGCCTGCAACCAGAAGAGCAATCGCGAACCCGTGCTCGAGCTCGCCGAGCTGGATATCCGCGCCGTCATCGACGAACTGATCCGCCGCCGTCTGGTGGTCAACACCGCCGGCTTCAATGCCCGGGTGCCCCGCTATCAGCACCGTTTCTGCAACACCGAGTTCGGTGAGCTGAAGTTCAGCGCCCAGGAGCTCGGTATTATCTGCGAGCTCTTGCTACGGGGCCCCCAGACCCCGGGTGAGCTGCGCTCGCGCACCAACCGGCTGTGCAGCTTCGACGATGTGACCGAGGTGGATGCGGTGCTGGCCGCGCTGGTCGAGCGGGGACCCTATGTGGTCAAGCTGCCCCGGGAGCCGGGCAAGCGGGAATCCCGCTATGCCCACCTGTTTGGCGGCGAGATCGATCTGGAAGCTCTGGCAGAGGCCGCCCCCGCCAGCAGCTATGCCTCTCCTGCCGCCGATCGCCTGAGCCAGCTGGAAGAGGAAGTTGAGCGCCTCAAGTCGCAGTTGCAGGCCCTGGAGGCCCGTCTGGCGCACCTGGAAGGCTGAACCCGGCGAGTTTGCTTACTCCATCAAGAGGCGCTGCGGCGCCTTTTTTCATGCCCCGTTGGCCGCCCGCAGAGCGCCTCGCAGAGGATGGCCCGACGGCCCCCTGTCCCCACTTTTATGAGCCTGGCCGCTTTTTTTGTACTAATTCACGGTTAAGGGTCGAGCCGCCGCCGCTTTCCCGTTAAAATTCCGCCTTTGCACCTGCCCGCGAGTTCTGATGTCAGCCTTCACCCTCTCTTCGGATTGCCATGCCCTGCTCAGCGAGCTGCAACTGCAGCGCGCCGCCAGTACCCGTTATTTGCAAGATACGCTGTACGCGCAGCGCTCGCCCGGGCAGGCGCTGACGGACGCGCTGAACCAGTTGCAGCAACAGGGACTGATACGGCTGCGCAACGAGCAGCAGTGGAGCCTGACGGCGGAGGGTACCCTGACCCTGATCCTGGCGGTGCGGGCAGGGGCCTGCCCCATGCCGGACTGGACCCGGGTCCCCTCGGTCACGGGTCAGGAGATGGCACAAGGGGTGGTGCGCGAACTCTGTCTGGGGGAGGCGGGGCAGATCCCCGCCTACTACCAGAGCGCGGATCTCTTGAGCCTGCTGGATCTGCCCGATGCTCACCGCCTGCTAGCGGGCTCAAGCCCTGCCTGGCAACAGCTGCTGCTGGAACATTTCGCCCTGCAGACCCTGCTCGATGCCGAGCCCGAAGCGCACTGGCCGCTGGCGTCCGTGACCGCGGCCTGCGCCCCTGCGCTGGCAAGCCGGCTTGAGGCGCTGGCCAGCGAGTGGGACTGGCTCTGCGGCCCGCTGGCCGGCGAGGTGACCACTCACTGGCCGGCCCTGCAACAACTGGCCGAGCAGGGGGATGAGCAGCCCCTGGCGGAGCGGTTGCTCGGCGCGCTTGGGCAGTGGCAGGCAGTGGCGGCGCACGAGCCCTGGCCCAGGATGTTCAGCGCCCTGCTCTGGCTGGGTTGGCTGCAGCAGGCCGATCCCGTGCTCGCCAGCGAGCAGCGCAAGAAGTGGCAACGCAGTCTAGGCAACCATTTCCCCCTGCTTTCGGATCTGCTGGGACAGTGGGCCGGTGATCGCCACGGTCAGGCGATAGGCCTGTTCGATACCCTGCAACTGCCGCTGGAGGAGCTCCACTGGGGCTACCTCTGGCTGGATCTCTGCGCCCTCGCGCGCCACGGCGAGCAGAGCCCCCAGGTGGCCATACTGCACAAGTGGGATCTCTCCCATGTGCTGGAGGCCGAGCCCCGTCATCGCCTGATGGCCTTCTGCCAGGATCTGTTGCGCCTCTTGCTGGGAGAGGGGGCCGAGCGGCCCCCGTTGCAGCAACTGCGTGCCACGCCGGCCCCCGAGGCGGCCAGCGACGCAGAGGATGAGGACAAGACCCCCGCCTCGGCCAGCTGGCTCAACTGGCTGCAGGGGCTGGGGCGCTCCAGCGGCGTGCGCAAGGCGCAGGAGCGGCTGGTATGGCTGCTCCACGCGGAAGGTCCCGAGCTCGAGTGCAAGATCCAGAAGCAGAGCACCAAGGGGGAGTGGACCGCCGGGCGCCGGGTCGATCCTGCCCTGCTTTCCACCCAGTATGCCGCCCTGCTCGACGAGGCGGACTGGGCTCTGGTGCGCACCCTGCCAAGGGGCATGAGCAAGCTGCCGCGGGACGCCTGGGCTCCCCTGGCCAGCCATCCGCGTCTGTTCAACGCCAAGGGGCAGAAGCTGCAACTGGCTACTAGCGCCCCCTTGCTGCAGGTGGTCGCCACCGAGCAGGGCATGAGCGCCGTTTTGAGCCCGGCCGCTGCGGCGCGAGGGGCACACATAGTGCCGCTTGCCCAGGATCTGTGGCAGCTCATCCTGACCCCGCAGGCCCTGCTGGACAGACTCCCTGCGCTGGAATCCATCCCGCTGCTGCCAGCGGACGGGCTCGCCGAGCTGCAACGCACCCTGGACGCCATTTCCGAGCTGCCCTGGCACAGCCAGGTCGAGGGGCTCAGTGGCAATGCCGAGTTGACCCCCTGGCCCGGAGTGCCCTCGGTCCAGCTGGACTGGCAGGATGGTCAGCTGCTGGTCCAGCTGGTGACCCGGGAGGGGGAACTGCCGCCGCTGCCCCTTGGCAAGGGGGAGGCCATAGTGCGCCAGGGCGTCAGGGACTATCACTACTGGCAACGGGATCTGGCTGCCGAGAAGGCCGAGGCCCAGTTGCTGCGCAACCAGCTGCCCATCGGTCTGCCGGGCAACGAATGGAAACTGGACGGTGAGCAGGCACTGACCCTGGTCAATGCGCTGTCCGAGCTGGTGGACGCCGGAGTGGTCGTTCACTGGCATCAGGACAGCGCCCGTATCAAGAGCCTCGACGAGGCGGCCCTGAGCCTGCGCATCGAGCGTCGCCAGGATTGGTTCCAGGTGGAGGGGGCGCTGGCGTTGGATGAGCACCAGATCCTCGACTTGCGCCTCATCCTGCGCCAGCTGACCCCGGGTCAGCGCACCGTTCAGCTCGACGAGAAGACCAGCCTGATGCTGAGCGACAAGCTGGTGGAGCGCCTCACCATGCTGGGGGCCATGCTGGACACCGAGCAGCGCATCAACAACAAGCTGGCCTATCCGCTGGCCCGCCTGCTGTCGGCGGTGACCACGGCCGGGGATGATGCCTGGCACTCCCTGCAGCAGGAGTGGCAGCAGGAGGTGGAGTGTGCCCCCGAGCTCTTGACGGCTCTGCGGGACTATCAGAAGGACGGGGTGCGCTGGATGGCGACCCTGGCCCACCATGGCTTTGGCGCCTGTCTCGCCGATGACATGGGCCTTGGCAAGACGCTGCAGGCGCTCATGGTGCTGCGCATGCGCCAGCACCTCGGCCCAGCCCTGGTAGTGGTGCCCAAGTCCGTGGTCACCAACTGGCAGGAGGAGGTGACCCGGTTCGCCCCCGAGCTGGAGGTGGTGGTGTTCGAGAATCCCGCCGAGCGGGAGACCCTGATCCAGGAGGCCAGGGCGGGACAGATCATCCTGGTCAACTACGGCATGCTCGGCAGCCTGGCCCAGTCCCTCAAGTCCCGCCGCTGGGCGAGCATGGTGCTGGACGAGGCGCAGCAGATCAAGAATGCCGGCACCCAGCGTGCCAAGCTGCTGTTCCAGCTCGAGGGGGATTTTCGCCTGGCCCTCTCCGGCACCCCCATCGAGAACCACCTGGGGGAGCTGTGGAGCCTGTTCACCTTCATCAACCCGGGCCTGCTCGGCAGCCTCGGCGAGTTCAAGCGCCGCTTCGGCAAGGCGGTGAAGGATCCCCAGCACATGGCGCTGCTGCGGGCGGTGATCAGCCCCTTCATCCTGCGCCGCCTCAAGCAGCAGGTGCTGACCGAGTTGCCGGACAAGACCGAGATCATCCACCACATCAGTCTCTCCCCCGAGGAGCGTCAGCTCTACGAGGCGACCAGGCGCGAGGTGGTGCAGCAGGTGCAAAGCGCCGATGGCCGGGCCCTGATGCACGTGCTGAGCGGCCTGACCCGCTTGCGGCGGCTCTGCTGCTCCCCCGAGCTGGTGATGCCGGAGTGGTCCCAGACCAGCAGCAAGCTGGACGAGGCCATGGCGCTCCTGGAGGAAGCCATCGATGGCGGCCACCGGGTGCTGGTGTTCAGCCAGTTCGTCGATCTGCTGAGCCTGTTGCGAGCCCGCATCGAGCTCAAAAAATGGGACTACTGCTATCTGGACGGGGGCTGCTCCGCCAAGTCCCGCCAGGAGTCCATACTGCGTTTTCGTCATGAACCGGTTCCCCTGTTCCTCATCAGCCTCAAGGCGGGGGGCACAGGACTCAACCTGACCCAGGCCGATACAGTGTTGCACCTGGATCCCTGGTGGAACCCGGCGGTGGAGGATCAGGCGAGCGATCGGGCGCACCGCATGGGCCAGACCCAGCCGGTGACAGTCTATCGACTGGTGTGCGAGCAGACGGTGGAGGAGAAGATAGTGGCGCTGCACGACGAGAAGCGGGCCCTGGCCGATGGCCTGCTGAGCGGACAGTCCGAGGTGCGTGGCCTGGACGTGGAGAGCCTGCGCGCCCTGCTGATGAGCTAGGAGCGGTGCTGCCTGCCTGGGTGCGAGAGGGGGATGGTCCTGGTGACCATCCCCCTTCTCTGTTTCAGGGGCTCATTGCCCGCGTCTGGGGCCCCTATCATGGGTCTGATTAAGAGGCGCTAGCCCTGATAGCGATAGAGGTGCAGCCGCTCTATGATGGCCTCGCCGCCAATCTTGCGATCCCGCCGCGCCTGGCGCAGCTTGGGCGGATAGTGGCCGAGGTGGGTGACGCTGGGCGGGTTGTCCGAGCAGAGCAGCAGGGGCAGGCTCGCCTTGAGCTGCTGCTTGCGCGGCTCCCTGTCCAGCCAGAGCAGGTTGATCATGGGGTGGGTCTTGACCGGTCGGCGGATCCGCAGCTGCGCATCCGCCGGCAGGCGGCGAATGTCATACACCTCCTGATCCACCATCTTGCTCCACTCCTCGTTGCTGGAGAGCGCCGGTACATAGCGGCGGCTGCGCTCCAGCATCTCCAGCACCTGCTCGCGGCTGAGGCGGCTGATGCTCTGCTTGTCGGCCCAGGTGAAACCGAGGGAATGCAGCTCTCCGGTGAGCAGGGTCAGCTTGCGATAGACCTGCAGGGTGATGACCCCGGGCAGTGCGCTGTGTACCAGTTCGAACTTCTCGTCTCGCCCGCCGGCGGCCTGCACCAGGGCCTTGAAGGCGAGCTTGTGGCCGTTGATCTCGTCGAGCAGCGGGTGCAGCAAGGAGGCGCTGGCGGTGGGGAAGCGCAACCAGCCAGGCAGGCGGTGAGTCGCCTTGGTGGAGCAGCCGGGGCGGGCGCTGTGATCCTGAAAGGCCGTCACGGCCGCGGCCAGTGCCGCCTCGCCCGAGAGATAACCCACCTCGATGGCCTCGATGGGATCATGCTCTTCCCCTTGCGGTACGGCGGGCAGGGGATAGACATGGGCCTCCAGCAACTCGAGCTGGCCGAGCTGCCTGGCGAGACGGGCAAGGGCCTCTTCCAACGCGTCCATCTGTTGACGCAGGGCGGCGGTGGGGGTAAAGGTGTCCATCGGCATATCCTGTGTGTTCCCTCAATCCGTCGCCCTAAAGGCGGCGATCAGGGGGCATGATTAAACCACTGTATAAATAACCATACCAGCATGACGGGAAGGCGCCAAGTGCCGCCTTTCAAGCGCGGTGCAAGGGCGGCAGCCGTGGCCGCCTTTCGGGGGTTGCCTGTCTGTATTATCTTGTTAAATAACGATCTTTAAGTGATCCAATGGTTAACAATTGGCGGTGCGGCAGGGGTGGCAGCGTCCTGTCTCGAACTCGGGCTCTGCATAGCTAACGTGGGAAACTGCATAGTTAGAAGCCGATGCGGCAGGAGAAAATGCTGCACGGCTGGGGGAGGGAATATCTGGTCAGGATTTTACATATAAATCAATCAGTTGTATTTTACCCCATGGCGAGATCAGCCATTACTTTTACTAATCTCATGTATCAAAATTCGTCAATTGAGGCACCTCCTCGCCCTGACTAAGCTTTGCGCATCAAATCCGAGCCTTGCGCAGAACTAGAGAGAGGAGCCATATCATGGCCAACATGACTTATACCGAAGCCGGTTACCAGGATTCCAGCGAATCGAATCTGGTTGCTCGCGTCAAGATGACCGTCCTGACCTGGCTGGAACGCAGCCGCAGCCGTCGCCAGCTCTCCGAGCTGCCCGCCTACCTGCTCAAGGACATTGGTCTGAACGAAGCTGACCGCTATCAAGAGACCACCAAGCCGTTCTGGCGTGGTTGATATACCGGGCATGGATGCCTCGTTTTCTTGCTGATCTGAACTGCTCTGCCTGTGTTTTTCGCCCTCAAACGGGCCTGACTTTTCCCCTGTTGCCGCTTCCCCTCATTTCTCCTTGTCTGTTTTTCCTTCTGTTTGCCCCGTGCGGCATGAGTTGTCATCATCCCTCGCCAACTTTGTATCCTTACTGTTTGAATTTGTTTAAAAATTGATTTTAAGCCCGCCTGCCTTGCGTATAATCCGGCCATAGCATTCCAGACAAGAGGGTGAGATGGATGATTCCCCAGCATGACTTTTTGGCCCTGACCCGCCGCCATGAGTGGCAGCTCGAGCCCTTTGCCTTCGACCTGGCCAACGGCACCCGGGTGAGCGTGTGGGACACCGGCGTGCTCTGCCTGGAGCCCATGGGTCAGTTGCCTAGCGGGCGCAAGGACATAGTGCTCTCCTGCGGCATTCACGGTAACGAGACAGCCCCCATCGAGATCTGCAACCAGTTGCTGACCCGGTTGCTCGGCGGGGAGCTTCAGGCCCGCCACCGGGTGCTCTTCCTCTTTGGCAACCCGGCCGCCATGAATCAGGGGGCGCGCGAGGTGGAGGAGAACATGAACCGGCTCTTCAGTGGTGCCCACAGCAAGGGGGAGGGGCTGTGCAACAGGGAGCGCATTCGCGCCATGCGCCTGGAGCAGTATGTGAGCCGCTTCTTTGCCGATCCCGCCCGGCCCCGTTATCACTACGATCTGCACACCGCCATTCGCGGCTCCCGCCACGAGAAGTTTGCGGTCTACCCCTTCCCCCACGAGCGGCCGCACTGCAAGGAGCAGGTGCAGTTCCTCGGGGCCTGCGGGGTGCGCACCATACTGCTCTCGAGCGGCCCGACCACCACCTTCAGCTATTACAGCTCGCATCAGCATGGCGCCCATGCCTTCACGGTGGAGCTCGGCAAGGTGCGTCCCTTTGGCGAGAACGACATGACCCGCTTCATCGAGGCGCGTCAGGCGTTGCAGGAGCTGGTGACCCAGGATGAGGTAGTGCTCGAGCCCTGGCGGGCAGATGACTTCACGATTTTTGCCATCGATCGGGTGATCAACAAGCAAACGGCCGCGTTTCGTTTCCTGTTTGCCAGCGATGTGGACAATTTCACCGAATTTCCCCAGGGGTTTGTGCTGGCGGAAGACGGGGATCGGCAGTACAGGGTAGAGAAAGCGCGGGAGGCTGTGGTCTTCCCCAATGCCAACGTGGCCATCGGCCAGCGGACCATGCTGCTGGTGGTGCCGACCCGTCTGTGGGAGTGATCTGAGCCCATCTTTTCACGTCAACCCTGCGCCCCAGGCGGCGTGGCCAGGATGGACGTGATCCCGAACTCGCCCTGACAGGGAGCCCGAAAGGGCTCCCTTCTTCGTTTCTGCTCGCCGAAAATCTCATCTTCTTTCTGAAATTAAAGAAGTTTCTACTGGTCTTACCTGACTGAATCACCTTGTCCTTTGCTTAACATCTTATTTACATTCTAAGGGTCACCTCATGGTGGTGACGCTGACAACGGCAAGGAGCCAGTTATGACCCATGTCGACATCCCCTTCCTTCGTTACCTCGATGAGGAGGGGCGCCCGGTCGCGACACTGCCGACCTGGCTGGACAAGGCGATGCTGCACACCTTCTACCGCAACATGGTGATGGTGCGCAGTTACGACAAGAAAGCGATAGCACTGCAGCGAACCGGCAAGCTCGGCACCTTTCCCTCCCATCTGGGGGCTGAGGCGGTGGGGATTGGGGTCGGTCTCGCCATGCGGCCAGAGGATGTCTATGTACCCTATTACCGGGACATGCCCACCCTCTATGTGCGGGGCGTGCCCATGGAGCAGAACCTGCAATATTGGGGCGGGGATGAACGGGGCAGTGTCTTCTACAAGGCCGATGGCGAGTTGTCGGAAGACTTGCCCATCTGCGTCCCCATCGCCACCCAGATCACCCATGCCGCCGGCATAGCGGCCGCCTTCAAGCTGCGTAACCAGCCCAGGGTCGCCGTGGTGACCATAGGCGATGGCGGCACCTCCAAGGGAGATTTTCTCGAGGGGCTCAACTGCGCCGGTGTCTGGCACCTCCCCATGGTGATGATCATCAACAACAACCAGTGGGCCATCTCGGTGCCGCGCAAGCTGCAGTCGAGCGCGCCTACTCTGGCTCAGAAGGGGATAGGGGCCGGGGTGCGCAGCCTGCAGGTCGACGGCAACGACGTGGTGGCCGTCTATGAGGCGACCCGCGCCGCCGTCGAGCGGGCCCGCAGCGGCAAGGGGCCGACGCTTATCGAAGCCGTCAGCTACCGGCTCGGGGATCACACCACTGCCGATGACGCGACCCGCTATCGCGAGGCCGCCGAGGTGGAAGCCGCCTGGGCCAAGGAGCCGGTCAAGCGACTGCGCCAGTTCATGGCTGAGCAGGACTGGTGGGACGAGCAGCAGGAGCAGGCGTTGCTGGCGGAGGCGAGGCGGGAGGTCGAGCGTGCCGTGGCCGCCTATGAAGGTATGGCACCGCAGGCGCCGGAAACCCTGCTCGATTACCAGTTTGCCGAGCTGCCGAGGGAGTACCGTGCCCAGCGTCAGCGCATCATCGCCAAGGGCATGCAGCAGCGCGGCGGGGAGACACACCATGAGTGACATGACACTGCTCGAAGCGGTCAATCTGGCATTGCACCATGAGATGGAGCACGACCCCGATGTGGTGGTGTTGGGTGAAGATGTGGGAGTCAACGGCGGGGTGTTTCGCGCCACCGTGGGCCTGCGGGACAAGTTCGGCTTCAAGCGGGTGATCGACACGCCGCTGGCGGAGGGACTGATCGCCGGGGTGGCGGTCGGCATGGCGACCCAGGGGCTTAAACCCGTGGCCGAATTCCAGTTCCAGGGCTTCATCTTCCCCGGCATGGAGCAGATCATCTGCCAGGCGGCACGAATGCGAAACCGCACCCGCGGCCGGCTCTCCTGCCCCATCGTCTACCGCTCCCCCTACGGTGCCGGTATTCATTCGCCCGAGCACCACAGCGAGAGTGTGGAGGCGCTGTTTGCCCATATTCCGGGCCTGCGGGTGGTCATCCCCTCCAGCCCGAGGCGGGCATATGGCCTGCTGCTCTCGGCCATTCGCGATCCGGATCCCGTGATGTTCTTCGAACCGGATCGCATCTATCGCTCCATGAAGTCGGACGTGGTGGATGACGGCGTTGGCCTGCCGCTGGATGTGTGTTTCACCCTGCGACCCGGACGGGATCTCACCGTGGTCGCGTGGGGGGCCTGCATCCAGGAGGTTATGCGAGCCGCCGCCCTGCTGGCGGAACAGGATATCCAATGCGAGGTGCTGGATCTTGCCACCATCAAGCCGCTGGACATGGAAAGCATCCTGGCCTCGGTGCGCAAGACCGGGCGTCTGCTGGTGGTGCACGAGGCGTGCGGCAGCTTCGGGGTCGGTGCCGAAATAGTGGCGCGGGTCACCGAAGAGGCATTGACCTCCCTCAAGGCGCCGCCAAAGCGCCTCACCGGGGTGGATGCCGCCGTCCCCTACTACCGCAACGAGGAGTATTACCTCATCACCGAGCAGGATATCGCGGATGCAGCTCACCAACTGATGGAGAACAAGTGGCTATGACGTCTCTCAACTGTTGGCGCCAAAGCGCCCGAGCAAGGAAGAGCCATGAAGTCGGTCAATCTTTGGTGATGTTCCCGCGGATGGAGAACTGGTCATGAAATTTTTCAAATTACCGGATCTGGGCGAAGGCTTGGCCGAGGCCGAAATAGTCGAATGGAAGGTCAGTGCAGGCGACACCGTGAGTGTCGATCAGGTACTGCTGTCGGTGGAAACTGCCAAGGCACTGGTGGATGTGCCCTCGCCAGTGGCGGGGGTGATCGCCAGGCTGTGCGGCCAGGAGGGAGACATACTCCACATCGGCGCTCCCCTGGTGGAGTTTGAGGGGGGTGAGGACGACGGCACCGTGGTGGGCAAGGTCAGCGCCCATCAACAGCACATCGAGGATCACTTCGTGGTGGGTGCCATGGCGCCCGGTGGCGCCCTGGTGCAGGCCATGCCGGCGGTGCGTCTGCTGGCGCAAAAGCTGGGGCTGGACATCGACAGGCTAAAGGGCACTGGCAGCGCCGGCATGGTGACCGAGCAGGATGTGCAGAGCGCCTTCGAAGCGTTGCAGAGCAGTGGCAACGAGTTCCTCAAGGGCTCGCGCCGGGCCATGGCCAAGGCGATGGAGCACTCCCATCAGACTGTGGTGCCGGTCAGCATCACCGACGAAGTGGACCTGCGTCACTGGCGGGCAGACGAAGACGTGACGGTGCGCCTCATCAAGGCCATCGGGGTGGCCTGCCGTGCCGAGCCCTCCATGAATGCCTGGTTTGACGGGGATACCCTGTCGAGACGGCTGTTCAAGGAGGTCAATGTGGCCATCGCAGTTGACTCCAAACATGGGCTCTATGTGCCGGTGATGGAGAATGTGGCCGAGCGGGAGAGGGCGGATATTCGGCACGGATTGGATCGGATGATCGCCGATGTGAAGGCGCGCGCCGTACCGCGGGAGATGCTGCAGGGGGCGACCATCACCCTCACCAACTTTGGTGCCATCGCAGGTCGCTACGCCAGCCCCATAGTCACGCCACCCCAGGTAGCCATCATAGGGGCGGGCAAGCTGTTCGAAAAAGTGGTCTTCATCCATGGGGAGGCACGACCGGTCCGGGCACTGCCCTTGTCGATGACATTTGACCACCGCGCCTGTACCGGCGGGGAGGCAGCGCGCTTCCTCAAAGCCCTGGTTCAGGCACTGGAAGCGGCGGATGCGTAAGTGATTGCACCCTGCCCCCGGCGGGGTGCAAATTTGGTTGCGTAATCGACAAAGGCACGTATAATCTAAACCAGCTTGAAAGGGCGTTAGTTATGTCAATGAATATGATGTTTTGCATCTTTTCCTGTTGTTCATAAGTTAATCCCGTTTTTGAGCTTTATCCGCTGAAAAGCATAAGTAATTATTTTGAATACAGGTTAAAGATATGTCTAACATGATCACCGGTACCGTTAAGTTTTTCAACGAAACCAAAGGTTTTGGCTTCATCCAGCAAGAAAACGGCCCGGACGTTTTCGTTCACTTCAGCGCTATCAGCGGTAACGGTTTCCGTACCCTGGCTGAAGGTCAGCGCGTACAGTTCTCCGTGACCCAAGGTCAGAAAGGCCCGCAGGCTGAGAACGTAACTGCTCTGTAATTCTTACAGAATTTAAGAAAGCCGTGGTACCTCTGGTGCCACGGCTTTTTGTTTTATGGCATATTCATAAACCACGTTTGCCAATGACCATCATCATGCTCCCATCACTCTTGCTGACAGTGGCGCTTGCCAATACCACCGTGCCGGATCCCGCGGCCAGCGAGGCCGTGACAGTGTGCCAGCAATTCGTGCAAGTCCGTTTGGGCCAGGCTGAGCAGCCCGAGGAGATCAAGGTGCAGCCTGTCCCGAAGCGGGCGGGGGAGTGGCTGATCGATGGCAAGGTAAAAGGACCCGAAGGTCCTTTGTTGTTTGCTTGTTTGCTGCGGCAGGGAAAGCGCTGGGAATTGCTCAACTTCTCGCTCTGGGCGCCGCAGGAACTCAATTCGGCTTGAGCGCCACCAGCAGGTGTTGAAGATGCTCCAGCATGGTCATGCCGAAGGGGGTCAGATAGCCACCATCGACGGCACTGATCATGCCTTGTTGATGCAGACGCTGTGCCGCTAGGCACAACTCTTCAGACATGTCGCTGCGTAACTTGATCCCCAGACTCATGTTTGCCGGATCAAAGCATGCCAGTATTTTCAGCTCATTCACAAAATCGTCAGAAACCTGGTCGATCCCACTCATGGATGCACTCCTTACGCTAAAGATGTATGCAAACTAGCATTCCCGGTTTGACTTTAGTGGGCGCTGGCTCAAAGTATTGGGCTTTGTCTGGGCCGGCTTTGCCCGAACGCTGCTTTTTTGGCCGGAAGCGTCATGCCCCGGCTGGTTGGACGAGCAGAGTCCGCGTGCCGGCAAACATGGTAGAATAGTCTCTCTTTTGTCCTCCTGGCCAGGTACGAACCCAGGTCTTCCAGCTCAAGGCGCGTCTCATGATCACTGTCACTCTGGTATCTCTGCTGCACACCCTAGGTCCCCGCTTTCCTGTTTATGCACCGTCCTTGTTGCTCCCCTTGCTCGATGAGTATCAGGGGGATCTCTGGCTGCCATCCATCAAGGGGGCGGATGTCACCGCCCTGCGCCAGCATGCCAAGGGGCGCGAGGCGCAAAGTCTGGCTCCTCTGGCGGCGGGATGGTGCGATTTCGGGGCTGGCGGCCAGGGTGAGACTCCCGAGCTGGACGCGCTGGCGAGTTACGACGAAGAGATGCTGGACAACCTGCTGATGTACTGGCACAGCCCTGGCAAGATCAACAGCCCGATCACCGATAACCTGTTCGAGCTGCGCCGTGGGGTGGTGGATGAAGCCCATGGCTCCAAGCTGGCGGTCGCCTGGGAGCAGCAGCAGCAGAGACGCTTCGAGCAGATCATGGCAGGGGCTTGGGCCGGTCGGGATCAGCTCTGCTTCGTGGAGGTGGAGTCCGCCTACTGGCTGCGCCAGCGTTTCTGCGAGACGGCGGAGATCACCCTGGTGACCCCGGCGCTGGGCTGAGATAACCGAAACAGGAGCGACTGAGCACTCTTGCTGGACAAGGCGCCAGCAAGATGTGAACATGTCGCCCTTTATTGAATGAGAGACTTGACCAATGAGCTATGAACTTAGCGACACCGAGCGCAATGCCGCGCTGCAACTGAACGCCGACTACCGCTTTGATCACTTCATCAGCAAGCTGGTCGAGCACGAAGAGCTGTTTGTTCTGACCGACGAGCACGGCGTCATGATGCTGACCACCGAAGACGAAGACTGCATCCCGGTCTGGCCGCATCCGGAATACGCCAAGGCCTGGGCCGAAGGCGAGTGGGCAGATTGCAAGCCGCAGTCCATCACTCTCAAGGTGTGGCTGGATCGCTGGGTCGACGGCATGGAGCAGGACGAACTCTGCGTGGCCGTGTTCCCGACCCCGGAGCAGGAAGGCATAGTGCTGGATCCGGCCGACGTAGCCGACGCCATCGCGCAAAAGCAGGCCAAGCGCGGCTAAGTCCCGCCCAGGCGCTGCTGCCACAAAAAAGACCCCGCCACAGTGCGGGGTCTTTTGTTTGTGTCGAGCCAGAGCGTGAAGAGGGCTCAGGGCTTTTGATAGCGAGTGTCGATCAGGGTGACGGGAGGGAAGGTCTTGCCCTGCTTGATGGCGGCTTTGGTCTCCGCTTTCAGCTCCTCGTCAATCCAGAGCAGGCCGCCGAAGCTGTAGCCCGAGTTGGCGCCATCCAGGGGCCAGTAGAGCAGATCGCTCTGGGGGGTTGCCGGAATCTTGGGCAGTTTTATCCAGCGCCAGGCGCCTGCCCGGGTATAGGGGACCTGATAGGCGGGGACGAAGCTGGCCAGCTCATAGAGCCGCTGCTGGATCTGCCGTGAGAGCTCGGCCTTCTTGCCGAAGTCGAAGGCCTTGTCGTATTGCTCCACCAGGGCCGAGATGGCGTCGTCATCGAGGTTCATGATGTTGTTGGTCTGGGGCTTGTTGGCGTTGACCTTGTGGAAGTGCTCCCAGTAGACGGGGTAACGGCCACTGCTCCAGGCCATCCAGGCGCTCTGATGCTTCTTCTCCAGCATGGATTTGAAGCCGGCGGAGGCATCCATCAGGTTCAGCTCCAGATTGAGGCCCGCCTTCTTCGCCTCTTCCCGCAGCAGGGTCAGGCGCTGGGCATGCTCGGCCGTGGTGTAGGTGATGCTGAGGGAGAGGGGCTGGCCCCTGTCGTTTTGCAAGATGCCATCCGGCCCCGTCTTGGTGAAGCCCGTCTTGGCGAAGTAGTCCCGAGCGAGCCTGGGATCGAAGGGGCGTGCCTTGATGTCGGTGTTGGTAAAGGCCCCCTGGCCCGAGCCGTAGCTGTTGAGGCGCTGGTAGTCTCCCCGCAGCAGGGTGGCGATCATCTTGTCGAGGGCGAGGGCGTACTGGATGCCGAGCCGCACATTGAGATCCTTGAGCAGCGGGTCTGCTGTGTTGAGGTAAAGCCCCATGGGGGACTGCGGGGTCTGGTTGTAGAACCAGAGCCGTTCGATATAGCCCTTCTCGAATTCGGCTGTCTTGCTCTTGTCGTGCCACCAGTTGGGCATCACCAGCGGGAAGCTGTCGAGATCGCCACGCAGGAAGTGCTGCCAGGCGATGTTCTGATCCCTGAGCACCTTGATCTCTATCCGGTCCGGGTTGAAGCGGTGCTGGAAGTAGCGCTCCCCGTCACCCCACCAATCCTTGACCCGGTTGAAGGTGACCGACTTGCCCTTCTTCAGCTCGCCAATCTGGTAGGCGCCGGTGACCGGCAGCACCTTCCAGTTGTACTCCTTGACCCAGTTGGCCGTGAGCTGGATGGCATGGCTCGGCTCCGGGCTGAACGGCAGGGATTCCAGCAAATCCTCCCGGCTCTTCTCGGTGCCGCTGGTGATGGCGAGGGTGTGATCGTCGAACCTGGTCACCTCGCTTATCTGGGTGCTGTAGTAGTTGTTGTACCAGGGATCGCTTATCTCCTTGCTGCGCATCATCTTGAGGGTAAAGAGCCAGTCATCGGCGGTGACGGGCTGGCCGTCCGACCAGCGCGCCTTGGGATTGAGGCGAAAATAGAGGGTCTTGTGATCGGCGCCGAAGGCCCAGGCGCTTGCCAGCATGGGCATGGGATTGCCGGTCACCGGATGGGTGGCGAGCAGGGGCAGATTGGTTTCACGGACGTAACCGGCGAAGCTGCCGTTGGAGTCGGGCCCGTACTTGCGCAAGGTGAGCGGGAAGCTCGACATGAAGTCACGGAAGGTGCCGCCCCGTTTGGCCTGTGGATCGGCATAGACGGGGTCTGTGTCGTTGCTCTCCCACTTGAGATCCGCCGGCAGGGTGGCGCTCCAGCCGAAGGCGCTCCAGCAGAGGGGGAGCATCATGGCCGCGACCCGCATGACACGCGGCAAAGTGGGGATGACCGAGGGTGAACTGTGCAGCATGTCCTTGCTCTCCTGATGGTTGGCGTCCTGCCGGGGTCAAGCTGTGAGGCCCGTGAGGGCCTGATCCATCATGGGAAGTTTCCCCATCGAGGTCAATGTTCGGCTTGTGCCTTGAACAGCCTCATTTTTCCGCCCAGCAGATGAACCACGAAGCCGAGCAGCACCAGGCCCGAGCCCAGCCACTGCAGGGTGGTGGGGTGCTCATCGAGCAGCAGGGCGGCCGCCACCATGCCGACGCAGGGCACCAGCAGGGAGAGTGGCGCCACCTGGGCCACCGGATAGCGCATCAGCAGCCGCCCCCAGAGGCCGTAGCCAAGCCAGGTGGCGACTAGGGACAGATAGAGCACGCACAAGAGCCCCTGCCAGCTGAAGTTGAGCAGGCTGGTGGCAATGACATCGGGCCCCTCGAACAGCCAGGAGAGCGCGAAGAAGGGCAGTATGGGCACCAGGCCGCCCCAGGCGATGAGGCTGGGTAATGAAGTCTGATAGCGCAGCCCAATCTGGCGATTGATGACGTTGCCAAGGCCCCAGCAGGCGGCGGCGCACAGGGTCAGCACGAAGCCGAGCAGGGTCAGGTTGCCCTCGCCGTTGGTGGCGATGAGATAGAGGCCGGCCCCCGCCAGCGGCAGCGCCACCCAGTGGTGGGGCTGCCAGCGTTCCCCCAGCCAGATCATGGCGAACAGCAGGGTGAACACCACCTGGGATTGCAGCACCAGGGAGGCCATGCCCGCCGGCATGCCGAACTTCATGGCGCAGAACAGGAAGGCAAACTGCCCCAGGCTGATGGCACCGCCATAGGCCAGCAGCCAGCGCCAGGGCATGGCGGGCCTGGGCACCAGCAAGATGGCGGGGAAGACAACGCCGACGAAGCGCAGCGCTCCCAGCAGCAGCGGCGGTATGCCCTCCAGCCCCCATTTGATCGCCACGAAGTTGAGTCCCCAGCAGAGAATGACCAGGGCGGCCAGACACTTGTCCTTGGCTTGCATACAGCGTCCTTGTGTGAGAAGCAGAGCCATGAGATGGCGCCGGAAGGGAACGAGCATACCCTCGATGGGGTGGTCGGCGTCAAGCCGCATGCGGGGTGGCGTGCGATCGCGCCGGGTGTTCGGGAGGAGAGGGCGGCATGTCGGGGGAGGACTAAGCTAGTAGGAGAGCGCCCGATGTGACGGGCGGGTTTCTATGGCTGACTGGAGGTGTACCATGAGCGACCATACCCTGCTGCCCCATGGTGAGGATCTGCGCCGCGCCGTACGCTGGCTCAGCGAACACCATGAACACGACATCCGGGCCATCGAAGAGGCCTGCGTCCGCTTCGATCTCTCCCCGCTTGATGAGGAGTTCCTCCTCCGCTATTGCCGCGAGCAGGCACCTGAGTCCCAGGCTCGCTAGACGAAGTTGGCCAGGTTGATGCCAAACTCCTTGGGATCGACCGTGCTCTCTATGCTCTCCTGCCCCCCGTTTCTGGCGAGATCCAGCCACTGCACCTCGAGGTAGTGGCGCTGGGTGGCGTGATAGATCACCTTGACCACCGGCTTGAGTGGCTGCTGTTCGTTGCGCTGCATCACGACCGCCAGCCGCTGGTTGGAGAGCTGCACCAGGGTGCCCACCGGATAGACCCCCATGCACTTGATGAACTTGGTGACCAGCTCGGCATCAAAGTGCTGATTGATGCCTTTGAGCAGAACGCGAAACGCCTGGGTCGGCTGCATCCCCTGCTTGTAGACCCTGTCTGCCGTCACCGCATCGTAGACATCGACGATGCCGCTCATGCGGGTATAGAGGGAGAGCTGATCCCCCTTGAGCCGCTGGGGATAGCCGGTGCCATCGAGGCGCTCGTGGTGGTTGGCGGCCACCTCCAGCATGGTGGGGGTGATGCCGGCGGTATTGCTGAGGATGTCGTAGCTGTGCACCACGTGCTGGCGCATCACACCAAACTCCTCGTCGGTCAGTTTGCCCGGCTTGTTGAGCACCTCGTCCGGGGTCATGATCTTGCCCACGTCGTGGAGCAGGCCGCCCAGGGTCAGCTCCTTGAGCACGTTGCGCTCAAGCCCGAGATAGCGGCCGAAGTTGGCGAGCAGTATGGCCACGTTCATGGAGTGTTCCATCAGGTAGGCATCCTTGGCCCGGATCCGCGCCAGACAGAGCATGGCGTCGCCATGGGTGAACATGGTGTCCACCATCTCCTCGGCGACCGCCGCCAGCGGAGTGATGTCGATGGGCTCCCCGGCCTTGAGGTGGCGAATGAACTTGCCCTGCAGCTCGCGCGCCTCCTGATAGAGACGGCGGATCTTGAGCTCGCGCCCTTCGCCACTGCCTGCGGGACGCGCCGAGCCGGCGGCGTGGGCCGGACTTGGGGAGACGACCTGCTCTATCCCGGGTAGCTTGCTGCGAGCGAGATCCACTCTCACCGTCAGCACGCCGCGCCGGATCAGCGCATCCACCTGCTGACGGTTGGTCACCAGCCCCGTCTGGGCTATCTCCATGGCGCCGGTCTGGCTGGCGATGGCTAGCACGTACATGCCAGGTTGCAACTGGTTGACGGGGATGACGGGATGAGGCTGAGTCGGCTTCATGGTAGCTTCCTGGGATTATTATTATGCGTGGTGTCGGCGCTCTGTCGGCAGTCTATCACTGGCACATCATGGCGTCAGGCGCCATCTGTCTATCTTCTCCCTTAGTGCTGGCGTTGTGGGGACCGGCCTATATAATGACGCCCCTTGATAACGTTGGATTCCGAGGTTTTGTGCATGCGGCTCGATAAATTTCTTTGCGATTGCTCCGATTTGACCCGTTCCCAGGCGGGCAAGCTGATCCGTCAGGGGGAGGTGATGGTGGACGGTATCCTGGTCAAGCAGCCCGCCTTCCACATCAATGAGCAGAGCCTGATCGAGTTTGATGGCGTGACCTTGACCCTGAATCAGCAGAATCGCTACTTCATGCTGCACAAGCCGGAAGGCTATGTCTGCTCCAACGAGGACCCCGATCACGCCACCGTCTTCCACCTGCTGGATGAGCCCGCCATGGGCAAGCTGCACGTGGTGGGCCGGCTCGATCTCGACACCACAGGCCTGGTGCTGATCACCGACGATGGCAAGTGGTCCCACCGTATCACCTCGCCGCGCCACGAGTGTGCCAAGACCTATCACGTCTGGCTGGCCGACCCCGTGAGCGAAGAGGCCATCTCGCTGTTTGAAGATGGCGTCTACCTGCGCAACGAGACCGACAAGACCCGCCCCGCCCAGCTGGAGATCCTGGGGGAGTGCGAGGCCAGGCTGACCATTCACGAGGGCAAGTACCACCAGGTGAAGCGGATGTTTGCCGCCATCGGCAACAAGGTGATAGGGCTGCATCGGGAGCGGATCGGGGCGCTCGGCCTGGACGACGAGCTGGCACCGGGGGAATACCGAGAGCTGACGGCCGAGGAAGTGGCCCAGTTTTAATCACGCCATCCGACGGCGAATGTTCGCAATGATGTTACCGCGTCCGATTACGCCGCGACGCGGCTAATCGAACCTACAGAACCAATTGAATTTTGTAGGTTTGAATAGCGAAGCCTGTTCGGACGATCCTGAGGATTGGGCGTAGGTTGGCGCGAAGCTAAGCTAAGCCCAACATCAACCCCCGACTTACCCCGCTCCCAACACCATGGCCGTGCCCAGGGTGGCCAGCAGGGCACCGGCCCAGGCGGGCAGGGCAGGGCGCATCCCTGAGTGCCACCACAGCAGGGGCAGCAGTATGACCGGGGTAGTGGAGGAGAGGATGGCCACCATGCCCACGTCCCCCTGGCGCAGGGCAACCAGGATGAGCGTCATTCCGAGCGCCATCGCCAGGAAACCGTTGATGCCTATCATGCCGAGCACCTGGCGGTTGATGGGGTTGTGCGGCATGGCGAGCGGCACCCGCAGCACCCGCAGGGCACAGTGCGCCAGCAGGGCGCTCCCCATGCGGATGCCGGAGGCGCTCACCGCGTCCACATTGCCAGCCATCATCACCGGTTTGGCGATGATGGCCCCCAGGCTCTGACACAGGGCCGCGGTCAGGCCGAGTGCGATGCCGACGGCGAGGTGGCCGCGCACCTGCTCCCACTCGTTGTGCTGTTGGGCCTGCTGCGGGTTGCCACGGCGGCCGAACAGGATGGCAAGCATGACCCCGGCCAGCACCAGCAAGGCCCCCACCAGACGCCAGCCACCGAGTTGTTCGCCGAACAGCCAGAGCCCGAGCAGGGCGGAGAAGAGCGCATGGCAGGAGAACAGCAAGCCACTGCGCCTGGGGCCAAGCCGGTTCATGCTGGCGAACAGGGCGGTGTCACCGACGAAGATGCCGATGAGCCCCGACAGGGCCAGCAGTGGCAGGGCGCTCTCGGTGAGGGTCTGCCAGCCCCCTGTGACCAGGCTGGCGCTGGCCAGCATCAGGCTGACCAGAAACATCCGCCAGCGGCTGTAGGCAAAGGCCCCCAGATGGCGCGCCGGCTTGACGGAAATCAGGGCTGCGACTGCCCATAAACTGGCGGCAGCCAGCGCCAGCCACTCATACCCCATAAAGACCCCTGAAACGGTAAAAATCAGCCGGGCTGATGCCAGTATCGAGCGCCATGTCAGCCTGACAGGCCTTCATGCGAGGCGAGTCGAGGAGCCCTCAGGCTGTCTTGTGCACCCGTGGCTGATAGTTGGGAAAAAAAACCTGAAAAAATAGCCCGAAAGACTCCATCTGCCGGGCAGGCCCGATACAATACGGGGCGTCTTCGGGGATAACAAGCGCGGCATCATGCATTCGTTTCCAGGCGCGCCGCCGGCCTTCCCCCTTCTTGAAATAAAGTGAATTGAACGAGGTTGATGTCATGCTTTACCGTTTCGCCGCCCGGCCAGCCCGTCGCTGGCTCTCTTCCTTGTTGCTCGGACTGATGCTGGCGCCGCCGTTGCAGGCGACCACAGTGGTGCAGCAGCCTGCACTGTCAGACAGGCAGACCCTGGTCAAGGGTAACGGCGCCGAACCCGAGTCCCTCGACCCTGCCCAGATCCGCTCCGGTTTCCCGGGGGAGGTGGTGCTGGTGGACTTGTTCGAGGGGTTGGTGAGCGAGGATGGGCAGGGCAGGATAGTGCCGGCTCAGGCTCTGCGCTGGGAGACCAGTGAGGATGGTCTGGTGTGGCGCTTTTTCCTGCGCCCGCAGCTCAAGTGGTCCAATGGCGAGCCGCTCACCGCCCGGGATTTTGTCTACGCCTGGCGGCGTCTGCTGAGCCCGGAGCAAGCCTCGCCCTCCGCCGGCCTCTTGCTCGCGACCGGCATCAACAACGCCCAGTCCATCTATGCCGGTGCACTCGATCTCGATGCCCTGGGGGTGGAGGCCGAGAGCGACCAGATCCTCAAGGTGATCCTGGAGCGGCCCGTGCCCTACTTCCTGCAACTCATCAGCCAGCGCCCCTTCGTGCCGGTCAACGAGCGGGCCATCGTCCAGTTTGGCAAGCAGTGGACCCAGCCTGGCAAGATGGTGAGCAACGGTCCCTACAGGTTGGTGAACTGGGTGCCGAACGAGCGGATCGAAGCCGAGCGCAACGTCCAGTACTGGGATGATGCCCATACCCGGATCCAGCGGGTGACCTATCTGCCCCTCGCTTCCCAGCATGCGGAGCGGCTGCGCTACGAGGCGGGGGAGATCCAGCTCACCAACAGGGTGGCGCTGGAATACTACCAGAAGACCATGGCGGAGACCCCGGAGCGGATCTGGGGCCTGCCGCTGCTGGGTACCTACCTCTATACCTTCAACCTGCGCCGCCCCGAATTGCAGGATGTGCGGGTGCGACAGGCGCTCTCCATGGCCGTCGATCGCCGCCTGTTGACCGAGAAGGTGAGTGGTCAGGGGGAGCGGCCAGCCTGGTCGCTGCTGCCCGGCATGCCGGACTATCAAGAGCTGGGGTCGGCGCTGGCCCTGGAGGATATGCCGACCCGTCTGGCCAGGGCCGCCGCCTTGCTGACGGAGGCGGGCTACAACAGTGCCCACCCGCTCAAGTTGACGCTGACCTACAACACCTCGGAGAACCACAAGAAGCTGGCCCTGGCGGTCGCGGCCATGTGGAAGCCGCTGGGAGTGGAGATCACCCTCAACAACATGGAGTGGAATGCCTATCAGGTGGCCAAGGACAGCGGTGATTTCATGCTGGCCCGCTCATTCTTGTTTGGTGATTACGTGGAGCCCTCGTCCATGCTGGGCAGTTTCCGCTGTCAGGATCCCCAGAACGAGAGTGGCTATTGCAATCCGGCCTTCGACGGCCTGTTGCAACAGGCCGCGGACACGCTGGATGGCAGCGCACGAACCGGACTCTACCGCAAGGCCGAGCAACTGCTGATGGAAGAGATGCCCGTCATCCCCGTCTATCACTACAACCAGATGAGGTTGGTGGACCCCGCCCTGCGCGGCCTGCCGAGCAGCAACCTGAAGGGGGCCATCGCCACCAAGGATCTCTACTTCAGCCAGCCATGAGGAGTGCGCGATGAAGATAGCCATCATTTCCGATCTGCACGGCAGCCTGCCTGCCCTGGAGCAGGTGCTGGCACAGCTTGCCCTCTGGCAGCCGGATCACTATCTGTTGCTGGGGGATCTGCTCAACCACGGCCCGCGCAATCCGGTGCCGGCGGGGTATGAGCCTGCCGCCGTGGCGGCGCGGCTCAACCTGCTGGCCCCCCGGATCATGGCGGTACGGGGCAACTGCGATTCGGAGGTGGATCAGATGCTGCTGCACTTCCCCATCACGGCCCCCTATAACCAGTTGCTGGTGGACGGGCGGCGCTGGTTCGTCAGCCACGGTCATCTCTATGATCCCGAGGCGGTGCCCTTGCCGGCGGGCAGCCTCTTCATCAGCGGCCATACCCACCTGCCCATATTGCGACGAGACGCGCGGCAAGAAGGGGAACTGGTGCTGGTGAACCCGGGATCCATCTGTTTTCCGAGGGGAGAATGGGCAGCCAGCTATGGCCGATATGAGGATGGCGTCATGAGCATTCACGCCTGCCGCGACGGGACGACACTGATGGAACTGGTGCTCTGACGGCAGGGCATCAAGAGCAGGGAGGAGAGAGAATTAGGCCTTGATCCCCAGGGAGCGGGTGCCCGAGCGGGTATTGCCCTTGGCGTCATAGGTCAGGGAGTTGCTGTCACGCAGCTTGCTGAGGAAGCTCGCCAGCCGACGATTGGAGATGATGCTGAGTTCGAGCAGCCGACCGTTGAGGTTGTTCTGCTCCTGACAAGCTTCCAGCTTGGCTTGCAGGGCCTGCAACTGGGTCGGGAAGGCACCGAGTTGTTGCTGCAGATCGGGCAGCTCGGCCAATGTCTTGTCCAGGGTCTCGATGGCCTCAAGCAGTTGCTGCTTGCGCTCGGCCAGCGCCGGCAAGGCCAGAGCCCGGTGTGCCTTGAGCAGGTCAAACTCCTCTGCCAGCAAACCTTGCATCTGGGAGAGGTTGTCGTCTTGGGCGTGCAGCAGCGAAGGCAGTTCCATCATCCCAGCCGTTTGTCCAGGTCTGCTTCGAAGCTGAACATCTTCCTGGCCACGGCTTCGCTGTTGACCTTGTATTCCCCACTGGCCACGGCCTTCTTCAGGCTTTCGACGCGGCTCTCATTACCGGTGGAGGCGGTGTTGAGGGTCTTCTGCATCTGTTGCAATTGCTGCGCCTCACTGGTCAAGGAGACAGAGTCGGTCTTGACGGTCGCCGCGCGATTGCTCTCGGCAGAGGTCGCGGACTTGGCGGCTACACCTTGACTGGTCCCGTTGTTTTGCAACCGGCTGTTTGCCAAGTTGTTGATATTGTTGATAGCCATACGGTTTACCTTCGTCTGCTTTGCTGTTCGCTTACCCGGTTATCGGTGACGGCGGTCAGAACTTTAGAAAAAAATTGCTGCATTAATAAAGCAGTCAGAATGTGACTACCACGGAGCCAACGGCACTGACCTGGCCTTGCACCGCTCTGCCCGAACGAATGTTGACGAGCCTGATCATGTCTCCGAAGCTGCCATCTTGCAAGGCGCGGGCCATGGTTTTGATCTGCATGCTGCTGTTTTCCGCACTCAGGGTGACCTGGTCCCCCTTGCAGACCACGCAGACCTGGGTGAGCCGAATTGGCTGGCCCGGCTTGAGTTCACGCTTGCTGCGCACCCCGATGAGGGCGCTCGGGTCGGTGAGATAGTCACCACGGATCAGGGTCTGATCCTGATAGGCCAGGGTCAGCATGGACTCGCTCAGTATGTCCCCCTTGGCCACGGGAGCCGCGACGGTGACATAGGGCTTCTGAATGCTGACCCGCACCGGAAGATAGAGATCCCAGGGTTTGTCTCCCTCGCACTTGAGGTAGACGGTGGTGTTGCGGCGGATCTCCATCTTGGCCGGGAGGGAGATAGTCAGCCCCTCTTCGCAGTGGTGCAGGGGGAGGCGTTCATCTATGGTGCCGGCTTTCACCTCGGCCTGGGCATCGAGAGGAACATCCAGCTGGTCGAGAACGAACGCCTGTGCCTGCTCCTGCAGATAGTCGGTGACCTCGGATGCCATGGCGTGAGAGAGGCTGCAAAACGGCAGTAAGATGAGGAAAAGTCTATTAATCATTTTTGCTTACCGGTCGATAAGTTGTTCACGTACACCATCGCAGTTAACTATGCTTGCTGCAGATTTCGGTTGTCGAGACATCGATAGTCTGATGCAAGCCAATGTGCATGCACACACAACATGCACGATCAGTGCCAAGCGTTTTTTAGGGAGTGTTTATGGCGAGTATTCTGGACTCGGTCAACCAACGGACCCAGCTGGTGGGACAAAACCGGTTGGAGCTGCTGCTGTTTCGTCTCAACGGACGTCAAAGATTTGGCATCAACGTATTCAAGGTACGTGAGGTGCTGCAGTGCCCTCCCTTGACCGTCATGCCCAAGCTCAACTCCTGCATTCGCGGCGTGGCGCACATTCGCGGCCAGACCATCTCGGTGATCGATCTCAGCATGGCGATGGGCAAGCGCCCCATCCAGGACATCTCCAAGTGCTTCATCATCATCTCCGAGTACAACAGATCCGTTCAGGGATTTCTGGTCAATTCGGTCGAGCGCATCATCAACATGAACTGGGAGTCCATCCTGCCCCCTCCCAAGGGAGCCGGTCGCATCAACTACATGACGGCAGTGACCGAGGTGGATGGCGAGCTGGTGGAGATCCTGGATGTGGAGCGTATTCTCAACGAGATCTCGCCGGTCTCCACCGAGGTGAGTGCCGAGCTGGTGGAAGCCAGCGTGGAGCGCAATCCCCACGGCCGTCCTGTGCTGGTAGCCGACGACTCCTCGGTGGCACGCAAGCAGGTACAGCGAGCGCTGGAAGCCATCGGGGTGCAATGCGTGCTGGCCAAGGATGGACGGGAGGCCCTCAACATGCTGCTGGAGATGGCCAAGCAGGGCCCCATCCTCGATCAGATTGCCCTGGTCATCTCCGACATCGAGATGCCGGAGATGGATGGCTACACCTTCACCGCCGAGATCCGCAACAATCCCAACCTCAAGGATTTGCATGTTATCCTGCACACATCCCTCAGTGGGGTGTTCAATCAGGCCATGGTGCAGAAAGTTGGTGCGAACAACTTCATTGCCAAATTCCAGCCTGATGAATTGGCCAAGGCCGTACAAGGCGCTCTCTAATAAAGAAGAACAACTGCATGAAGACACTTTCGGACGACTTATACAGGCAATTCAGCAATTTTCTGGCGCAGCAGAGCGGCATAGTGCTGGGTGACAACAAACAGTATCTGGTCAAGAGCCGTCTGTCGCCCTTGATGACTCAGTTTGGTATCGAGAGTCTGTCTGAACTGGTGACCCGGGCGATGAACGTGCGTGAACGGGAGCTCAAGATGGCTGTGGTCGATGCCATGACCACCAATGAAACCCTGTGGTTTCGCGATACCTACCCGTTCCAGCTGCTGAGCGACAAGATTTTCCCCGAGCTCGGCAAGAGTGGTCGTCCCATCAAGATCTGGTCTGCGGCTTCCTCCTCCGGGCAGGAGCCTTACTCCATCGCCATGACGGCGCTGGAGCAGCAGGTCAAACGCCCCGGCACCTTGCCGGGCGGGGTGCAGATAGTGGGGACCGATATCTCCAGCACCATGCTCAACCAGTGCAAGGAAGGGGTGTATGACAGCCTGGCACTGGCCCGCGGCCTGTCTCCCGAGCGCAAGCGGCTGTTTTTTGAGCCCTGCGGCGACAACAAGATGCGGGTATCGGAGCGTGTCAGAAAATTGACCAGCTTCCGGCCCCTGAACCTGCTGGAGAGCTACAGCCTGCTCGGCAAGTTTGACATCATCTTCTGCCGCAACGTGCTTATCTACTTTGCGCCAGAGGTGAAGTCCAAGATCCTCAACCAGTTTGCCAGCAGCCTCAATCCTGGCGGCTATCTGATGCTGGGGGCCTCGGAGTCCCTGGCGGGCCTCACCGACAAGTTCGAGATGATCCGCTGCAACCCCGGCATCGTCTACAAGGTCAAATAACTCCCCCCTCGTCCCTCTTTGGCACACCTCTTGCTAAACATTCGTGAAGCAGGAGGTGCGCTATGGCAATTTCATTCGACAAGGCATTCGGTGTTCACCAGTACACGCTGAGCGTTCGTGCCAAGCGTGCGGAGGTGTTATCGAGCAACATCGCCAACGCGGACACGCCGGGCTTCAAGGCCCGTGACATCAACTTCTCCCAAGCGTTGCAGGATGCCCAGAGCCAGCAAGGGTTCGGGCTGTCCACCACCAGCGAGAAGCATTTCGCCTTGCAGATGGATGCCCCCGGGTCGACCCAGTATCGCAACCCCCTGCAACCGGATACCGGTGACGGCAATACCGTGGATGTGCAACAGGAGCGCAGCGAGTTCCTGCGCAACAGCCTCGAGTACCAGGCCTCCCTCGAATTCATGAATGGCAAGATAAGCGGCCTGCTCAAGGCGTTGAAAGGAGATCAGTAATGAGTTTGTTCAAGGTCTTTGACATTGCAGGCTCTGCCATGAGCGCGCAGTCCGTCCGCCTCAACACGGTGGCCAGCAACATGGCCAACGCCGACAGCGTCAGCTCCAGCGTGGAAAAAACTTACCATGCCAGGCGGCCAGTCTTTGCCGCCCAGCTGGATCAGGCCATGTCCGACAAGCAGGCCTCGGTAGGGGTGGATGTGAAGGGCATCGTCGAGAGCGATGCGCCCCTGCTCAAGGAGTACAACCCGAACCACCCCATGGCGGACAAGGATGGCTTCATCTTCAAGCCCAACGTCAACATGGTGGAGGAGATGGCGGACATGATCGCCGCCTCCCGCAGTTACCAGACCAACGTCCAGGTTGCTGATGCGGCAAAGAAAATGCTGCAGCAGACGCTTGGCCTCGGCAAGTCCTGATAGAGGTGAACCCAGATGACTGAGACTTGTGACGGCCTGCATGACTGCGGCCATGAGGTCGACCCGTACGGCGTGCCGCAAACCCGGACAGAGGGGGAATCATAAGTGGCAGATACCTATGACAGCCTGCTTGGCGTCAACCGGACGACGGCCGCCCAGACCAATACGACCAACACCACGACCCAGAAGAAGGAGCTGGATCAGGAGTCCTTCCTGAAGCTGCTGACCATGCAGCTCTCCTATCAGGATCCGTTCAAGCCGGTGGACAACGCCCAGATGCTGTCCCAGATGACATCCATGTCGACCTCTCAGGGGATCAGCAGCCTCTCCACCCAGATGGAGAGCCTCAACAGCCTGATGACCTCCAGCCAGGCGCTGCAGGCGTCGGCCCTGGTGGGCCAGAACGTGCTCATCCCCTCCAACACGGGGTATGTGGAGAAGGGCGGCACTCTCTCCGGCGTCATCGCCACCGGTGACGGTGGCAGCAACGTCAAGGTGACGGTGAAGGACGAGAGCGGCCAGGTGATCAAGGAGTTCTCCCTCGAAGGGGACCATAAGGGAAACGTGGCCTTCGAGTGGGATGGCCTGGACAAATCGGGCAATGCCGCCAAGAGCGGCAAGTATTCGATAGAAGCGCACGCCACCGTGGATGGCAAGTCCGAGAGCGTGCCGGCGCTGACCTATGCCAAGGTGGAGAGTGTCACCCTGGGCACCAGCACCAACCCCAGTACCCTCAAGCTCAAGGGACTGGGTGGCATCTATCTGACCGATGTATTGGAAATTGGCGGGACGTCCGGCAAGTCGGCCACGACCCCGGCTTCGACCTCTAACGCAGTGATCTAAGGAGAAAGACATGTCATTCAACAATGCCCTCAGCGGCATCAATGCGGCTCAGAAAGACCTGAACGTCACCGCGAACAACATTGCCAACGTCAATACCACCGGCTTCAAGGAGTCCCGCGCCGAGTTCGCCGATGTCTACGCCAACTCCATCTTCGTCAATGCCAAGACCCAGGTCGGCAACGGGGTGGCGACGGGGGCGGTGGCGCAGCAGTTCCACCAGGGGGCGCTGCAATTTACCAACAATGCGCTGGATCTCGCCATTCAGGGCAACGGCTTCTTCGTGACCTCCGATGGCCTGACCAACCTGGATCGCAGCTACACCCGCTCCGGCGCCTTCAAACTCAACGAAAGCAGCTACATGGTCAGCAACTCCGGCGGCTACCTGCAGGGATACGAGATCAATGCCGATGGCACCCCCAAGGCGGTGAGCATCAATGCCACCAAGCCCATCCAGATCCCGGACAAGGCCGGCGAGCCGGTACAGACCACGACGGTCGAGGCTGGCTTCAACCTGCCTTCCAGCACGAAAACGCTGATGGATGTCAATGCCTCCCAATTCGATCCCAAGGATTCGAGTACCTACGCCTCCTCCACCTCGGTGGTGGTCTACGACTCCCTTGGGGAGCCGCACACCATCACCCAGTACTTTGTCAAGGAGGCGGATCCCGCCGATCTGACCAAGCCAGTCGTACCGACCGCCTGGCGCATGTATATGTATGAGGGGGACAAGCCCATCGACGTGGCGGGTGGTGTGGACACCACCATGGCCACCGGCGTCAGCCAGGCGCCCAAGAGTGCGCGTATGACCTTCGATGCCTCCGGCAAGATGGTCACACCGACCGATCCTGCGGTGATCAAGACGGTTGTATTAGGTTCACCTGCTGCGGGCACACCGGGCACTGGGGAACCCGGTGCCGGCATCATAAGCAACGGCGCCGATGGGACTCAGCAGTTTGAATTAAAACTCGGTACAGTGACCCAGTACGCCTCGCCGTTTGAAGTCAGCAAATTGACCCAGGATGGCTCCACTGTCGGCCGGCTGACCAAAGTGGAGATCACCGCGGACGGCATAGTCTCCGCCACTTACAGCAACGCCACCACCGTCAAGGTGGCCATGGTGGCCATGGCCAAGTTCGCCAACTCCCAGGGGCTGACCCAGGTGGGGGACACCTCCTGGCGCCAGTCCCTGCTCTCCGGTGATGCCCTGCCAGGCACCCCGAACTCCGGCACCTTCGGTTCCATCAAGTCGTCGGCGCTGGAGCAGTCCAACGTGGACCTGACTACAGAGCTGGTGGACCTCATCACCGCCCAGCGCAACTTCCAGGCCAACTCCCGTTCGCTGGAAGTGAACAGCTCGCTGCAGCAGAACATACTGCAGATCCGCTAAGGTTTTTCGCGGTGACAAGGGGCGCTCATGCGCCCCTTGTCGTTTCCGATGCGGCGTTTTTTCCTCCTCTGCTTCGCCCTTCCCATATCTCTTGGCACTCAATTTGCAGTTGTCCTGCGAGAGTCATCTGTTTGACGGAGGATCCCATGGATCACCTGCTTTATATCGCCATGTCCGGGGCCAAGGAGAACATGAACAGCCTGGCTGTGCGTGGCAACAACCTGGCCAATGCCAACACCATCGGCTTCAAGTCTGATTTCGAGCAGGCGCGCAGCATGCAGGCGTTTGGCGAAGGACTGCCCACGCGGGTGTTTGCCATGACGGAGCGACCGGGTCAGAACCTGCAGCACGGCCTGCTGCAGACCACGGGCCGGGATCTTGACGTCGCCGTTGACGGTTCGGGCTGGATTGCGGTGCAGGATCCCAACGGTGCCGAGGCCTATACCCGTATGGGCAACCTGCAGCTCAATGCCACCGGCAATCTGCAGACCTCGACCGGGCTCAATGTGGTGGATGACGCCGGTCAGCCCATCGTGCTGCCATTGCCCATGGAGAAGATCGAGATCAACCGGGATGGCACCATCAGCGGCCGTCCCGAGGGCGCCGCCGCCAACCTGCCGGAGGATTTCCAGCGCATCAAGCTGGTCAATCCGCCGAGCGATGCGGTGGAGAAGGGCCAGGATGGCCTGTTTCGTCGCAAGGATGGCCAGGCGGAGGCCGCGTCTGCCGACGTGGGTCTGATCGCCGGTTCCCTCGAGGGGAGCAACGTCAACGTGGTCGACGAGATGACCAACCTTATTCGCTTGCAACGTCAGTTTGAAACTCAGGTCAAGATCATGAAGACCGCCGAGGAGAACGACGAGGCACAAACCCAGCTGCTGCGTATCAGCTAATCAAGGAGTACCCCATGAATCCTGCACTCTGGATCAGCAAGACCGGCCTCGATGCCCAGCAGACCAACATATCGGTCACCTCGAACAACCTGGCGAACGCCAGCACCGTGGGCTACAAGAAGGCTCGCGCCATCTTTGAGGATCTGCTCTATCAAAACGTCAACCAGCCCGGTGGCCGCTCCTCGGCAGACACCGAACTGCCCTCCGGTCTGATGCTGGGGGCGGGGGCCAAGGTGGTTGCCACCCAGAAAAACCACAGTCAGGGCAACGTCCAGACCACGGACAACTCCCTGGATCTGATGATAAGCGGCCGTGGTTACTTCGAAATCCAGCTGCCGGACGGCAGCGCGGCCTACACCCGCAACGGCCAGTTCACCCTCAATGACGAGGGCACCATCGTCACCCCGGGCAACGGCTACCCGCTGCAGCCGGAGATCCAGATCCCCGAGAATGCCCAGAGCGTGACGGTGGGGGAGGATGGTCAGGTGTCGGTACAGCTCAAGGGGGATGGTCAATCCCAGGTGGTGGGCCAGATCAACACCACCGACTTCGTCAACCCCACCGGCCTGCAACCCATGGGGGAGAACCTCTTCGTCGAGACCCAGTCCAGCGGCGCCCCCATCCAGGGGACGGCCGGTGCGGACGGGCTCGGAGTCATCAAGCAGGGGATGTTGGAGACTTCCAACGTCAACGTGACCGAAGAGCTGGTAAACCTGATCCAGGCCCAGCGGGTCTATGAGATGAACTCCAAGGTCATCTCGGCAGTTGACTCGATGATGTCCTTCCTGACCCAGCGCACCTAATCCAGCCACCTAAGCGGAGACGCATGATGAAAGCCATCTGGATGCTGGGCCTGCTGATGTTGGCAGGCTGCAGCAGCACCCCCAATACCGCCAGGCCCGACGACCCCGAGTTCGCCCCCGTGTATGGCGAGTCGGAGCCGGTGTCGGTGCGCCCGACCGGGGCCATCTTCCAGCCCGAGCAGGTCAACGGCATCTACTCGGACATCAAGGCCCATCGGGTGGGCGACATCATCACCATCGAGCTGGCGGAGTCGACCTCGGCGTCGAAGAAGGCCAACACCCAGAGCGGCAAGGACAACAAGATGGAGCTGGAACCCGTCACCCTGGGCGGGGTGCCGGTGACGGCGAGCCCCTATGATCTGTCCGCCTCCATCGGCCAGAGCAGTGCGTTCAAGGGTCAGGCCAAGGCGGATCAGAGCAACAGTCTGCAGGGCAACATCTCGGTCAGCGTGGTCAAGGTATTGCCGAACGGCAACCTGCTGGTCCGTGGCGAGAAGTGGATCATGCTCAACAACGGCAACGAATATATCCGCATCACCGGACTGGTGCGCCCGGAGGACGTGAGCTCGGAGAACAGCGTCTCGTCCCAGCGGGTCGCCAACGCGCGCATCCATTACGGTGGCACCGGCGATCTGGCCAACACCCAGGAACAGGGGTGGCTGACCAGCTTCTTCAACGGCCCCTGGTGGCCCATTTAATACTCGGACCCCGGGTCGCCAACGAAGACCCGGGGCCAGGATGGTTTAGTCAGGAGATGTCATGAACCGACTCCGTTTGCTCGGCCTGCTGTGCTGTATCTTGCCGTTCGGGCTGGCGCACGCCTCCCGCATCAAGGATCTCAGCTCGGTAGAAGGGGTGCGCAGCAACCAGTTGATCGGCTACGGTCTGGTGGTGGGCCTGCCCGGCACGGGTGAGAAGAACAACGCCTTCACCGAGCAGACCTTCAGGACCATGCTCAACAACTTCGGCATCAAGGTGCCGGACAACATCAAGCCCAAGATCAAGGACGTGGCGCCGGTCGCCATCCACGCCGATCTGCCCCCCTTCTCCAAGCCGGGTCAGACCATAGACGTCACCGTCTCCGCCATCGGCGAGGCGAAGAGCCTGCGCGGCGGCACCCTGCTCCAGACCTTCCTCAAGGGGCTGGACGGCCGCGTCTATGCGGTGGCCCAGGGCAGCCTGGTGGTCGGTGGTCTCGGGGCCGAGGGGGCGGATGGCTCCAAGGTGGTGGTCAATACCCCGACCGTGGGGCGCATCGCCAACGGGGCGACCGTGGAGCGTGAGGTGCCGAACTCCTTCGCCCAGGGGGATACCATCACCTTCAACCTGAACCGGCCAGATTTTACCACTGCCCGGCGGGTAGCCGACGTGGTCAACGATCTGGTGGGCCCGAACACGGCCCAGGCGCTGGACGCGACCTCGATCAAGGTGTTCGCGCCGCGGGATCCGAGTCAGCGAGTCTCTTACCTCGCCACCATCGAAAATCTGGAAGTGGATCCGGCCACCGAGTCCGCCAAGATCATCGTCAACTCGCGCACCGGCACCATCGTCATTGGCAGCGAGGTCAAGTTGCGGCCAGCCGCCATCAGCCATGGGGGACTGACGGTCACCATCGCCGAGAACCAGCAGGTCTCCCAGCCCAATCCGCTGGCCGGCGGGCAGACGGCCGTCACCAACAACTCCACCATCAACGTGCAGCAGGAGCCGGGACGTATGTTCAAGCTCGACACCGGCGCGACCCTGGACGATCTGGTGCGGGCGGTGAATCAGGTGGGGGTCGCCCCCGGCGATCTGATGGCGATCCTGGAGGCCCTGCAGCAGGCGGGTGCGATCCAGGGTCAACTGGTCATTTTGTAATTTCTTGAGCGGCAAGCGGTTGCCACGGGCGGCAAAGAGGTAGGTTATGGCAGAGTTCGACACCCAGAGCGGTATCAATCTTGGCATGGTGCAGGACGTTCAGAACCTGGACAAGCTGCGCCAGATGAGCCTGAGCAAGGAAGGGAAGCAAGAGGCACTGATGGCGGCTGCCCGCCAGTTCGAGTCCATCTTCACCCAGACCCTGTTCAAGGGGATGCGCCAGGCCAACTCGGTGCTGACCGAAGACAACCCGATGAACAGCAGTTACACCCAGTTCTACGAGGGGATGCTGGATGAGCAGCGAGTCGCGGACATGTCGAGCAAGGGGGGCCTTGGCATCGCCGAGATGGTGGCCAAACAGTTCTCCCCCGAGAAGACCTTTACCCACAATGACGGCCGGGTCCTCAAGTTGCCCCAGCGCACCGAGCGGGTCTACAAACCCTATCAACCCCCCAGCGCCTCCAACGATCTGATCGCAGCCTCCAAAGTTGGCAAAGATTTTGCTGATAACGAAATGAAGAGCGAGATGAAGGGAGGGGTGAATGGGGCCGAGCCTCCGTTGACTCTGCCCAGACGCCCCCATCGCACCGTGCCACCCATGGGCAGCAGCCCGCGGGCATCGGCCCTGGACGGGAGCGCCAAGGTGTTTGACAGTCCGGAAGAGTTCGTCGAGCGCCTGATGCCGCTGGCCAAGAAGGCGGCGGACAAGCTGGGGCTGAGCCCGGCGGTACTGGTGGCCCAGGCCGCCCTTGAGAGTGGCTGGGGCAAGCGGGTGATCAAGGACGGGGAGGGGCAGATGAGCCACAACTTGTTCGGCATCAAGGCGGATCCGCGCTGGGAAGGACCCAGGGCCGTGGTTAGCACCCTGGAGTACGAGCAAGGAGTGGCGTCGCGGCAGAAGGCGGCGTTTCGCTCCTACGAATCGTTTGAAGAGAGCTTCAACGACTATGTGGACTTCCTGACCTCGGGGACCCGCTACAAGGGCGCGCTGGCCAAAGTGGACAGCCCGGATCGCTACTTCGAGGCGCTGCAGCAGGCCGGTTATGCCACCGATCCCCAGTACGCCAGCAAACTGAAACAGGTATTGCGCAGTGATGCCATCGCCGGCTACTCGTCATCCGGCAACACTGCGACCAGGAACACAGAGATGGAGCTGTAAGCTATGGCAAGCGATCTGCTTGGAATCGGGACTTCGGGTGTGTTGGCCCAGCAGCGGCTGCTGCAGACCACCAGCAACAACATAGTGAACGTCAACAGCCAGGGCTATGTACGTGAACGCACCCTGATCTACACCAATTCCGTCGGATTGGGCACGGGCGACATGGTGAGCGAGCGGGTCATCAACGCCTACGCCCAGGCTGAGGTGCGCCGGGATACGTCCGCTTATAACGCCGCCAACACCCGCTACGATCAACTGTTCCAGCTCGACAGCCTGCTCGGTGATGCCAGCAACAGTGTGGGGTCCACCATCACCTCCTACTTCAAGGCTTTCCACACCGCCAACGAGTCACCGTCCGAGATCGGAGGGCGCCAGACGACCCTGAGTGAACTGAGCGGTATGGTGGACAGATTCCACACCCTCTCCGCCCAGCTCGACAAGCAGTCCGATACCATTAACGCCACCATAGGGGACGAGACGGACAGGGTGAACAGCCTGCTGAACAGCATCAACGATCTGAACCAGTCCATCGTCCGCACCCAGGGCTCCCCTGAAGAGAACCTGATGCTGTTCGATCAGCGTGATGAGGCCATTCGCCAGCTCTCCGAGAAGATGGAGATCCGCACCGTGACCCAGCCCAACGGCAGCATGCTGGTCAACATGAGCACAGGGCACTCCCTGGTGCTCGATGGCGGCGTGGCCCAGTTCAAGGTGGTGCCGGGGGACCCGGATTCCCGTGAGCCTTCCCTGCAGCTGACCCTGGGCAAGAACCAGGCCAGCATCAACGACCAGGATATTGGCGGTGCCATCGGTGGCCTCTTCACCGCGCGTCGGGATCTGGAGCCCGCCAAGCGGGAGCTGGGGCAGATGGCCGTCGCCTTGGGGGATGCCATGAACCAGCAGAACCGGTTGGGGATGGATCTCGACAACGAGCTTGGGGGGGATCTCTTCACCCTCAAAGGAAGCCAGGGGTTGCCCTACGCCAGCAACCAGGGCAACGGGGCGGCCAGCGTCAACTTCGTTCCCGGCAAGGGGAGCGAGGTCACCACCTTCGACTACGAGGTGCGGTTCAACAGCGCCACCGGTTACGAGGTGTTCGCCATCGACGGCAGCGGGCAGCGTACCTCGCTCGCCACGGGGACCACGCCGCCAGCCACCTTCGAAGTGACGGGCCACGGCATCGAAATCGATCTCTCCGGCACACCGGCGGCAGGTGACAAGATCTTGTTGCAACCCACCCGGAATGCGGCTGCCAACCTGGAGCAGGCGATCACCCGTCCTGAAGATATCGCGCTGGCTTCCCCCCTGAAGGCGGACAAGGGATCCCAGAACCTGGGCTCGGGCGAGATAGCGCTGGGCGGTGTCTACAACACCGGCACGGGCTCGGGTTTTGGCACCAACACTTTGGACCCGAGTGCCCCCCAGGTCATCAAGATCGACGGCAGCGGCAACTACGAGGTCTATGACAAGAACAACAACCTGCTGGGTGTCGCCCCCGCCTCCAGCAAGGGACAGAACCTGATGGCCGCCCTCGAGAGCCCCCTGGGGGGGCCCAAGGTCTACGCCGATCCGACCCAGAGCCCGGGCTATGAGTTCAGCATCACCGGCAAGGTGGAGGCCAGCGACAGCTTCACGCTCAGCTACAACAAGGACGGCTTTGCGGACAACGCCAACGGCCTGGCGCTGGCGGAGCTGCAGAACAAGGAGCTGGTGCGCAAGAACAACAACGCCGCCACCAGCAACGACAAGATGACCTTCAACGATGCCTACTCGGGTCTGGTGAGCGGCATTGGCAACAAGACCAGCCAGGCCAAGACCCTGCTGCAGGCCAACGAGGCGAAGCTGACCCAGAGTACCGCCATCTTCGAGAGTGTCTCCGGCGTCAATCTGGAGGAGGAGGCGGCCAACCTCATCCGCTTCCAGCAGTCCTATGCGGCCTCGGCCCAGATAGTGAACACCGCCAAGACCATCTTCGACACCCTGCTCTCCTCCGTGAGGTAAGTCATGCGCATCACCACCAACATGATCTATGACCGCAACCTTGCCTCCATGAGCAAGGTGAGCGAGCGCCAGAACACCGCCTACAACCAGTTGATGACGGGGGATAAATTCTCCCGCTCCGGGGAGGACCCGGCCGGCATGAGCCAGAAGATGGCGCTGACCAAGGAGATCGATCTCTTCAAGCAGTACGGCGTCAACGGCAGCCTGCTGGAGAACAGCCTGGGCCACGAGGAGACGGTGCTGACCTCCCTCAACAGCGCCATGCTCAGTGCCCAGACCCTGATCCAGAAGGCGAACAACTCCGCCATGGGCTCCGAGGAGCGCAGCGCCATCGCGAGCGAGCTGGAGGGGCTGCAAAAGCAGATGTTCGACCTGATGAACAGCAAGAACTCCCAGGGGGAGTACATCTTCGGCGGCAATCAGAGCAAGACCCAGCCCTTCGTCAAGGATGCCAGTGGCAACTATGTGTTCCAGGGGGACACGGGGCAGCGCAACATCCAGGTCTCACCCACGGTGCAGATCCCGGCCAACGACTCCGGTTTCGATCTGTTCGAGATAGTGGCGACCCGGCGCACTGCCAGCGCCGCTAGTGGCAACATCCAGGTGTCGGTGGCGGATCAGGGGAACTTCGAGAGCTTCTATCGCAACAACTATGACTCTTCCCTGCCGAGCAACCAATATGCGGTCAGCACCCTGGCCGGGCCGCCGGACACCTACGAGATCCGTGACAGCGGTGGCACCCTGCTGCAAAGCGGCGACTATGTGGCGGGCAACAAGATCCCCTTCAACGGCCTGGCGCTCACCCTCGACCTCCCTGCGGGGTCGGCGACCCAGAACTTCGTGCTGGATACCCCGAAAAACGACAACATCCTCAATGGCATGTCCGATTTCATCTCCGCCATGCGTGATCCGACCCTGTCCGAGAGCGATTTCCAGCTGGCGGTCTCCGATGCCACCACCCACATGAGCAACGCCAGAACCAAGATAGACCGGGGACTGGGGGAGCTGGGGGGAAGGATGAACAGCCTGGAGCAGGTGATGAGTTCCAACGATGGACTCAGCACCCTGAACCAGCAGGCGCGGGCCAAGGTGTCCGAGGCGGACATGTACGAGGTGATCGCGGCCCTCTCCAAGGAGGATGCAGCCATGAGCGCCTCCCAGCTAGCCTTCAGCAAGATAAGCAAGCTGACCCTATTCGACTATATCCGCTGACGTTCGTCCGTTGACCGCAGGCTCCCCCGTGCCACGCACGGGGGAGCCTCGTTTCATGAAGGGCCCGCCGTCCGGCCAATTTGTAACAACCCGTTGCCAGGGGCCCGTTTGCCTTGACTCGACCTGCGCCTGGGCAGATGATGCCGCCCGCACGGTAGCGCCGTGCAATCAATGTTCGCAGCATCTCGTTAGGCGAGGCTCCTGCATAAACACAGGCCACTGATCTCACGACGTCCAGAGACGCCCAAGATCAGGACAGTTTTCATCGGATTAAGGTGTCAACCCAAGTGGCTTCCGGCATGCCGGATACGTTATGCAGTGCTAAAGCTGGTACGTGGGGATGAAAACACGCCGGACGGCGTCATTTCCTGCCTGTTACTCGTCAATCAAATTGCTGTTTTCTTGCCGTTGCATCCGGCCAGGTGCCGGAGGCGTTCAGGTTCGCCTGAAATCACATGAGGACATCTGTGATGAAGAAAACACACACCCTGCTCAATCGTCATCAACTGCTCGACCCGGTTGCCCTGCGCAACTGGCTGGCGCACAACCTGGATCCGGTGGCCCGTGCCGATCAGCTTCTGACCCTGCGCCCGGAAGAGCTCAACTGCATCTTCGATACCCTCTCCATGCCGGAAGGGGCGTCCTTGCTCGCCTCCCTCCCGGCGGAGTGTGCCGGCCATCTGCTGCTCAGGCTGCATGGCAGCATCGTGGGGATACTGCAGGGCACCCTGGCCCGTCGGGACCTGCTGGCCATCCTGCGCAGGCTCGACGAGCACGATCGCAAGACCCTGCTCGCCCGGCTACCAGACCCCACCCGCAAAGCCTTCCAGTCCCTGCTGGCCTGGCCGAACGAGTCGGTGGGGGCCAACATGCGCCACGAATACCTGGCAGTGGAGGCCGATGCGACGGTGGAAAGCGCCAAGCAGCTGATCCACGGGGCCTGGGATCAGGCCAGGCTGTTCGGTCATCTCTATGTGGTTGACGGCGAGCAGCGCCTGCTTGGCAGCGTCTCCCTCAAGTCGCTGCTGATCGCCGATCCTCTGCTGCCGGTAGGGGAGCTGATGGAGGGGGAGGCAGTGCGCATCAACGCCCGTGCGGATCAGGAGCTGGCGGCCCGCCTGCTCATTGACCGCGACCTCTCGCTCCTGCCGGTGGAAGATCAGGGTCGTCTGGTGGGGGTCTTCCACGTGGACGATGCCGCCGACATTCTGGAGCTGGAGTCCACCGAGGATGCGGAGCTGCAAGGGGGCTCCTCACCGCTGGATACCCCCTATCTGCAGGCCACCCCCTGGCAGTTGTGGCGCAAGCGGGTGGGCTGGCTGCTGATCCTGTTCGTGGCGGAAGCCTACACAGGCACCGTGCTGCGGGCCTTTGAAGAGCAGCTGGAGGCAGCCATCGCCCTGGCCTTCTTCATCCCGCTCCTCATCGGTACCGGTGGCAACAGCGGTACCCAGATCACCACCACCATAGTGCGTGCCATGGCGGTGGGGGAGGTGAGCCTGAAAAACCTCGGCACCGTGCTGAAAAAGGAGATCTCCACCGGTCTGCTCATCTCGGCCGCCATCGCGCTGGCGGCCTGGGTGCGGGCCTGGAGCCTGGGGGTGGGGCCCGAGATCGGCATGGTGGTGACCCTGACCATCGTCGCCATCTTAAATGCGAAAGGGGACTCCCTCCGACGTAGGTGGGAGGGGAATTTCGCCGGGGCGTCAGCCCCGCTGGTTTTGAATGTATTGCTTGATCACCTCCAACGGTGCTCCGCCGCAAGAGCCCGCAAAGTAAGAGCGTGACCAGAGTACGGGTTTGCTGTAAGCACCTCTCAAGTCCAGAAATTCATTACGCAGTCGCCTTGATGTGACCGCCTTTAACGAGTTCACCAGTACCGACAGCTGCACCGTTGGCGCGTACTCTATCAGCATGTGAACATGATCAGCCTCTCCGTCACACTCTTTCAGTTCCGCACCAAAATCTCTGCAAACCTCTGCCGCACACTGACCGAAGGAAGCGTGATGAAGATCCCCCAATATCGGCTTTCGATACTTGGTGATAAACACCAAATGTACGTGCAAAGCGTAGGCCGCATGGCGTGATTTATTAATTTTAGTGAATTGCATTCTGTCACTCAATCGGGCTTAATAGATATGGCAATAATGCTACACACTGAGCGCTAAATGCAAATTCTGAAAGCCTACAAATTCCGACTCGAACCGACCGAACAACAAGCGCAACGCCTGCGCCAGTTGGGCGGTTGTGCTCGTTATGTCTGGAATCACGGGCTGGCAGAAACCAAACGCATTCTGGATGCTGGCGAAAAACTGCCTTCTGCCTTTGAGCTGAACAGGATGCTCACCAGTTGGAAGAAAGACCCAGAAATGGCCTTTCTGGCCGAGGCATATACCGACAACCTCCAGCAGAAGCTCAAGGATTTGCATGGCGCGTGGATGCGCTGCTTTGATAAGAAACTCGCCGCCAAGGCACCCGTATTCAAGAAAAAAAGCGACAACCGCGACGCGATCCGGTTCGTCAACTTCGACAAGTATTGCCGCCTTGAAAAGGGTCGAGTGAAGCTGCCTGCCGGGCTGGCGTGGGTCAAGTTCCGTCAGTCCCAGCCAGTTGAAGGGAAAATTAAAAACGCGACCGTCAGCCAAGCAGCCGGGCACTGGTATATCTCCTTTCAGGTCGAGCAGGAGACGCTTGAGCCAATTCACCCCTCCGGCTCAATGGTCGGGCTAGATGCGGGGATCGCCAAGCTCGCAACCCTGTCAGACGGCACGGTGTTTGAGCCCGTCAACAGCTTCAAAACCAATCAGACCAAGCTGGCAAGGCTCCAACGCCAGTTGAGCAAAAAGGTAAAGTTCAGCAGCAACTGGAAGAAACAAAAAGCCAAGATCCAGCGGCTGCACTCACATATCGCCAATACCCGCCGCGATTACCTTCACAAGGTCACAACGACTATCAGCAAAAACCACGCGATGATCGTCATTGAGGATTTGAAGGTTGCCAGCATGTCAAAATCAGCAGCGGGCACGACCAGCCAGCCGGGGCGCAACGTCCGGGCAAAATCAGGGCTGAATCGTTCGATATTAGATCAGGGCTGGTTTGAGCTGCGCCGCCAGCTCGAATATAAGCAGGCATGGCGAGGCGGTCAGGTGTTGGCGATAAACCCGGCCTACACGAGCCAGCAGTGCGCCTGTTGTGGGCATACTGCGAAGGATAACCGCCAGACGCAAAGCCAGTTTAAATGCGCTGCGTGTGGTTATGAGGCGAACGCCGATGTGAACGGCGCTCGCAATATTTTAGCGGCGGGACACGCCGTTTTAGCCTGTGGAGGCGTGGTGCAATCAGGCCGCCCGATGAAGCAGGAACCCGGTACTGCGCGAGCAGCTATCACCCAGTAATGGGAATCCCCCTCCTGTGACGCGAAGCGCTAAGGTGGGGGAGGATGTCAACGTGCTCTGGAGCGCCACTGTCGCCTCGGTGATCCCCATGGTGCTGCGTCGCTTTCGCATCGACCCGGCGGTGGTCTCCGCCCCCTTCATCGCTACCCTGGTGGACGGTACCGGCCTCATCATCTACTTCGAGATAGCCAAGCTGATCCTGCCGGATCTGCAGTAGGAAAGCACAAGAGACAAAAAAGGCAGCCATCGGCTGCCTTTTTGCACAGAGGGGCGGATCACCCGAGCTGGAACAGCAGGGGCCAGCCCTGCTCGTGGCAGTAGCGGTGCTCCTTTTCCAGGTTCTGCATCAGCAACTTGTTCTCGTCGCACCAGTCCAGGGGCAGGGTGACCACCAGCTGATCCCCGGCGGCCTGCACGTTCCACTCGGGCAGCAGGTTGTCCTGACGCCTGTGGTGGGCCGCCACCGCGAGGCGCAGGATGCGGATGCAGCGCAGCACCGTCTGCTCGTCGTGGTTGGGCAGGGCCGGCAGCTCGGAGAGCTTGAGCCCCTTGCGGTGAAAGCGCACCAGGGCCGCCAGCAGGGCCTGATCGTCCTGGTTGAAGCCGGGCAGATCGGTGTTTTGCAAGATATAGGCGGAGTGTTTGTGGATGCCGCTGTAGTTGATGGCAAGGCCGATCTCGTGCAGCCGCGCCGCCCAGCCGAGGATGGCGCGATAGGGCTCTTCCGGCATCTCCCAGGGGCCGCACAGGGCGTCGAACAGGGAGAGGACGCTGCTCTCTACCCGGGTGGCCTGGCGCTTGTCGATGCGATAGTGAGTGCTGAGTGCAAGCGCGGTACGTTCGCGAATGTCGTGATGCTGCAGGCGCTCCTCGAACTCGTAGAGCAACCCTTCGCGCAGGGCGCCGTCGGAGTACTCCATCCGCTCGATGGGCAGGGAGGTGAATAGCCCGAGCAGGATGGCCACCGCGGCGGCAAAGACCCCCTGACGCTCCTCGGTGAGGCCCGCCAGTTTGAGCTGATCGACCCGCTTGTGCTTGAGCATCTCTTCTTTCAGCCGCTCCAGTCCCGCCAGGGTGATGGCACCATCGGTCCACTCTTCCCCCTGCAACACGTCGCGCACGGTGCGGATGGAGCCCGAGCTGCCGAGGCAGCTCTGCCAGCCCAGCTTGCGGTACTGGTTGATGATGGGGGCGAGCTGATGCTGGGCTTCCAACACGGCGGCGTTGAAGGCCTTCTCGCCGAGCTTGCCGTTGCCAAAGAAGCTCTGGGTGAAGCTAACGCAGCCCATCTTGCGGCTGGTGAGCGCCTTGTGCTCAAACCCTTCGCCGATGATGAGCTCGGTGCTGCCGCCGCCGATGTCCACCACCAGCACCTGGCCCTCGATGTGCTGGGTATGGGCGACCCCCTGATAGATGAGGCGGGCCTCTTCCTGGCCGCTGATGATCTCGATGGGGTGGTTGAGCACCTTGGCTGCCTCGCGCACGAAGTCGCGGGCGTTGCTGGCGCGGCGCAATGTGTAGGTGCCGGCGATGCGGATCTGATCCGGCTTGATGTTGGTGAGCCGCTCGGCGAACAGGGCGAGGCAGTCCAGCCCGCGCGCCATGGCCTCCGGGGACATGCGGCGCTGACCGTCCATCCCTTCGGCGAGGCGCACTCGCTCCTTGATGCGATCGATGATCTGCATCCGCCCCTCGGTGAGGCGGGCGATGACCATGTGGAAGCTGTTCGAGCCCAGGTCGACAGCGGCGTACAGACTATTGTCCATGGTTTGACTCTATGCGTTTGAGGTAGTCGTAAATCGCCACCTGGGAACGGACCTTGCGGCGGTTGCCCCGCTTCACGTATTCGTTCTTCTGGTCGGCATCGATCACCCGCGCCTTGCAGGTATCACTCAGTTGTAGCTCGAGAATGTCGAGGATGCGCTGCTTGAGCCGCTCGTCATAGATGGGGGTGCCCACCTCGATGCGACCGTCGATGTTGCGGCTCATCCAGTCGGCACTGGAGATATAGAGCTGGGGATTGCCCTTGTTGTGGAACACCATCACCCGCGGATGTTCGAGGAAACGGTCGATGATGCTGATGACCCGGATGTTGTCGCTCAGACCCGGCACCCCCGGGCGCAGGGCGCACATGCCCCGGATGATCATCTGGATGGGCACCCCGGCCTGGCCGGCGGCATAGAGCCGGTTGATGAGGTCTCTGTCCACCAGGTTGTTGATCTTGAGGGTGATGCCGCTGGGTTGCCCCGCCTTGGCGTTGGCCAGCTCGTTGTCGATGAGGCGATAGAGCTGGCGGCGGCTGTTGATGGGGGAGACCAGCAGGTGGTTGAACTTGTAGCGCCGGTACGGGTACTCGATGTACTCGAACACGCTCTCCACCTCGGCGGTGATGTCCGGATGGCGGGTCAGCAGGGAGAAGTCGGTGTAGATCTTGGCGGTCTTCTCGTTGAAGTTGCCGGTCCCGATATGGGCGTAGCGCACCGCCTCGCCGTTCTCGTGGCGGGTGATGAGGCAGAGCTTGGAGTGGATCTTGAGGCTGGGCACCCCGAACACCACCTTGACGCCTGCGTCGGTCAGGATGTTGGCCCAGTCGATGTTGGCCGCCTCGTCGAAGCGTGCGCGCAGCTCCACCACCACGGTCACCTTCTTGCCGTTGTTGGCGGCGTCGATGAGGGAGTGGATGATCCGCGACTTCTTGGCCACCCGGTAGATGTTGATGCGAATGGCGCTGACCGCCGGGTCGAAGGCCGCCTGGCGCACCAGCTCGGTGAAGTGGTGGAACTTGTGGTACGGGTAGTAGAGCAGGATGTCCTGCTTGGCGATGGCGTCGAAGGCGTTGACGAAGCCGTCAAAGTCGCGGCAGTCCAGTGCCGGCAGCTTGGGGTTTTCCAGATAATCCCGGCCCACATTGGGGAAGCCGATGAAATCCTTGAAGTTGTGATAGCGCCCACCGGGCATGATGGCGTCGTAGGAGCTGATCTGCAGCTTGAGCTTCAAGAAGCTTATCATGGCCGCCGGCATCTCCCGCTCGTAGACGAAGCGCACCGGCATGGCAGTGAGGCGCTGTTTCAAGCCGTCACTCATCTTGTCCACCAGGCTGAGGTCCAGCTGGTCGGAGAGGTCATATTCGGCATCCCGGGTCAGCTTGACCGCGTAGGCGGCAATCTCGTCGTAGTCGAAGAAGCCCTTGAAGATCTCGTCCAGACAGAAGCGGATAACGTTGTCCAGGATGATGATCTGCTTCTTGCGACGGGTGCCCTCCGGCGGTAGCTGGAAGAAGCGGGGCAGATCGTCGGTGGGCACTTCCACCAGGGCGTACTGGATCACCTGGCCGTTCTTCTTCATTTCGATGGCGAGATAGGTGTGCTCGTCTTTCAGGAACTTGACCGGGTTGACCTCCTTGTTGAGGAGGATGGGGATGATGTGGCGCAGCACCTTTTCCCGGAAGAAGATCCGCAGCCACTGCTGGATGGACTCGGAGAGCTGGCTTTCGTTCACCAGGAAGATGTTGTGGCGGGCCAGCGCGATCAGCAGCTCCTTGTAGGTGTTGTCGAACGCCTCGCCGAGCGCCATCACCTTCTGCTGGATGGCGCGCAGCAGCACCTTGGCCTCGTCGTCGCCGCCGTGGACTTCGTTGATGAGGATGCGGCGCTTGACGTCCGACACCCGTACCTTGAAGAACTCGTCCTGATTGGAGGAGAAAATTCCGAGGAAACGGACCCGCTCGATGAGGGGGACCGTCTTGTCCATCGCCTCTTGCAACACCCGTTCATTGAATGAGAGCCAGCTAAGCTCTTTCTCTTCATACTGCTTGTCGGTGCTCATCTGGTGCCTCTTTGCTCTGGTTGCGTCTGCGCGGAAGTTATGGCGTCAAACCATGACAAATTTATGACAGGCGACACTATTCGCTCAGATCCTGATCGATGTCGACGACGAGGTCGTCGGAGAGGGACTCCAGGGCCGTGACGAGATCGTCCAGTTCGAGCTGCGGCGGCAGGGCCACCAGGGCGTGGGCATAGAAGAGAGGGGCGCCTGAGTGGGGCGCAGGTTCGCAACCTGTGGTGAGGTCGGCGACGTTGATGTTGAGCTGGCGCAGGATGCTGGCCACTTCGTGGACGATGCCCGGTCTGTCGTTGCCGGTGACGCTGAGCATCACCTGATGGGCCGGTTGCGGGCTCAGCTGCCCTTCGGCGAAGCTCACGGTGAGGCCAGGCAGCATCACCAGGGCCTCGCACAGGCTGCGGTAATGCTCGTCAGGCACGGCGACGTGCAAAATGCCGGCAAATTGCCCCGCCAGCTCGCTCATGGAGCTGGCCAGCCAGTTACCCTGCTGCCGGGTGATGGTATCGGCCAGGCTCTCGACGATCCCGGGTTTGTCTGCGCCGATCACGGTGACGACCAATTGCTTTTGCATCCTGCTCTCCTTGAATGGGGCTGCGTGGGGTCCGTTGACGCCTGGCGGCGACGGGGTGCGCGCCAGAACGTCCATGGGCTCTAGCATTGTGCCTGCTGTGACAGGCCATATGAAGCCCGCCTTGCGCAAATTCAGTGAAAAAACGCGAATGCCGGGACGGGCTTGATTTCTGCGCTGCCTGAGTCGCTTTCCCCGTGGTAGAGTGTGCCCCTTCCTTTGGTGTGAACTGAATTTGTCTTGTAAACGGGATGTGCGTGTATGAATAGCCTTGTCGTATCAGGAGCCGTGTTGCTGGGGTTGCTCCTGCTGGTGATCGTCTGGCGCAGGGAGAAAGAGGGCAAGGCCGAGCCCTATGATCTGCAGGAAACCTTGATGAGCCCAGCCGAGCGCACCTTCTTCGGGGTGCTGGATCAGGCGGTGGGGGACAAGGCCCGTGTCTTTGCCAAGGTACGAGCCTCCTATGTATTGACGCCCGAGGCGCACCTTGGCAAGGGCAAGCGCCAGCAGGCGCTCGGCAAGATAGGGGAGAAGCACTTCGATTTTCTGCTCTGCCACCCGGCGGATCTCTCTTTCCTGTGTGCCGTGGAGCTGGATGACGAGGGGCACCGCCACCAGAAGCGCAAGTCGCGGGATCTCTTCCTGAAGGCGGCCTGCGATGGCGCCGGCCTGCCGCTGTTGCAGATCCCGGCCAGCAGCCACTACCAGGTCGACGAGTTGCGGGAGCAACTGCTGCCCCTGCTGGCGAGAACGACGGCGCCGGTGGATGACCTGCTGCCCGGCGAGCGCCGCGAACCGACCTTCAGCCCGCTGCTGCTCGATGGTGTCGATCTGGGCACGTCACACCCGGGGGCTGCCAGGGAGCCCCAGGTGCCGCCCCCCCGGGCCGAAGAGGCAATGCCCGCGTTGATGGAGGAGAATCCCTTCCTCGATCCGGATGAGGAGGAGCCCCGGGAGACGATCCCTCATTGCCCCCGCTGTGCCGCGCCTCTGGTGGCACGGGAAGCACGAAAGGGTCCCCATGCCGGTCGCCTGTTCCTCGCCTGCAGCCGGTTTCCCGAGTGCCGCTATGCCGCTCCCCAGGAGAGCGTGAAACACTGATCCCTCCTCTGACGCCGCGCCATGTCGGCGTCATTTTTTCCCCTTCGCTGGTTTTCATCCGATACTCAATCTGGCTGGAAGCGTGATCCCCGTCCCGCCAGGGTCCGGGAGGATGCGACAAGTTTTGACAATCCGCCAGAATTTTGGCACTTTGTCCCCCTTATGACACAGTGCGAAATTGGTTTTAATAAGCACTTAAAAAACAATAATTTGGCGTCAGGTGTGAAAATATGGATAGGATGGCTATGGGTGTGCTGCTTGTTGATGCCGATGATGTGCGGCGCCAGCAACTGGGGACTGTGCTCTCCTTCATGGGGATCCCCTGGCAGGAGGTGGTTGAGAGCGATCTCGATGTGGCCATCGAGACTGCCGGGCCCTTGCAGGGGATTCTGGCCGGGGAACTGCGCGAGCGCGCCCTGAGTGAGCTGCTTGCCGCCCATCCTCGTCTGCCCTTCCTCTCCCTGATGCCGGCGAGCCATGGTTGCAGCAACTTCATCGGGGTGGCCGAGGCGCCCTTTACCTATGAGTCCCTCACCCGTCATCTGCACTTCTGCCAGGCCTTCATCTCCCTGCATCCCCGTCATCAGACCCACGACAAGGGTCAGACCCTGCTGCGCCTGCTGGTGGGCAAGGGGAGGGGCATCCAGGAGGTGCGCCGTCTTATCGGCCAGGTGGCCGAGACCGACGCCAACGTACTGATCCTCGGTGAGTCCGGAACCGGCAAGGAGGTGGTGGCTCGCGCCATCCACGAGCTGTCCGCCCGAAGCGCGGGCCCCTTCGTGCCCATCAACTGCGGCGCCATTCCGGCGGAGCTGCTCGAGAGCGAGCTGTTCGGTCACGAGAAGGGGGCCTTCACCGGTGCCATTGCCGCCCGGCGCGGCCGCTTCGAACTGGCCCAGGGGGGCACCCTCTTCCTCGACGAAATCGGCGATATGCCGCTGCCGATGCAGGTCAAGTTGCTGCGGGTGCTGCAGGAGCGCCAGTTCGACCGGGTCGGAGGCGGCAAGGCCGTCCAGGCAGATGTGCGGGTGATCGCGGCGACCCACCGGGATCTGGAAGCCATGATCCGCACCCAGGCATTTCGCGAAGATCTCTACTACCGCCTCAATGTGTTCCCCATCGAGACACCCCCCCTGCGGGATCGGGCCGACGACATTCCGCTGCTGCTGCAGGAGCTGCTCAATCGCCATGCCGAACAGCACAAGGGGATCATCCGTCTGACCCAGCGCGCCATGGAGTCCCTGATGCAGTACGCCTGGCCCGGCAACGTGCGCGAGCTGTCCAACCTCATCGAGCGCCTGCTCATCCTCTATCCGAACCAGATCGTCGATGTGGCGGATCTGCCCGGCCGCTATCGCCTGCTGCCCTGCGAGCCACGAGATGAACGGCTCACCGAGATGGACGAGCGGGACGCCCTGGCTGCCGTGTTCCAGTCCCCACCAGAGCTGGATCCCGGCATAGCCATGCCCCTGCCCATGCAGTTGCCCCAGGAAGGGGTCAACCTCAAGGAGATGCTTGCCGACCTCGAGGTGGAGCTGATCCGCCAGGCCCTGGAGTCCCAGGACGGGGTGGTGGCCCGCGCCGCCGACCTGCTCAGCATGCGCCGCACCACCCTGGTGGAGAAGATGAAGAAGTACGGCATGAGCAAGGACAATTGAGGTCAATGCTTTGACGCATTGACCCAATACATTGATAAATAACGTCTATTTTGATGGCATGGAAATTGAATAAGCTGACTCAATCGCCAGTTTGAGGTCAGCTTTATGACAATCTTGCAGCAGGATGCCCCCCTCCAGTCACATGAAGTGAGTCAGCTTTACGCCATTTTCACGGCGCTGCCGACCGGCGTGCTGCTGCTCGATGGCGAGGGGCTGATCACCCGTGCAAACCCTGCCGCCCTGGCGCTGCTGGGAGAGCCACTGGAAGGCCTCTCCTGGCGCCAGATCATTGCCCGCTGCTTCGAACCCCGTGAGGATGACGGTCACGAGATCTCCTTGCGAGACGGTCGCCGGGTTCAGCTGTCGACCCAGCCGCTGCCGGATCAGCCCGGCCAACTGGTGTTCATTACCGACTTGACCGAGACCCGCCAGTTGCAGGACAGGGTCAACCACATGAAGCGTCTCTCCGCCCTTGGCAACATGGCGGCTTCCCTGGCGCACCAGATCCGCACCCCGCTCTCCGCCGCCATGCTCTATGCGGCCAACCTGGCCAACCGCACCCTCAAGCCTGAATCCCGCAGCCAGTTCCAGCAAAAATTGATGGCGCGCCTGCAGGATCTCGAGAAGCAGATCAACGACATCCTGCTGTTTGCCCGCAATGGCGACAACCAGGTGGTGGCGCCCCTCTCGGTGCAGGGCTTGCTGGCGGAAGTGCAGGCGGGGGCCGAAGCCTTCTGCCAGCAGCAGGGCTGCGCCTTGCATCTGGAGGCCCCTGAGCCCGATCTCTGTCTGCTTGCCAACAGCAGTGCCCTGGCGGGGGCCATCAACAACCTCATAGCCAACGCCCGGCAGGCCGGCGCCGATTCGCTCCTGGTGAGCGCTGTGCGCAGCGGCAACCGGGTGGAGATGCGGGTCATCGACAACGGCAAGGGGATGGCCCCCTCCCTGCTCAACCAGATCTTCGAACCCTTCTTTACCACCCGATCCCAAGGCACGGGCCTCGGTCTTGCGGTGGTGCAGTCGGTGGTACGAGCCCATCAGGGAGAGGTAAGCGTGGCCTCGGTCCCTGGCGAGGGCACCTGTTTTACCCTGTCCTTCCCCCTGCATCAGCAACAGGTTCAGTTGGGGGGCGTGGCATGAGGCGCGCAAAAGCCGGAGCGCCGGTGAAGATGATTCTCGACAAGGCCATGTTGGTTGTAGGAGGTGTGGCATGACCCAGGCTCGCATTCTGGTGGTGGAAGATGACAACGGCCTGCGCGAGGCGCTGGTGGATACCCTGCTGCTCGGTGGCTATGAGTGCCGCGAGGTGGACAGCGGCGAGCGGGCCCTGCTTGCCCTGTCCCGTCAGCGCTTTGACATGGTGATCTCCGACATCCAGATGGGGGGCATGGATGGCCTGACCCTGCTCGCCAACATCCGCCAGCAATATCCCCAGGTGCCTGTGCTCCTGATGACTGCCTACGCCAACATCGACGGGGCGGTGCGCGCCATGCGCGAGGGGGCGATCGACTATCTGGCCAAGCCCTTCTCCCCCGAGGTGCTGCTCAACCAGGTCAGCCGTTATGTGCCGGCCCAGAAGGTGGAGAAGCGGGCCGTGGTGTACGGGGACCCTAGGACTGCGGAGCTGTTCCAGCTGGCGACCCGGGTGGCGAGAAGCGAAGCCACCGTCATGGTGACCGGCCCGAGCGGGACGGGCAAGGAGGTGTTGGCTCGCTACATTCACGACCACTCCAACCGGGCAGAACAGGCCTTCGTCGCCATCAACTGCGCCGCCATTCCGGAGAACATGCTGGAAGCGACCCTGTTTGGCTACGAGAAGGGCGCTTTCACCGGTGCGGTGCAGGGGTGCCCTGGCAAGTTCGAGCAGGCTCAGGGAGGAACCCTGCTGCTCGACGAGATCACCGAGATGGATCTGGGACTGCAGGCCAAGCTGCTGCGGGTCTTGCAGGAGAAAGAGGTGGAGCGGCTCGGCAGCCGCAAAATGATCCCCCTCGATGTGCGGGTCATTGCCACCAGCAACCGGGATCTGAAAAAAGCGGTGCAGGACGGGCTGTTCCGCGAAGATCTCTACTACCGCCTCAACGTCTTCCCCCTGCGCTGGACGGCGCTCTGGGAGCGCCCGGGGGACATTCTTCCCCTGGCGGAGCATCTGCTGGCGCTGCATGCCAGCCAGATGGGGCTGCCGACGCCGCAGCTTGCAGAGGGCGCCCGAGAGCGTCTGATGGCTCACCCCTGGCCCGGCAACGTGCGCGAGCTCGACAACGTGGTGCAGCGCGCCCTGATCCTCTGCCCAGACGGCCTCATCGACTGTGAGCACCTGATCCTGGAAGAGACGGACGAGACCCTGGTGCGGCCGCTTGAGCGGCTGTCAGGGGAGGGGCTTGGCGGCGAACTCAAGCTGCAGGAGCACCAGATCATTCTGGACACCCTGCAGGAGTGCAACGGCAGTCGCAAAGCGGTGGCCGACAAGCTCGGCATCAGCCCGCGCACCCTGCGCTACAAGCTGGCCCAGATGCGTGACGCCGGCATCGAGTTGCCCGCCTAGGCCTGACAGGCGCATGGCCTTGCCGGTCCGGCTCGATTATCATGGGCCCTGACGATCGGAATCCGGCTCCCCGCACAGTGCGTGGGGAGCCCAGCTAGGAGACCCCCATGATCTCTCATCGTAAACTGGAAAGCCTGCTCAACCACCTGCTCGAACCCCATGCCATCAAGGATTACTGCCCCAACGGCCTGCAGGTGGAGGGGCGCGAGCGCATTCGCAAGGTGGTGACCGGCGTCACCGCCAGCCAGGCCCTCATCGATGCCGCCGTGGCCGCCGATGCCGACGCCATCCTGGTTCATCACGGCTACTTCTGGAGCGGCGAGCCGGCCCAGATCACCGGCATGAAGCAGCGTCGTCTCAAGACCCTCTTGACCCACGACATCAACCTGTTTGCCTACCACCTGCCGCTGGACGTGCACCCCGAGGTGGGGAACAACGCCCAGCTTGCCAGGCTGCTCGGCATCAAGGTGCGTCGCGGCCTCGAACCCTGGAACAGCAAGAGCGTGGCCATGGTGGGCAAGCTGGAGGAGCCCATGAGCGGCAGCGATTTTGCCAAGCTGATTGGCGAGCGTCTCGGTCGCGAGCCGCTTCATTGTGGTGACAGTGGTCCCGAGCTCATCCGCTCCGTGGCCTGGTGCACCGGCGGTGGCCAGAGCTACATCAGCCAGGCGGCGGAGCAGGGCATCGATGCCTTCATCTCCGGCGAAGCCTCCGAGCAGACCATCCACACTGCCCGCGAGATGGGCATGCACTTCTACGCCGCAGGCCATCACGCCACCGAGCGCTACGGCGTCAAGGCACTGGGAGAGTGGCTCGCCACCGTGCACGGGCTGGAGGTCACCTTTATCGATATCGACAATCCGGTGTAGGGCCGATTAGCCGCGCAGCGGCGTCATCGGACGTGATGACAGCCATTGCGCTGGTCGATAGAAATGACAAGGGAGGCCTGAGCCTCCCTTGTGGTGTCTTACTGCTGCTCGCGGTTACTCGCTGGCATAGCCTGCCAGGCCAAGCTGCTTGCCATCGAGGCAGGCAGACCCTTCTCGCATCTGCAAGCGCCCTTCGCAGAACCACTGCACCACCAGGGGGTAGATGCTGTGTTCCTGGACCTGCACCCGGGCGGCCACCTCGTCGGCACTGTCCCCTTCGAAGATGGGGACGCGAGCCTGCAGGATCACAGGGCCGCCATCCAGCTCCTCGGTGACGAAGTGGACGCTGGCACCGTGCTCGCGCTCCCCATCGTCGATGGCGCGCTGGTGGGTGTGCAGCCCCTGGTATTTCGGCAGCAACGAGGGGTGGATGTTGATCATCCGCCCGGCGAAGTGACGCACCAGATCGGCGCTCAATATCCGCATAAAGCCGGCCAGTACCACCAGATCCGGCTGATAGTCATCCATCAGGGCGAGCAGGGCGACGTCATACTCCGCCCGGCTGGCAAACTGCTGCTGGGCCAGGATGGCTGTCGCCACTCCGGCTTCTTTGGCGCGAACCAGACCATAGGCATCGGCCCTGTTGCTGATGACGCCGACCACTTCACCGGCAACCTTGCCGCTGGCGCAGTGGTCGAGAAGGGTCTGCAGGTTGCTGCCGTTGCCGGAGATCAGCACCAGGATCCGTTTCATGGGGGAGGTCATTTTATGATGACTTGCTCTTCGCCATTGGCCGCCTTGGCGATGTGGCCTATGTGCCAGGCGTTCTCGCCTTCGGCCTTGAGCAGGGCCAGCGCCTTGTCCAGCTGATCCGCCGGCAGGGCGATGATCATGCCGACACCGCAGTTGAAGGTGCGGTACATTTCGTGACAGGTGACGTTGCCAGCCTGCTGCAGCCAGCTGAACACCGCCGGCCACTGCCAGCTCTGCTCGTCGATCACCGCCTGGGTATTGGCGGGCAGCACGCGGGGGATGTTCTCCCAGAAGCCGCCACCCGTGATGTGGGACAGGGCGTGGATCTCGCACTCCTTGATGAGCTTGAGTACCGGCTTCACATAGATGCGGGTCGGCTCCAGCAGGGCGTTGGCCAGGGTGGTGTCACCCAGCGGCTGATGCACATCGGCCTTGGAGACTTCCAGGATCTTGCGCACCAGGGAGAAGCCGTTGGAGTGGGGGCCGCTCGCAGCCAGGGCGATCAGGGCATCCCCTTCGCCGACCTTGCTGCCGTCGATGATTTCGCTCTTCTCCACCACACCGACGCAGAAACCGGCGATGTCGTAGTCTTCCCCTTCATACATGCCCGGCATCTCGGCGGTTTCACCACCTACCAGGGCGCAGCCGGACTGTTCGCAGCCTGCACCTATGCCGGTGACCACGGCGGCGGCGGTGTCTACATCCAGCTTGCCGGTGGCATAGTAGTCGAGGAAGAACAGGGGCTCGGCGCCTTGCACGATGAGGTCATTGACGCACATGGCAACCAGATCGATGCCCACGGTATCGTGCTTCTTCAGATCGATGGCCAGACGCAGCTTGGTGCCCACACCGTCGGTACCGGAGACCAGTACCGGCTCCTTGTAGCCAGCAGGGATTTGACACAGGGCCCCAAAGCCGCCAAGACCACCAAGGACTTCAGGACGACGAGTGCGCTTTGACACGCCCTTGATACGTTCAACCAGTGCATTGCCGGCATCGATATCTACGCCAGCATCCTTGTAGCTCAGTGAGGTTTTGTCAGTCACGCGTATTCCCCGTCATATAGAGAAGTGGAGGGTAAAATTCGGGGCGTATTCTACCAGTGGGCGGGTAAAAGCAGAAAGAAAATCGTTTGCGCGTTTTTGCGTGGAAAAGCTCTACAAGCCGCGGCTTTTGTTGTATGATTCCGCGATTTTTTGGCGCCGGTTCGAGGAGATAGTAATGAAAGTCGTTGAAGTCAAACACCCCCTGGTCAAGCACAAGATCGGCCTGATGCGCGAAGGCGACATCAGCACCAAGCGTTTCCGTGAACTGGCCAAGGAAGTGGGCAGTCTGTTGACCTACGAAGCGACCTCTGACTTCGAAACCGAGAAAGTTACCATCGATGGCTGGAACGGGCCAGTGGAAGTTGACCAGATCAAGGGCAAGAAGGTCACCGTCGTGCCTATCCTGCGCGCCGGTCTTGGCATGATGGATGGTGTGCTCGAGCACATGCCGAGTGCCCGCGTCAGCGTGGTCGGCATCTACCGTGATGAAGAGACCCTGCAGCCGGTTCCCTATTTTGAGAAGATCGTCAGCAACATCGAAGAGCGTCTGGCCCTGGTCATCGACCCCATGCTGGCCACCGGCGGCTCCATGATCGCCACCATCGATCTGCTGAAGAAGAAGGGTTGCCAGTCCATCAAGGTGCTGGTGCTGGTTGCCGCCCCGGAAGGGATCAAGGCGCTGGAAGCCGCTCACCCCGACGTGGAGCTGTTCTGCGCCTCCATCGATCAGGGGCTGAACGAGAAGGGCTACATAGTCCCGGGTCTGGGGGATGCCGGCGACAAGATCTTCGGCACCAAGTAACCCCTGACGCCATAGCCGCTCTCTCTGAGCGCAAACGGAGCCGGCACCTTGCCGGCTCCGTCGTTTATCCCGCCCTCCGGCTTGCTGCCATGCGTGCCTTGCCGCTACCATAAGCAGCATCCCCCATTTCGAGAATCTTCTTTATGCTGAAACGCTTAGCGACTCTCCTCTGCTGTCTGCCACTCGTGGTGTCGGCTGCCCAGGTGACCGACCTCTATCAGGGCAAGGCGCCGACCAGCGGCGACATGACGGCCGCCCAGTCCCAGGCACTGGGGGAGGTGCTCGTCAAGGTGACCGGCAGGCGCGACATCCTCACCCAACCCGAGGTGGCCAAGGCGCTGGCGGCCCCCGGTGACTATGTGCAGCACTACGGCTATCAGGATGTGGGACCGGTCAAGTTTCTCAAGGCCGATTTCAACGTGGCCAAGGTCAATGCCCTGGTAGGCCAGAGCAAGTTCCCCCTGCTGGGGCCCGTCCGCCCGCAAATGGCACTCTGGCTGGTAATAGATGAAGGAGAGCGCCGCATACTGCCGGATCAGTCCAGCGACGGCTGGTCCGCCGCCCTGCGCGGCCAGGCCCAGGCCATGGGGTTGCCGGTCAGCATCCCGCTGATGGATCTCGATGACAACATGGCGGTCAGCGCCACCGATGTCTGGGGCCGCTTCGCCGACCCCATTCTCAAGGCCAGCGAGCGCTATGGCGCCGAGATGGTGGTGTTGGGCAAGCTGACGCCGGAAGGGGATAAGTGGAGCATCGACTGGGGGCTTTATGGCGCCAAGCCGGGAGCTCAGGGCGGCGCAGAGCTTACCGAGCTGACCAAGGGGGCCGGCTCAGGCACCCAGGCCGAGGTGGCACAGGGCATGGCCGATACCCTGACGGGCTGGCTGGTACAACAGTACGGCACTCGCCTGTCCGGGGTCGCCTCCAGCCAGACTCTGGTGGTGGAGGGGCTTGCCGGCATCGATGGCATGATCCAGATACAGAAGATGCTGCAGGGCATGGCCAGCGTCACCAAGGTGGCGATCGGCAAGCTGGAGGGGGACAAGGTCACCTTCAACCTCTCGCTTCAGGGAGACAAGGCCGAGCTGGTAAGGGGCCTGCAACTGGAGAGTCGCCTGCACCAGATCGAAGACAACGAGAGCGGTCTGCGTTACCAATGGTCGCAGCCCTGACGCTTTCTGCTTATCCCAACCGCCCGGCATGACTCGGGCGGTTCTCTATCTGCCATTGCAATGATACACTTGGGCGCAAATATCACAGTCAAAGCCCAACGAGTGAAGCAACCGGCCCAACTGTCTTTAGCCGTACAATTACCGGATGATGAAACCTTCGTCAGTTTCTATCCCGGCAACAACGCCCATCTGATCACCGCCCTCAAGAATGCGGCCATCGGTCAGGGCGCTCCTTTCCTCTATTTCTGGGGAGCCAAGGGCTCCGGACGCTCCCACCTGCTACACGCTACCTGCGCCGAGGTCAATGCCCGCGACGCCGCTGCCGCCTATCTCTCCCTCGATCAGTTCGAGCAGCTGGATCCCAGCATGCTCGACGCCCTTGAAAGCCTGCCGCTGGTCTGTCTCGACAGTCTCGAAGCCATTGCCGGCAATACCGTGTGGGAGCGGGCCCTGTTCGATTTTTACAATCGCTGGAAAGAGAAAGGAGAGGGCACCCTAGTGGTGACGGGGTGCAGTGCACCGCGCAAGCTGGGTCTGCAACTGCCGGACCTCGCCTCCCGCCTGGATTGGGGTGTGAGTTTCCATCTCGACGAGCTCGATGACGAAGGCAAGCTCAGTGCCCTGCAGCTGCGTGCCGAGCTGCGGGGCTTCAAACTGCCCATCGACGTGGGTCGCTTCCTGCTCAACCGCTTGTCCCGCGACATGCGCACCTTGCTCGCCACTCTCAATCAGCTTGACAACGCCTCCTTTCGCGCCAAACGCAAGCTCACCATCCCCTTTGTCAAAGAGATCCTTGAACTCTGAGCCCTTTGGGTGTGCTTGAGCCCGAGCGACGCCGATGCAACGAGTAAAAAGAAACCCCGGCATCAAGCCGGGGTTTTGTCATTTCAAGGGGCACTGCCTATCAGTGGAACTGATCTTCTTCGGTGGAGCCGGTCAGGGCTGTTACTGAAGACTGGCCACCCTGGATGACGGTGGTCACCTTGTCGAAGTAGCCGGTGCCCACCTCCTGCTGGTGCGCCACGAAGGTGTAGCCCCGCTCGGCGGCCGCGAACTCAGGCTGCTGCACCATCTCGACGTAGTGCTTCATGCCCTCGCCGCGAGCGTACTGGTAGGCCAGCTCATACATGTGGAACCACATGTTGTGGATGCCCGCGAGGGTGATGAACTGGTACTTGTAGCCCATGTCGGAGAGCTCCTGCTGGAAGCGGGCGATGGTGGCATCGTCCAGGTTCTTCTTCCAGTTGAAGCTCGGGGAGCAGTTGTAGGCCAGGATCTTGTCCGGGTACTGGGCCTTGATGGCCTCGGCAAACTGGCGCGCCTCGTCCAAATCGGGCTTGGCGGTCTCGCACCACACCATGTCGGCGTAGGGAGCGTAGGCCAGGCCACGGGAGATGGCCTGCTCGATGCCGGCCTGCACCTTGTAGAAGCCCTCGCTGGTGCGCTCGCCGGTCAGGAAGCCGGCATCGTAGGGGTCCGCATCCGTGGTCAGCAGATCCGCCGCGTTGGCGTCGGTGCGGGCGATCACCAGGGTGGTGGTGCCGCAGACGTCCGCCGCGAGGCGGGCCGCGATGAGTTTCTGCACCGCTTCCTGGGTCGGGACCAGCACCTTGCCGCCCATGTGGCCGCACTTCTTCACGGAGGCCAGCTGATCCTCGAAGTGCACGCCGGCGGCGCCCGCCTCGATCATCCCCTTCATCAGCTCGAAGGCGTTCAGCACGCCGCCGAAGCCGGCTTCCGCATCCGCGACGATGGGCAGGAAGTAGTCGATAAAGCCCTTGTCCTGCGGGCCCACCTTGTTGGCCCACTGGATCTGGTCGGCACGGGCGAAGGAGTTGTTGATGCGCTCCACCACCGAGGGCACCGAGTTGGCCGGGTAGAGGGACTGATCCGGGTACATGGTGGAGGAGAGGTTGTTGTCCGCCGCCACCTGCCAGCCGGAGAGGTAGATGGCCTCGATGCCGGCCTTGGCCTGCTGCACCGCCTGACCACCGGTCAGGGCGCCGAGGCAGTTCACATAGCCTTTCTTGGCGCCGCCGTGGATCAGTTCCCACAGCTTGTCGGCACCGCGTTGGGCCAGGGTGTGTGCCGGCTGCAGGCTGCCGCGCAGGTTCACCACGTCTTCGGCGCTGTAGCCGCGCTTGATCCCTTTCCAGCGGGGGTTTTCTGCCCAGTCTTTCTCGATAGCCTGGATCTGTTGCTCACGGGTCAGTGCCATATCAGTTCCCTCTTTCATTGATTTCACGTTTCCATTGACTTGTTATGGGGGCCGTCACCGGCCCGGGTTTCACAGCCGCTCGTAGCCGGGCAGCGTCAGAAAATCGATGAGTGTGTCGGCGCAGGTTATCTCTTCCATCAGGGCGTTCGCCTCGGCAAAGCGACCGGCCTGCCAGCGCGCCTCGCCCACTTCGCGTCTGACCACCTCCTGCTCCTCGGCCAGCATCTGGCGGAACAGCGCCTTGGTCACCACCTGGCCGCTTGACAGGGATTTGCCGTGGCGGATCCACTGCCAGATGGAGGTGCGGGAGATCTCGGCGGTCGCCGCATCTTCCATCAGGCCGTAGATGGGCACGCAGCCGTTGCCGCCTATCCAGGCCTCCAGATACTGCAGGGCGACTCGGATATTGGTGCGCATGCCCGCCTCGGTGCGCTCCCCCTCGCAGGGGGCCAGCAGATCGGTGGCGGTGATGGGGGCATCCTGCTCGCGCAGCACATGGATCTGGTTGCTGGCGCCGGTCGGGATGGCGGCGTTGAAGACCGCCATGGCGGTATCGGCGAGGCCGGGGTGGGCCACCCAGGTGCCGTCGTGGCCGTTGTTTGCCTCACGCTCCTTGTCTGCCTTCACCTTGGCGAATACCTCGGCATTGACCGCCGGATCCTTGGCCGGGATAAAGGCGGCCATGCCGCCCATGGCCAGGGCACCGCGCTTGTGGCAGGTCTTGATCAGCAGCCGCGAGTAGGCGCTCAGGAACGGCTTGTCCATGGTGACCACCTGGCGATCCGGCAGCACCCGATCCCCATGATTTTTAAGGGTCTTGATATAGCTGAAGATATAGTCCCAGCGGCCGCAGTTGAGGGCGACGATGTGATCCTTCATCTGATAGAGCAGCTCGTCCATCTCGAACACCGCCGGCAGGGTTTCGATGAGCACGGTCGCCTTGATGGTGCCGCGGGGCAGGCCGAACCTGTCTTCGGTCCAGGCAAACACCTCGCTCCACCAGCGCCCCTCCAGGTGACTCTGCAGCTTGGGCACGTAGAAGTAGGGGCCGGAGCCCTTGGCCAGCAGCGCCTTGTGGTTGTGCAGGAAGTAGAGCGCGAAGTCGAACAGGCCGCCGGGGATGGGCTCGCCGTCGAAGGTGATGTGCTTCTCCGGCAGGTGCAGGCCGCGCACCCGGCAGACGAGAACGGCCGGATCGGAACTCAGGGTATAGGCCTTCCCCTCCGGGCTCTGGTAGGCAATGGTGCCGTTGACGGCGTCGCGCAGGTTGATCTGACCCTCGATCACCTTGTTCCAGGCCGGCGCCAGGGAGTCTTCGAAGTCCGCCATGAACACCTTGACGTTGGCGTTGAGGGCGTTGATCACCATCTTGCGCTCGACCGGGCCGGTGATCTCCACACGCCTGTCCTGCAGGTCGGCGGGGATGCCACGAATGGTCCAGTTGCCGTCGCGGATGTGAGCGGTTTCGGGCAGGAAGTCCGGCAACTCGCCGCCATCGATGCGGGCCTGGCGAGCCACCCGTTGTTTCAGCAGCTCATTGCGCTGAGGAGCGAAGCGTTCCACCAGTTCGGACACTAGGGCCACCGCATCCGGCGTCAGGATCTGCGCGTAATCGGGAAGCATCTCGCCTTGGATGTGCAGACGGGTGCTGCTGATGGTCTGGGCCGGTGCCGACATAGGTTTCACTCCTTTGAAAGTTACATTTTGAACTTACTAACTACGACTAACGTCTATATCCCTTTCTCTCAAACTCCCCGTAGCAGCGGGGTAACACGACTCATAAGGTGCAAAATAATGCTTGGTTCGTCAACTTGATTTTTAAAACGAGTGTTTTTGGTTGGTGTTTAAGTTTATGTTTTTAAAGTATTTATAAGATTAGCATAAAAGCTCTACGCAGATGGTTATGCTCTCGGTTGACGGAGCCGTCAGGGGGGATGAATGAACCGGGTATGGCACATCGAAAATGTAATTAATTACGTAATAAAATTACCAGTGCAAAAACAAATCCCGACCTTACTCCAGGCTTTGTGAAAACAGCTGTATGAAATACCTACAGCCAACACAGTCAGCATCTGGCGTGCGAAGCCATTGATAGGTGAACTACCGTTTAAAACTGGAAGAGTGAATCTTGCGAAACGGAGGCGTTAGGAGGCGAGTGATGGAAATGACGAGCAATAACGTAGGTTTGTATCAAGGGGCGGGAGCAAGGGAGAGGAGGATGAAGGGGAGCTTAGTAGTGAATAACACCAATTAATAGATGGTTATCAGCATTTTATGGTTATTTTTGTTGGCGGCTTTTTAGCCGGGACGAGATGGGGTGCCGGACAGCAAAACCGGCCTTTCATCCGCGGTGTTGGAGAGGGGCTGGGCCAGATCCGCCTCAGTAGTCATCATCCGGCGCGGCGAGATCGATCACGTCGAGATGCACTGTACCGCCGAGGCTGGCGTCGGTGGATTCGAGTTCGGAATGAGGTGAGGAGATAAGGGGCTGATCGGGCTGAGTGTCAACAGTCTGGGTCATGGGTGCTTGCCTCAATGGATTGCAAGCCGGTTGGTGATTCCCTCACCCTGATGCCACCTCCCTGTCTGATGGCCGGCGGAAAAGTGGCGTATCCTAGCGGGACTTTGTGAAAGCTTCAAGTGGTTCTGTATAAAATTTATTCCGTCACCGCCCTGATGAAAGGCGGTGAGATGGGACAAGAAGAAGGCATGCCAGAGGGAAGGGAGGCAACAGACAAAAAAATAGCCCAGTCGTTTGACTGGGCTATTTTCGGGGAAAATGGTCGGTGTGAGAGGATTCGAACCTCCGACCCTCTACACCCCATGCAGATGCGCTACCTGGCTGCGCTACACACCGACGGAGTCAGCTTGGCTGACGGGAAAGGAGTCTAATAGGATGAACAGTAGGGTGCAACTCCTTTTTTATCAGGGAGATGCCGATTGCTTCTTTATTGTTCAACCAAGATGCGACTTGGGCCCTGGCGGGAGTTTTGGCATAATCGCCGCCCCGTATTGCCAGGAGATTCCGGCATCAAGCTTCTTTGCTGGTCTATCCGATTGTTGCCAATGACCGGCAGACAATAAGCCGCAAGTAAACGCCAGCAACCCGTCAGAGAGAGGAACAGGGTGTGAAATCATCAGACGTCACAGAACCGGTAAGCCAGAGTGAGCAGGACGAGCACTGGATGCGTCATGCCATGGCCCTGGCGGCCAGGGCGGAAGGGATAGGCGAGATCCCGGTCGGTGCCGTGCTGGTGCTGGGGGACGAGGTGGTCGGCGAGGGGTGGAACCGCTCCATCAGCGCCCATGACGCCTGCGCCCATGCGGAGATCATGGCGATCCGTGCTGCCGGTATCACGCTGGAGAACTACCGGCTGCTCGACACCACCCTCTATGTGACCCTGGAGCCCTGCTGCATGTGTGCCGGTGCGCTCATCCACAGCCGGGTGAGGCGGGTGGTTTACGGGGCCCGCGATCTCAAGACCGGGGCTGCGGGCTCGGTGTTCGAGATTTTGCAGGACCCGCGCCACAACCACAGCGTCGAGCTGACGGGCGGTGTGCTGGCAGAGGCGTGTTCGGCCCAGTTATCGGACTTCTTCAGGCGGCGCCGCGCCGAGAAGAAGGCGGCCAGAGAGGCGCTGAAACAAAGTGGTGGCCCAGCCGTCTGAAGCCGACGGGGGAGCAGTCTTGCTCCCACCCTTGATTTCTTCACATATCCTCAAATAAAACAAATGGTTGGCATTTTTATTACCAGCAATGCCCTGCCTGAATCCCCCTCGAAATAACCTCTTCACAGAGGCTCTTGATGTAACAAAACTGTCATGCAACCGCCATATAATGCCGCCAAGCCTAGCTCACATTGAGGTCTTGCATGTCATCGGAATCGTTAAACCTGGTCATGGCGGGCAGTAGAAAACGCCGGATCAAGGATAAATTGGCCAAATACGGCGTCACCACAGGGGGAGCCCTGGTACTGGTGGCGCTGCTGCTTATCTTCTTCTACCTGCTCTATGTGGTGAAACCCATCTTCAATGGCGCCAGCGTAGAGGCAGCCTCCTCTTTTACCCTGCCGACGCAGGGCAAGACGGCATGGCTCGGTGTCGAGGAGCAGAACGAGATAGGGTATCGCTTCAACGACCAGGGTCAGGTCAGTTTCTTCGCCATCAAGGCGGATGATAACGTCAAGGTGGGCCAGGTGCTGGGTCAGACCGGTGTCACCGGTGACGTCAGCGCCGTCGCCGTGCCGGCACCGGGCCAGAAGCTCATCGCCTATGGCTTTGCCGATGGCAAGGCCATTGTGGTGCAGCCCTCTTTCAAGGTCTCCTATCCGAATGACGTGCGTGTCATCGAGCCCAGCCTGCAATATCCCTTCGGCGAAGAGCCCGTGGTGATAGATCCCAAGGGCAAGGCGCTGAACCGCATAGTGTTCGAGGCGACCAAGGACAAGATGGCCACCGCCGCCGTGACCGAGGATGGCCGCGGCGTGATGACGGTGATGAGCGGCGAGGAAAACTTCCTCTCCGGCGAAGTCGAGTGGAGCAGCCAGAACTACAGCATTCCCTCCCTGCCTCGTCACGTGGATCAGATGCTGCTGACCCCCAATCTGCGCATCCTGTTCGTGCGCGAGGGCAATCGCCTGTCGGTCTATGACATCCACAACCTGAGCGATATCTCCCTGCGCGACGTCATGGAGATCAATGCTCCCAACGCCGACGTGACCCAGGTTGCCCTGCTCTCCGGCGCCTCCTCCCTGCTGGTGGGTAATGACAATGGCGTCATCTCCCAGTGGTTCGAGGTGGCAAAGGATGGCAAGCGCCAGTTCACCCAGATCCGTGACTTCAAGGGCGACGGCCCGGTCGCGCTGCTGACCCCGGAGCATTTCCGCAAGGGCTTCATCAGTGCCGCCAAAGATGGCACCATCAACTTCTTCCACGCCACCGGCGAGGCCAAGCTGCTCGGTGAGACCATCGAAGGCGGCGCCCTGGCGGCTCTGGCCATCTCTCCCCGTCACAATCTGTTGCTGACCCAGCAGGGGGATACTTTCAAGGTATTTGACGTGGAAAACGATCACCCCGAGGTGACCTGGTCGGCCCTGTGGCAAGAGGTGTGGTACGAAGGCTATCCCGAGCCCATGTATGTGTGGCAGTCCACCTCCGCCAGCAACGACTTCGAAGCCAAGCTGAGCCTAGTGCCCCTGGTATTCGGGACTCTCAAGGCCTCCTTCTACGCCATGCTGTTCGCGGTACCGCTCGGCGTGGCAGGCGCCATCTACACCGCCTACTTCATGTCGGCGGGCCTGCGTAAATACGTCAAGCCGACGGTGGAGATCATGGCGGCGCTGCCGACCGTCATCCTCGGCTTCCTGGCGGGTCTGTGGCTGGCACCCATCATCGAGGGGGCGCTGCCAGGGGTGATCCTGCTGCTGCTGTTGCTGCCGATGGGCATGTTGCTCACCGCCCTGGTGTGGAACTACCTGCCGGAGCGTGGCCGCTCCTGGCTGCCGGAGGGCTGGCACGCCATCCTGCTCATTCCTGTGCTGCTCCTGATTGGCTGGGGCGCCTTCGCCTTGAGCCCGCTCATCGAGAATGCCTTCATGCACGGGGATTCGCGTATCTGGCTGACCCACGAGATGGGCATCAAGTTTGACCAGCGCAACTCCCTGGTGGTCGGTATCGCCATGGGCTTCGCCGTCATACCCACCATCTTCTCCATCGCCGAGGATGCGGTCTTCTCGGTGCCCAAGCACCTGACCCAGGGCTCGCTGGCGCTCGGCGCCACCCCTTGGCAGACCCTGAGCCGGGTGGTGATCCTGACCGCGAGTCCGGGCATCTTCTCGGCGGTGATGATGGGCCTGGGCCGCGCCGTGGGCGAGACCATGATAGTGCTGATGGCCACCGGCAACACCCCCATCATGGACTTCTCCATGTTCCAGGGGCTGCGTACCCTGGCGGCGAACATAGCGGTGGAAATGCCGGAGTCGGAAGTGGGCAGCTCCCACTACCGGGTGCTCTTCCTCGCGGCCTTCGTCCTCTTCGTATTCACCTTTATGTTCAACACCCTGGCCGAGTTCATCCGTCAGCGGTTGCGTGAAAAGTACAGCTCTCTGTAAGGACTAAGGAATCGACAATGGGTAAGTGGTTTAAATCGGGGGCCCCCTGGATCTGGATGACGGGCGGTGCCGTCAGCCTGAGTCTGGTGGCCGTACTGGGTCTGTTGTTGCTGATCGGCTGGCGCGGTCTGGTCTATTTCTGGCCGCACCCCATCTATGAGTGGCAGCTTGAGGACGCCAGCGGCAACAAGAGCGTGCTGATCGGCGAGATCAATGACCGCGAGATGGTGCCGGTGGAGCGGCTGCGCGCGGCGGGTCAGGCACTGGAGGGGGAGGAGCGCGAGCTGCTGACCCGCTATCTGGTCAAGACCGGCAACCGTGAGTTCGTCGATCTCGATTTTCGCTGGGTGCTGGAGACCGACATCAAGTCCCGTACCCAGCCCGCCGAGCTCGCCATGGTCGAGCGCACCACCAACGGCAACTTCTACGGTTACATCACCTCGGTGAAAGAGGATGGCCGCGAGCTGACCCAGGATATGCATCCAGCCTTGCAGCGGGTGCTGGCCCGAGCCAACGCCCTGTCGGAACAGGCCAACGATCTGCAAAAGGGTGACATCGGCAGCATCAACTATCAGCTCGAGAAGTTGCGCCTCAAGGAGCGCAAGGCGGAGCTGGAAGGGGAGCTGACCGACGCGCTCAAGGCGGATCTCGCCGCGCAGCGTCAGGCCCTGAACGATCGCTATCAGGTGCTGGAGAAGGAACTCTTCTCCCTGCGTGCCCAGGCGGACAGAGACGCCATCACGGTCAAGGACATGCGTGGCGAGCAGGTGACCATGCCCATGTCCAAGGTGCTGGACGTGGTCTGGCCCAACGACATGAGCCTGCCCGCCAAGGTCGGTCACTGGTTCCATCAGATTGGCAAGTTCGTCTCCGACGATCCCCGTGAGGCCAACACCGAGGGCGGCGTCTTCCCGGCCATCTTCGGCACTGTCTTCATGGTGTTGCTGATGGCCATCATAGTGACGCCCCTTGGCGTAGTGGCCGCTGTCTACCTGCACGAGTACGCCGGCAAGAACAGCCTGACCAAGATCATCCGCATCGCGGTGATCAACCTGGCGGGTGTGCCCTCCATCGTCTACGGCGTGTTCGGTCTGGGCTTCTTCGTCTACACGCTCGGTGGTTCCTTGGACCAGCTGTTCTACCCGGAAGCGCTGCCGAGCCCGACCTTTGGCTCCCCCGGTGTCATCTGGTCGGCGCTGACCCTGGCCATCCTGACCCTGCCGGTGGTGATCGTCTCCACCGAAGAGGGGCTGGCCCGGATCCCGAGCACCATTCGTCAGGGCTCCCTGGCACTGGGTGCCACCCAGGCCGAGACCCTGTGGCGCATAGTGCTGCCGATGGCGAGCCCGGCCATCATGACCGGCCTCATCCTGGCCATCGCCCGGGCGGCCGGTGAAGTGGCGCCGCTGATGCTGGTAGGGGTGGTGAAGCTTGCTCCCACGTTGCCGATGGATGGCAACTTCCCGTACCTGCACGTAGAGCGCAAGTTCATGCACCTGGGCTTCCACATCTATGACGTCGGTTTCCAGAGCCCGAACGTCGAGGCGGCGCGGCCCCTGGTCTACGCCACCTCCTTCCTGCTGGTGACGGTGATCGTGGGACTCAACCTGACGGCTATCGGTATCCGTAACCACTTGCGCGAGAAATTCCGGTCGCTGGAACATTAATCCAGCCACCCCCTGAGACAAGAGATGCGCGGCCCGGCGGCCGCCATCAACAGCATGATGGTCGCCGGAGTGTATCCGGCCACCTTGAACTGATTTGAGGTAACAGATGATCAACGTAACACCGACTTCGACCCAGCATACCGCCCTGGACCTGCTCAACCTGAGCCCGGAGCAGACTGCCCTGGAGGTCAAGGATCTCAACCTGTACTACGGCAACAAGCAGGCGCTGTTCAACGTCAACATGAAGATCCCCAAAGGCCAGGTCACCGCCTTTATCGGCCCGTCCGGTTGTGGCAAGTCCACCCTGCTGCGCTGCATCAACCGGATGAACGATCTGGTGGAGATCTGCCGCATCGAGGGGGAGATCCAGCTGCACGGTCACAACATCTACGACAAGAGCGTGGATGTCTCCGCCCTGCGCCGTCAGGTGGGGATGGTGTTCCAGCGCCCTAACCCCTTCCCGAAATCCATCTACGAGAACGTGGTCTATGGCCTGCGCCTGCAGGGCATCAATGACAGACGCACCTTGGACGAAGCGGCCGAGCGCTCACTGCGCGGCGCGGCCCTGTGGGAAGAGGTGAAGGATCGCCTGCACGACAACGCGTTCGGCCTCTCAGGTGGTCAGCAGCAGCGTCTGGTGATCGCCCGTGCCATCGCCATCGAGCCGGAAGTGCTGTTGCTCGATGAACCGACTTCGGCGCTCGACCCCATCTCCACCCTCACCATCGAGGAGCTGATCAACGAGCTCAAGAGCCAGTTCACCGTGGTGATAGTGACCCACAACATGCAGCAGGCGGCGCGGGTGTCGGATCAGACCGCCTTCATGTACATGGGCGAGCTCATCGAGTACTCGAACACCAACACCATCTTCACCACCCCGGCCAAGAAGAAGACCGAGGACTACATCACCGGTCGTTACGGCTAAGAGATGAGGATGACTGACATGAACCACAAGAAACAGATTGGCGGTCGGTTCAACGGCTAAGGCATAATCGGAGCAACAAGGATTATTTGTATGGACAATATGAACCTCAATAAACACATCTCCGGTCAGTTCAATGCCGAGCTCGAGAACGTGCGCAACCAGGTGCTGGTGATGGGCGGTCTGGTGGAGCAGCAGCTGACCGACGCCATCTCCGCCATTCACATCCAGGATCTGGATGCGGCGCGCAAGATAGTGGCCAACGACCACAAGGTCAACGCCATGGAAGTGGCCATAGACGAGGAGTGCACCCGCATCATCGCCAAGCGCCAGCCTACCGCGTCCGACCTGCGCCTGGTGATGGCCATCATCAAGACCATCACCGATCTGGAGCGCATCGGCGATGTGGCGGACAAGATAGCCCGCATGCTGACCGACAACGCCAACAAGCCGCAGCCGCCGTTGGTGTCGCTCGAGAACATGGGCCGTCGCACCATCAAGATGCTGCACGACGTGCTCGACGCCTTCGCCCGCATGGATCTGGAGGCGGCCATCACCGTCTACAAGGAAGACGACAAGGTGGACCGGGAGTACGAGTCCATCATCCGCGAGCTGATGACCTACATGATGGAAGATCCCCGCACCATCCCCCAGGTACTCAACGTCCTGTGGGCGGCGCGCGCCATCGAGCGGGTCGGCGATCGCTGCCAGCACATCTGCGAATACATCGTCTATTACGTCAAGGGTAAGGACGTACGCCACACCAAGGCGGATGAACTGAGCGACCTGCTCGGCAAGCATTGAATCCACGATGAATAAAAAGGCGCGTTAGGCGCCTTTTTTATTGCATTGAGGGGCGGCTTAAGATAACGCGCCCCACGGGGCGCTTTTCTGCTAGAATATTGCCCCTGTGTGAGTCCCGGATGGAGTCACGGTCCGGTTTCCCGGGCCCAGTTTGCCGTCTTGTGCTAAGGCGGCTGTCGCAATAGGTTAATCATGAGTTTTGCCGATAGTTTGTTCTTTCTGATGCTGCTGGTCGCCGGCAGTGTGTTCTTCTCGCTTTCCGAGATCTCTCTCGCCGCCTCCCGCAAGATCAAGTTGCAGGTGATGGCAGACGAGGGCAATCGCCATGCCGAAAAAGTGCTGGCCCTGCAGGCCCAGCCGGGTAACTTCTTTACCGTGGTGCAGATTGGCCTCAATACCGTCGCCATCCTGGGCGGCATCCTGGGCGAATCCGCCCTGAACCCCGCCATCAAGCAGTTCGTCGCCGGCTTCTATCAGGGCCCCTGGCTCGGCCAGATAAGCTCTGCGGCCTCCTTCGTGTTCGTCACCGGCATGTTTATCCTGATCGCCGATCTGATGCCCAAGCGTCTGGCCATGACGATGCCGGAGCGGATCGCCGTGGTGGTGGTGCGCCCCATGCTGCTGTGCGTGACCCTGCTGATGCCGCTGGTGTGGTTCTTCAACGGTCTGGCCAACGCCCTGTTCCGCCTGCTGCGGGTCTCCATGGTGCGCAACGACGAGATCACCTCGGACGATATCTATGCGGTGATGGACGCGGGCGCCGAGGCCGGTGTCATCCAGCGAGAGGAGCATCAGCTCATCGAGAACGTGTTCGAGTTGCAGTCCCTCGGCGTCACCTCCGCCATGACGGCGCGCGAAAGCCTCATCTACTTCACCCTGCAAGAGGGGGAGGAGAGCATCAAGGCCAAGATTGCCGAGCATCCCCACAACAAGTTCCTGGTGTGCGACCACAACCTCGACAGCATCAAGGGGTTCGTGGACGCCAAGGAGCTGCTGATCCGCGTCATCAGCGGCCAGAGCATCGATCTCAACAGCGGATCCCTGGTGCAGAGTGTCATCATCATCCCCGACACCCTGAACCTCTACGAGGCGATGGAGTACTTCAAGAACCACAGGGGCGACTTCGCCGTGGTGATGAACGAGTACGCCCTGGTGGTGGGCATCGTCACCATGAACGACCTGATGAGCACCGTAATGGGGGAGTGGGCCACTCACGTGGTGGAAGAGCAGATCGTCCAGCGGGACGAGAACTCCTGGCTGGTGGACGGGGTCACTCCCATCTCCGACGTCATGCGGGCCTTCGACATCGAGGAGTTCCCGGAGAGTCAGAACTACGAGACCATCGCCGGTTTCATCATGTTCATGCTGCGCAAGATCCCCAAGCGTACCGATTCGGTGAAATACGCGGGCTACAAGTTCGAAGTCGTCGACATCGACAGCTACAAGATCGACCAGCTGCTGGTCACCCGGGTGGAGCCTGTGCTGGCCGAGAAACCCGCCCTGGAATCGTGAAAGGAGTTATCAAGGAGTCATGAAGATGCCGTCTTATTCCCGTGCGCTCGCCTGCGTGGCGCTTGCCCTTGCGCTGGGGGCCTGCAGCCAGAGCGCGCCCCGCAAACCCGCCGCCGCCCCCAAGCCCGTAGCCCCCAAGGCTGTGGCGGTGGCGCCGCAGCCGGATCCCGATGCCGTGGTGCAGAGTGCGGTGGCGGAACCCAGTCCGGTGTTCGATGAGGAGTACCATGGCCCGGATCAGGGGTCACTGGAGTCGGTGACCGCCCTGTTCGCCCGTGGCTACATAGAATCTGCCATGCGTGAAACCATGCTGGCGGCGGTGCACAGCGATTATCCGCTGCTCGGCATGCGGGACGTGCGCCTGACCGATCCTGTGGCCAAATTCCTCACCTCGGCCCAGGCCCGTACCACGGCTCACGACTACCTCTATGCCGGGGTGCAGCGCCGCCTGGGCCGCCCCTTGAGTCCGGCCCAGTGGGAGCAGATCTGGCAAGGGTATCCCCAGCAGGGGCGCGTCTCCGACTGGGTCAAGCAGACCAAGCGGGTACTGGCAGGGCGCTGAGTCGCCAGCCCATCATGCTTCACAAGAGGCCACCCCCCGGGGTGGCCTCTTGTCATTCAGGCCCATGGACCGGGGCCCAGGGTGGCGAGGACGAGGGGCTTCCCTTTGCCACTGTCATCCTGAGCTTGCCCGGATTTGTTCCTAGTTCCCGATTGCCTCTCCCTCTGCTTTGCGCCATGATGCATAGGACATATAGCCGTCTAGATGTTTTGATGGCTTAATGTCTTTTCACACAATAAACACCCGTCATGACGGGGACACGCAGAGAGACAGAGATGGATACAAAGGATTTGTGGGTACTGGATGGCGGCATGGGGCGTGAGCTGGCACGGCGGGGCGCACCGTTTCGCCAGCCAGAGTGGTCGGCCCTGGCCCTGATGGAGGCGCCAGAGACGGTGCGTGAGGTGCATCAGGCCTATGCGGCGAGCGGCGCCCGGGTCATCACCACCAACAGCTATGCCCTGGTGCCGTTTCATATCGGTGCTGAGCGTTTCGCCGCCGAGGGGGAGAGACTGGCGGCGCTGGCCGGCCAGCTGGCGCGGGAGGTAGCCGACGACCAGGGGGGCGCGGTGCAGGTGGCCGGTTCACTGCCACCGCTGTTTGGCTCCTACCGCGCCGATCTGTATCAGGCAGAACGGGTGAGCGAGCTGGCGACCCCGCTTGTTCGGGCGCTCTCCCCCCACGTGGATCTCTGGCTGGCGGAGACCATGAGCCTCATCGCCGAGCCGCTGGCCCTCAAGGCTCTGCTGCCAGGCGATGGCAAGCCGTTCTGGGTCTCTTTCACCCTGGAGGACGAGGCGCCGGGGAGCGAACCCACCCTGCGCTCCGGGGAGCGGGTGGAGGATGCTGTGACCGCGTTGGTGGCGGCCGGGGTGGACGCCATCCTGTTTAACTGTTGCCAGCCCGAGGTGATCGAAGGGGCGCTCAAGGTAGCCGGCGCCGTGTTGCAGGCCCAGGGGCGCACCGACGTTCGCCTCGGCGCCTATGCCAACGCCTTCCCGCCCCAGCCCAAGGAAGCCACCGCCAACGACGGCCTGGACGAGATCCGCGCCGATCTGGGGCCGTTGGATTACCTTGGCTGGGCCGAGCGCTGGCGCGGTGCCGGGGCTTCCCTCATCGGTGGCTGCTGCGGCATAGGCCCGGAACACATTGAGGCACTGGCCAGCCGGCTGCGCTAAGGAGATCCCATGAAAGAGAGCAAGATAGGCCTCTGGTCTCTCACCGCCCTGGTGTTCAGCTCCATGGTGGGGGCGGGGATCTTCAGCCTGCCCCAGAACATGGCCGAGGTGGCCGGTGCCCGCGCCGTGCTGATCGGCTGGGGCGTGACCGGGGTGGGTATTCTGGCCCTGGCCGCGAGCTTCCTCTATCTGTCGCGGCTAAGACCGGATCTCGATGGCGGCATCTACAGCTATGCCCGCGCCGGCTTTGGCGATCTGGTGGGCTTCTTCTCTGCCTGGGGCTATTGGCTCTGTGCCACCATCGGCGTGGTGGGGTATCTGGTGATCGCCTTCGCGGCGCTGGGCAGCTTTGTCGATACGCCGGAGCGGGTCTGGTTTGGCGAGGGCAACACCCTGGCCGCCTTCATCGGCGAGTCCTGCATCCTCTGGGCGGTGCACCTGCTGGTGGCCCGCGGCGTGCAGCAGGCGGCCCTGTTCAACCTGGTGGCGACCCTGGCCAAGAGCCTGCCACTGCTGCTGTTCATCCTGTTCGCCTGCTACTGGTTCGATCCGGTCACCTTCGCGGCGGATCAGCAGGGCAGCACCCTGGCGGTACCGGTCTCCGAGCAGGTGCGCAATACCATGCTGATCACCCTCTGGGTCTTCACCGGCATCGAGGGGGCGGCGGTGCTGTCGGCCCGGGCGAGAAACAAGCGGGACGTGGGCACGGCCACCGTGCTGGGGGTGGTGCTGGCGCTGCTGCTCTATGTGCTCATCTCGGTGCTGGCGCTCGGGATATTGAGTCGCCCCGAGCTCGCGGCCCTGCCCAACCCCTCCATGGCGGGGCTGATGGCCCAGATGACGGGCTCCTGGGGCAAGGTGCTCATCAGCATCGGTCTCATCGTCTCGGTGCTCGCCTCCTACGTGAGCTGGACCCTGTTCTCGGCCGAAGTGCCCTTCAGCGCGGCCCGTCACGGCGCCTTCCCGGCCATCTTCCGGCGCCAGAACCGCAACGGCACCCCCATAGCGTCGCTCTGGCTCACCAGCCTGACGGTGCAGGGCTGCCTGTTGCTGGTGTGGCTGCTCGGCAAGGGGTACACCAACCTGCTGCTCATCTCCACCTCCATGATACTGGTGCCCTATCTGTTGATCGGCCTCTTCCTGCTCAAGCTCTCCTTGAGTGGAGAGGGCAATGGCCTGGTGCGGGCGGTGGCGCTGGTGTCGAGCGGTTACGGTCTCTGGCTGCTCTATGCCGCCGGGGTGGAGTACCTGCTGCTCTCCTTGTTGCTCTACGGGCCGGGTCTGCTGCTGTTTCTCTACAGTCGCCGTCAGCTCGGGGCGGAACAGCGGCTCAGCCTGCGCGAGCGTCTGCTGGCCGGGATAACCCTGGTGAGCCTGGTGCCCGCCATCTGGTCCTTTGCCCACGTCTGAGGGACCTGACGATCAAATGCAAGAGAGCGCCCAAGGGCGCTCTCTTTTTTGTGGCGTGTGGCTCAGGTGTTCCCCGGGCCCGCCGGTTTGCCAAACAGCACCTTGAGCTTCTCTGACCAGGGCAGGCCGCGGGCGTCGCGCAGCATGTCGCGCCACTCGTGGAAGGTGAGGGTGAGGGGGTTGAAGCTGTGGACGGGCTTGGTGATACCGAAGCGACAGGGCTCGGTGGGGTCCTCTTCCACGAAGGTACCAAACAGCCGATCCCAGATAATGAGCACCCCGGCGAAGTTGCGGTCTATGTACTTGGCGTTGCTGGCGTGGTGCACCCTGTGGTGGGAAGGGGTATTGAGGATCCACTCCAGCTTGCCGAGCTTGCCCACCACCTGGGTGTGGACGAAGAACTGGAAGCCCAGGCTGAGGAGCACTGTGGCGACCACGGCCTCGGGGGGGAAGCCGATGAGGATCATCGGGATCCAGAACAGCCACATGCCGGAGACGGGGTACATCAGACTCTGGCGAAAGGCGGTGGAGAGGTTGAGCCGCTCCGAGCTGTGGTGCACCACGTGGGAGGCCCAGAGCCAGCGCACATGGTGGCTCGCAAAGTGGAACAGCCAGTAGCAGAGATCCTGCAACAGGAAGAGCAGCAGCACGCTCCAGAGGTTCAGCTCGATATCCAGCAGCCGCCAGCCCCACAGCGCGTCATAGAGGTAGGCGATGGCGATGGCTGTCAGGGCATCGCCCCCCTGATGCATCAGCGCCAGGGCGGCGTTGGCGAACAGGTCCCGCCACTGGTAGGTGGCGGTGGGAAAGGCCGCGCCGTGTTTGCGCAGATAGAGCATCTCCCAGCCGACGAAGGCCAGAAAGACGGGGGAGAGGTAGAGCAGCAGCAGTTGCACATCCATGTGAGGCATCCGGTTGGACCAGTTGGGTTCCAGCATACCGAATGAATTTAAAATTTCATTAACATCCTTGCTCCGTCCGTGCGGCGGATCGTCAGATGGCGAGAGCCTGTCGCAGGGGAAACGTCAGGGGCGCTGACCCGGGTGATCATGCCGGGAATGTAAGCAGAATAGGGAGCCATGGGCTCCCTCTTCTGCTTTCTACGGCTGTCAGCGTCAGAGCACCTGGCTCAAGAACTGGCGCAGACGCGGGGAGGGGGGATTGTCGAAGAAGTCGGTGGGCTTCTCGTCTACCAGCAGCTCGCCGCTCTCCATGAACAGCACCCTGTCCGCCACTTCCCGGGCGAAGCCCATCTCGTGGGTCACCACCACCATGGTCATGCCCTCTTTGGCCAGGCCCTTCATGACGTCCAGTACCTCGCCCACCATCTCGGGATCCAGGGCGCTGGTGGGCTCGTCAAACAGCATGATGCGCGGCTGCATGGCGAGCGCCCGGGCGATGGCCACCCGCTGCTGCTGGCCGCCGGAGAGCTGGGACGGGTAGCTCTGGGCCTTGTTGGACAGCCCCACTTTCAACAGCAGCGCCTTGGCTCTGTCCTCGGCCTCCTTGCGCGACAACCCCCGCACCTTCTGGGGGGCGAGGCTGATGTTGTCCAGCACGTTCAAGTGGGGGAAGAGGTTGAAGGACTGGAACACCATGCCCACCTCTTCCCGGAGCTTGTTGACATCCCCGGGCTCGGTCAGGCTGATACCATCGACCTCGATATGGCCGTCGTTGATGGTCTCGAGCTGGTTGAGGGTGCGCAGGAAGGTGGATTTTCCGGATCCGCTCGGACCCACTATCACCACCACTTCTCCTTCCGCTACCTGGGTGCTGACGTTCTTGAGGGCGTGCACCTCGGTGCCGTAGAACTTCTCTACACCGCTCGCTTTGATAATCGGATCAGTTGCTTTTCGCATATTTCACCTCCAGACGGCGTACCAGGAAGGCGCGGGGCGTGCCGGTGATGGCAGCACTTCTCGACACAGGTTGAGCGTTGATAATGGGATCAGTTGCTGCGCGCATATTTCACCTCCAGACGGCGTACCAGGAAGGAGAGAGTGCCAGTCAGCACCAGATAGAGCAGGGCCACGGTGAACCACACCTCGAACGGGCTGAAGGTGGAGCTGACCACCTCCCGTCCCGCCTTGGTGAGATCCGTGATGGAGATGACCGAGACCAGGGAGGAGTCCTTGATGAGGTTGATGAACTGGCCCGCGAGCGGCGGCAGCACCCGCTTGAATGCCTGGGGCAGGATCACGTAGCGCATGGTCTGGGCCGCAGTCATGCCGAGGCTTCTGCCCGCCTCCATCTGCCCCTTGTGGATGGAGCTGATGCCGGCCCGCACGATTTCGGCCACATAGGCGCCGGTGAAGACCGCGAGCGCCGCCACCCCGGCGGTGAAGCGATCCAGATTGAGTACAGTGCCGATAAAGAAATAGACGATGAAGATCTGCACCAGCAGCGGGGTGCCGCGAATGAGCTCCACATAGGTGACCGCCAGGTTGCGCAGGGCGGGATTGGGGGAGAGTCTTGCGAGGCCCGCCAGGGTGCCCAGCAGGATGGCGAAGACGCCCGCCACCAGGGAGAGCTTGACCGTGACCCAGACACCCCAGGCGATGGGACCGGCGGTCCAGCTCAGTTGCACATCCAGGGTGTCACCGAGGAAGACGGTATCCCCTTCGGCAACCTGGGCGCCCGTGCTGGCGATGGCCTGGCGACGGTTGGGGTCGAGATCGTCTTGCAGGAAGAGTTGCCCCTTCTCTGCGGCTGTGGTGCCGGTCACCACTGTGCCGTCAAATTCTGCGTACTGTTTCTGCTCGGCCTGGTAGGCGATGTACTGGGGAATGCGTTCCCAGCGCCAGGTGTAATCCACTGCCTGCACGGCCTTGTAGATGCCAAAGATGGCGGCCAGCACCATCAGCAGGAAGACCCCGTGCCAGAGCAGCAGGTTGGGCTGTTTTTCCATCTGTCTTGTGATTTTGGGGTTGATCACTGTCACAACCTCTCTTGTCGTTATTGTGTGGGAGTCTGCGTGAAGGGGCGGCGAGCCGCCCCTTGAGAGGTTATTTGAGCTGGTTCAGCCAGGCGTTGGATTCGAACCACTTCTTGTAGAGACGGTCGTAGCTGCCGTCGCCCTTGATCTGGCGCAGGTAGTTGTTGAACCAGTTGAGGGTGTCCTGATCCCCCTTGCGGATGGCCCAGGCCAGCGGCTCGAAGGTGAACGGCTTGTCCAGGTGCACCACGGCGCCGGTGTTCTGGGAGGCAAAGATGGCGTTGTAGGGCAGGTCGTAGACGAAGGCGTCGACCTTGCCATTGATCACTTCCAGCTTGGCGTCGTCCTGGGTTTCAAACTGCAGCAGGGTGGCCTTGGGGATCATGCGCTTGACCGCCTGCTCGCCGGTGGTGCCGAGCTTGACCGCGATCTTGTACTTGGGATCGTTGAGGTCCTGGAAGGATTTGATCTCGCCCGCCTTGTCCTTGCGCAGGACTATGGTCTGGCCCACGACGATGTAGGGATCGGCGAAGTTGACGCGCAGGTTGCGCTGGGGGGTGACCGTCATGCCGCCCATGATGACGTCGAACTTGTCGGTCAGCAGGGCCGGGATGATGCCGTCCCAGGCGGTGTTGACGAACTCCACCTTCACGCCCATCTCTTTGGCGACCATCTTGGCGAGATCCACGTCGAAGCCGATGTACTGGCCCTGCTTGTTGGTCATCTCGAAGGGTTGATAGCCGGCGTCGAAGCCGACCCGCAGCACACCGCGCTCCAGTACGGCATCCAGGGTAGAGCTGGGAGCGGCATTGGCGAGCCCGCACAGCAGCAGGGTAGAAAGAATGAGTTTTTTGATCATAAGTGACGTCTCTGTCGTAAGTGTGTTCGGCCTTGAACCTGCTCCCGTGCGACTCCGTGGCACAAGAGACTGCTGCATCCGGCAACAGGCAAGACAGGATTATTGTCTTGATTGAGGCAAAAGCCCCATATGGGATTCTATTCTTCGTGGGTTGAGTGAAAAATGTACCAAAATCCGATTGTGTCAGACGACTCAATAGGTTAGTGACGTTTTTTCCTCGTGGCACGGCTCATAAAACCACATGAAAACAACATATCTATCTAATGGCGCGGGTTCAAGTGCAAAAATAGTTGGCAGGCATTTTGCTGTATGGCAAGCGGGATATCTGGGGCCGAACGAACCTTAAGTGCATGGCATCAGGCTGGGTGGCGGGGCGGCCAAGCGGAGACCCGGAAAATATTTTATTGCGCCAGAAGGCTCCCTCTGTGTCTTGTCATGGGCTTCCCATATACTCAGCCATCCCCATTGGAAGGTTCGGGAATGGACGCCTCAATTCTGCTCAATCTGGACATATTCACACTGATGTTCATGGCCCTCGGGGGCTACGGTCTGGGATTCATCACCCTCTCCATCATCTGGTCGACCCACAGGGAGATCCCGGGCCTCGGACTCTGGTGGTGGTCCAGCCTCTGTGCCCTGGCGGCCCAGTCGCTGTTCTTCCTGCAGGTGTTCGCGCCGCACATGGCGGGGATCTGGCTGGCCAACCTGCTCATCACCCTCTGTATCGCCCTGATGCCACTGGCGCTGCAACGCTTCTTCGGCGAGTCGCCGAACTGGCGGGCCTTCGCACTCTTCATGCTGATCTACCTGCTGTTCCTCTGCTGGAGCGTGCTGTTCAACGACCATATGGCCCCCAGGGTGTTGCTGGCCTGCCTGAGCTACATGGTGCTGGGGGCCGTGGTGGTGGTGCTCATCTGGCGTCATGGCTATCCGGCCTACCTGCCGGCGGTGCTGGTGTTTACCGTGGTCAACATTCTGCTCTATGGCTTCAACCTGGTGCGCATGGGCTCCCTGCTCAGCGGCGAGGCGCGGGTGCTGATGGACAAGCACGTGGTCAATGTACTGCCCTTTCTCTCCATGTTGATGGGCAACTACCTCTCCACCTTCGGGGTGTTGCTGCTCTGTACCCAGTACCGGGCACTGGCCCTGCGTCGGCAGGCCAGCCAGGATCCCCTGACGGGCCTGCTCAACCGGCGTGGCTTTATGGAGCGCTGTGTGACTGCACCCAAACAGGGGGCGCTGGTGGTGCTGGATCTCGATGACTTCAAGCAGATCAACGATCGTCACGGTCACGAGGTGGGGGACAGGGTACTGGCGGCAGTGGGTGCCTATCTGGCCGGTCAGGGGGATCTGGTGGCCAGTCGCTTCGGCGGCGAGGAGTTCGTGCTGCTGCTGCCCGAGGGGGATGCCCTGGCCCAGCAGGCCCGCTGCGAGCAGATCCGCCAGGGGATAGCGACGCTGCCCCTGGACGGCATCCAGGTCACCGCCAGCCTGGGGCTGGTGCCCTATGCCCGGGGCTGGCATCTCGATACCCTGTTCGGTCAGGCGGATCGCGCCCTCTATCGGGCCAAGCGCAGCGGCAAGAACCGGGTCTGCCTGCCGGCCTGAGCTGTTGTGATCAGCCCGGCTCGGTGACGAGGGCTCGCGGTGCCTGGGCTTTGAGGAAGGGGAGCAGCAGCAGGGCCGAGACCCCGGCCGCCACCGAGATGACCACGAAGAAGCCGTTCCAGTGCCAGATCTCCATCACCTTGGCGAGCGGATAGCCCGACAGCGCCGCCCCCATGTAGGCAAACAGTCCGACAAAGCCGGTGGCCGCCCCAGCCGCGTTTTTGTGAGAGCACTCCGCCGCCGCCATGCCGATCAGCATCTGGGGGCCAAACACGAAGAAGCCGATGGTGAAGAAGCAGGCCGCCTGCATCACGTAGCTGAAGAAGGGCATCAGCCACAGCGATCCCACCGCCAGCAGGATCCCCACCGCAAAGATAAGGTTCATGGGCCCGCGGTTGCCGTTGAACAGCTTGTCCGATCCCCAGCCCGCCACTAGGGCCCCGATAAAGCCCCCCACCTCGAACATGGAGATGGCCGAGTTGGCGCTCATCAGATTGAAGCCGCGCTGCTCGGTCATATAGAGATTGCCCCAGTCATTGATGGCGGTGCGCACCACATAAACCAGCACGTAACAGCAGGCCAGCAGCCAGATATAGGGGTTGCCCAGCACATATTTGCGCAGGATCTGGCGGTGGGAGAGCCCCGCATCTTGGGTCTGCTGGGCCAGCTCCATGGCATCATTGCGCCACACTCCCACCGTGGGCAGTCCCATGGCGGCCGGTGTATCCCGCAGCCGCCAGCAGAGGAACAACCCCGCGACGATGGCGATAACCCCTGGCACTATCATGCCGTAGCGCCAGCCATGCTGCAGGGCAATGGTGCTGACGATGAGGGGGATGAGTGCCCCGCCGACGTTGTGGGCGGTGTTCCAGGCCGACCACCAGACCCCGCGCTCGGTACGCGAATACCAGCTGGTGAGCAGCTTGGAGCAGGGGGGCCAACCCCAGCCCTGAAAGAAGGCGTTGGCGACCCAGAGGGCGGCAAACATCCAGAGTGCCGACGAGAGGCCGAACAGTATATTGATGACGCCGGTCGCCATCAGGCCAATCCCCATGAAGTAGCGTGGGTTGGCGCGGTCGCTGATGATGCCGGAGAAGAACTTGGAACAGCCGTAGGTGATGTAGAACAGGGTCCAGAGCATGCCGATGTCGGATTTGTCCAGCATGCCGCTCGCCAGCATGTCCGGCATGGCGAAGTTGAAGCTCTTGCGGGTGAAGTAGAAGACCGCGTAGCCCAGATACATGGTCAGCAGCAGGTGCAGCCGCCAGTGACGATAGGTGGCGTCGATCTCGGCCTGATCACGAATGAGTGGCTGAGGTGGCGCGCTTCTCATAAAACTCAGCACAGGCTGGCCCTCTGGTGGTGATCAGTCATGACTCTCCTCCCGTCTGCGACTGGGCAGGTTGACCGTCAGCTGGGTGCCGTGGATGCAGGAGAGTTGCAGACTGCCCCCGAGCGCCTGCACCCGCTCGCGAATGCCGAGCAGGCCATAGCCCTGCTGCGGGCGACTCTGTGGCAGGCCGCGGCCATCATCTTCCAGCACCAGTTGCAACTGCTCGCCGCTGGCCCGGGCGCGGATGGTGACCGAGTGGGCGTTGGCATGTTTGACCACGTTGTTGAGCCCCTCCTGACAGACCCGAAACAGGGTGACCCGCTGGGCATCGGAGAGATCCCCATCCGCCAACTGCCACTCCAGTCGGGTAACGATGCCGCGGCGCTCCAGCTCCAGTTCCCGCAGCAGACTGCGTACCGCCTGCTCCAGGGTCATGTCGTCGAGCTGGCGCGGGCGCAGTCGCCCGAGCAGGCCGCGCACCGCGTCGTAGATCCCGAGCGACAGGGTGTCGATAAGTGCGCTGCTCTGGCCTACCCCGGCGTTATCGGGGGCGAGCCGGCGCACTATGCCCGCCTGGGTGCGAATGGCTGTGATGGTCTGGCCGATGTCGTCGTGCAGCTCGCGCGCCACCTCCTTGCGGATGCTCTCCTCGGTCTCCAGCAGCCGCTCGGTGAGCTGGCGATTGTGGGCGAGCTGGCGGGTCAGCGCCTGATTGAGCTCACGCTGGCGCTGGATCCCGGCGCCGAGCAGCAGGCCGGTGAGGCTCTGTGCCAGCAGGGAGAGCAGCAGGTCGAGGGGGTGATCATGCCAGGCCTGGCTCGCCAGCAGGGCGATGGTGTTCATCAGGGTGGCGAGCAGCGCCCCCTGCCAGCCGTAGCGCCACGCCATGGCGATGATGGGGATGGCGAGACAAAACGGCGTGAAGCGCACCAGCGAGTTGGGCAACCCCAGTTGCAGCCAGAGGCTCAATACGAACAGCAACAGGTACCAGACCAGATGGCGAAAACGCCAGTCCACCGGTTGATCCACCAGCGCAGGCCCCAGCGGCACCCAGGTAGCGCGGGTCAGGTAGTGCCAGATCAGCATGCAGGTGGAGGTGAGGGTGAGACCGCCGGTGAGGCTGAGCAGCAGGGCCGAGAGGCCATCCTCTCCCGCCAGATGCCAGAGCAGGGCTTGCAACAGCGCCGCCGCCGTGACGGTAGCGAGCAGCAGCAACAGTTGTTGCCAGTCGTTGCGTACCTGCTGGCGACGGGCAATGAACAGCGGCAACAGGGTGAGCAGGCTGCCGGCGACCAGCCATGGCCAGTGGGGCAGCCCCACCTCCTGATTGAGCCAGAAGAGCAACAGCCCTTCGCACAGCAACAGCGGCGGCCAGTAGTGGCCGGGACTTTGCAGCAGCAGCCCGAGGCGCAGGCCAAAGGGGAACAGCAGCACCGCCAGCGCCGGGCCACCCGCCAGATGCAGGCTGATGCTCCAGAGGCAAAACCAGCCGGCGGCAAAGATGAAGCTGGCCGCCAGCGCGATGGCGACATAGCTGGCCAGACGGGAGATCACCAGCTATCCAGCATGCGGTGGGCCAGCTCGACGTTGTTGCTGACCTTGAGCTTGTCCATCAGGTTGGCGCGGTGCACATGCACCGTCTTGGGGGAGAGACCGAGCTGCTCGGCGATGCTCTTCACCTCCAGCCCCTGGGCCAGCAACTGGGCAATCTCCCGCTCCCGATTGGTGAGGGGATCCCGGCTGCTGTTGGCCAGCTTCTGGGCGATATCCGGGGTCAGGTAGCAGCCCCCCTGGGCGGCGGTACGCACGGCAGCGATCAGCTCATCCGGGCTGCAACGCTTGGAGAGAAATCCCTTGGCACCGGTCTGCAGCGCCTGCTCGATGAGGGCCGGGCTGTCGTGGACCGAGAGCATCACTACCGCGAGGCCGGAGGGGAGCTGCTTGAGGAGCTCCAGCCCCGATTGGTCGGGCATCGAGATATCACAGACGCAGACCCGGGCCCCGCTGCCGGGCAACCCGGCTAGGGCCTCGGCGGCGGAGCCAAATTCGGCGACCACCCGCAGATCGGGTTCGAGATTGAGCAACTGGGCAAAGCCGGAGCGGACGATCTGGTGATCGTCGATGAGGGCAATCTTAATCATGATGTCAGCCTGAAATCTGCGGCCAGGGCGCTGGCGGGGCCAACAAGATACTCCCGCTCGCCACTTGGCTCAAGGGGGAGGAGAACGTCTGAACAGGATGAGGCGGCGATGCACGCCCCGTCTGGGCATGGGGCGCGGGCGGCAATACACGGGCGGCAATAAAAGGAAGGGTACGCTCTGCTCGTCTCGGTGGCGGGCAGAGCGTCCCCGGCCCGGTCAGCGGTGCAGCTCGCCCGCGCGCTCCGGCTGATAGACCACTTCCAGGATCTCCACCTGGATGGTGCGCCCGGCCGGGCCCGGCCAGGCGATGCTGTCACCCACCTTCAATCCCAGCAGGGCGCTACCGACCGGTGCCAGCACGGAGATCTTCGACTCGTCCCCCTGCACGTCCTTCGGGTAGACCAGGGTCAGGCAGAAGTCGTTGCCGCTGTTCTGCATCTTGAAGCGCACCGTGCTGTTCATGGTCACCACGTCCGGCGGCATGTCGGCCGGGTCGCGGATCTCGGCGCGGTCCAGCTCCTCCTGCAGGGCCAGGTGTTGCGGGTGGTTGCCGAGCAGTTGCTCGATGCGATCCAGATCCAGGCTGGAGATGACGAGATGAGGCTGTTGCATTGGGTATTCCTTATCAATGGCTGATAGGACCAGGATGACGGGCAAGCTGGTCGAAAAAGGGTTCGGATTGTGAGAATAGATCGCAAACGCGATGCCCCCGAGCGACTCGCGGTCAGGGGCGAGGGCGGGGGCTCAACGGGGTGTGAGCAGGCTGGAAAAAATCATGAGCGCTTTCATGGGGATACCATAACCATTCTGAATGGCTTTGGCAAATGCCCGGCCGGTGTCAGGGCGCCTGATAATCGTACTGCTTGAGGATGCGTGCCAGGCTGCCATCCTCGCGCATTCCCTCAATCGCCTTGCGCCAGCGCAGCGCCTCTGCCGCAGGAAACAGCGGGCTGGCGGCCAGATAGAGGGCGCTCTGTTGCAGGGTGTCGCCGCGCACCAGATCCGCCAGGGGCAAGCCAGCCCGCTGCTGGTTGTAACGGGCGGTATTCCAGGCCACCGCCCAGCCCTGGATGCGACCCCTCGCCAGCTTGCTGGCGTTGCTGACCTCCTCGGTGACCAGCTCCCGGGTCACTCCCTCCAGAGGCTGGATCAGGCTCTGACCATGAGAGCCGCGCAAGGCCCCCAGGGTCAGGCCGGCCACCTCCTTGACGGAGAGGGGGGCCGGGTGGTGCTGGCGGTGGCTGACCAGCACGAAGGCCTCCTCCAGCAGGGGGGCAATCCAGAGGAACAGGGGCTCGCGCTGGGCATTTCTGGCTGGCGGCAGCAGTAGCACATCCGGGCGGTGGCGGGTCTGGCTGAGGGCGCGGGCCAGCGGCATCAGCTCGATCTCCAGCGGCTCCTGAAGGCGGCGGGCCGCCTCTTCCAGCACCTCGATGGCCATGCCGCTCGGGGCCCCCTGCTGGGAGCGGATGACATAAGGGGGGATCTCGGCTGCGATGACCACCACGGCGTGGGCGCCGGGGCCCGGGAGGAGAAGGGCGCAGCAGAATAAAAGCAGTAGGGGAAGACGCATAGAAGGCCGGGTCAGGGATGAGTACACAGAGTGTAACATCCCGTTACCCCAAGTCAGCCAACCCATTGGGGGAAGAGGGTGGGTCAGTCGAAGAAGTCGCGCAGATCCAGGGTCTGGTAGCCGTCGAGCTGTTGCCAGGGCAACTGCCTTGGCAGGGGTTTGAGGGCCACCTCCATCCGGTAGCTGCGGTAGCCGTCGAGGCTCGCCGACTCCACCACCAGCGGCAACTGCCAGCGGCTCGACCAGAGGATGCGGGTGCGCTGCTTGCCCTCGCGCTTTTCGTACCAGCGGGCCTGCTCGGGGGCCGCCTCGTCGAGGGGGGTCATCTCCTGCAGCAGGGCCGGGTTGACGAGGTAGCGGATCCGCTCCCAATCCGGTTTGAAGGCCACCTGGCCATACTCTTCCGGCGGCACCTCCACCAGCTGGTTGTGCCAGGCGTCGGCGTAGCGCAGTTGCAGGTCGCCCCCGTCATCCAGGGTGACCCAGCGCGCCGCCATCTGGTGGGTAAAGTGCTTGTGGCCGGGCGTGGCGTCGTGAGTGGCGTGATAGGCTCGGGCAAGGGGCAGAGGGATGAGCCGCTGGCTCCACACCTGGTTGCCCACTCGCAGCCACTTCTCCTGCCAGACGCTCTCTCTGGCGATGCCATCGCTGCCGGTGATCCTGTCCTGATAGCGGATGCGGGCGGCCAGATCGGGTGCCTCATCGGCCAGTAGGGGAAAGGAAAGAGTACAGCCAAGGAGCCATATCGAAAGTAACAATCGCATCATGCTTGATCGCTCGTCAGGAGAGGGCCCGGCGTGACACCGGGCCCTGTGCCTTATAGACCGAGCGCCTCCTTGAGCTTGCCGAACACCAGGGTGTTGTCCAGGGTGCCCTTGAAGCGGCCGCTGCCAGCGCCATCCGCGAACAGCATCACATCGCCGCCGCCGTGGGTCTCGGAGCCGAGCTTGACCCCGGTCTCCTGCAGGTAGTCATCCGCCATCACCTCATCGCTGGTGAGGGTGGGACGCTGGTCCTGGCGGTTGGGGCCGTTGCCGAATACCAGGGTAGTGAACGGCTTGCCGTCCGCGTCGTTCTGGGTCGAGCCATCGGCGTTCTTGACCAGATCCAGCACCTTGTTGCCCTTGGCTGAATAGCCGTTGATGGTCATGGTGTGGTCGTGGTCGGCGGTGACCACGATCAGGGTATCGCTCAAATCCACTTTGCCGAGGGCCGTCTTGATCGCCTCGTCCAGCGCCACCGCATCGGTCAGGGATCGCTTGGCGTTGGTGGCATGCAGGGCGTGGTCGATACGTCCCCCCTCCACCATCAGGAAGTAGCCCTGGCTGTTCTGGCTGAGCAGATCGATCGCCTTGGCGGTCATCTCGGAGAGGGACGGCTGGGTACTGGCCGCCCCCTTGGCGACGCGGTCCAGTTCGTAGTCGAGGTGGGATTTGGTGCTGAACAGCCCCAGCACCTTGCCCGAGTTGACAGCAGAGAGCTCATCCTTGGTGGTGACATAGCGGTAGCCCCGGGCGGTCAGCTCGGCGGTGAGATCCCGGCCGTCGGCCCGGCCGCCCTTGTTGCTGGCGCTGTAGGGCGTCCAGTGGTTGGCGCCGCCCCCCATCAGCACATCGACCCCATCCCCCAGCGCCTGGTTGAAGCCGGCGCCGCCCGGTACCGCCTGCTCGGCGATGGCGTAGGCCGCATCCCGGTGGCAGATATGGGAATAGGTCGCCGCCGGGGTGGCATGGGTCAGCTCCGTGGTCGTGACGGCCCCCACCGACTTGCCCGCCGCCTTGGCCAGCTCGAGAATGGTGGGCACCGGGCTCCCGTTGTCGCTGGTGCAGTTGTTGATGCCCTTGTTGCCGTTGGCATCCTTGGACGGTGCCACGGCCCTGGTGTCGCTGCTCATGGCGATCACCTCGTTGTTCATCTTGACGCCGGTGGTGTAGGCCGCCATGGAGGGGGCGGAGTCCGTGGTCTGGGCATCGTGGGAGAAGGTCTTGATGCGCGCGCTCTGGGGCAGTTTCATCATCTCGAGCTCCCCCTCTTCCCCCACCTTGAACAGGCGGGTGGCGGTGAGCACTGTGGGGCCCATGCCGTCACCGATAAAGAGGATGACGTTCTTGGCATCGGCGGCGTGCGCCTGGGAGAGGCCGCCAAGCGTGCCGAGCAGGGCGGTGCAGACCAGCGTCTTTTTCATGGTGATGTTCATCCTGATAATCCCTTACAGCTTGGCCGCAGCCTTGATCTTGCCGAACACGGCGGTGTTGTCGAGAGAGCCGTGGAAGCGCTCCGCTCCCTGGCCGATGGCGCCGAGGAAGACATCGGTACCGCCGTGGGTCTCGTTGCCTATCTCGCCCACCTTGACCACCACCTCCTGGTGATAGTCGTCGGCGGAGACGGTGGCGTCGTCGAGGGCCGCCACGCTGCTGCGCGGGCCGTCCACCCGGTTGTAGCCGTTGCCAAAGCCGATGATGGTGTAGGGCATGCCATCGCTATCCTTGCTCGGCTCGCCGGTCTCGTAGTTCTTCACCAGCCCGAGCACGCCCGCATTGCCTGCCGTGGTCTTGCCGGTGCGCTTGGCGTACCCGTTGAGCACCAGGGTGTGGTCATGGTCGGCGGTGACCACGATCAGGGTGTTTTTCAGCTCGGGATCGGTTTTCTTCACTTCATTGATGGCGGCCTGGATGGCGTTGTCGAAGGCGAGGGTATCCTGCAGGGCGCGCTTGGCGTTGGTGTCGTGCAGGGCGTGGTCGATGCGCCCCCCTTCCACCATCAGGAAGTAGCCCTTCTCTTTGCCCTTGAGCTGCTTGATGGCAGCCAGGGTCATTTGGGCCAGTGACGGCTCGCTGGCGGGCCGGTCCAGGTCATATTTCATGTGGCTTGAGCCAAACAGGCCCAGCAGCGGCTTGCTCGCATCGGCCTGGTTCAGCTCGTCCAGGGTGGCGGCAAACTGATAGCCCTTCGCCTTCATCTCGTCGATGAGGTTGCGACCATCGGTCCGCTTGCCCTTGTCGGCGCTGGGCAGGAAGAAGCCGCTGCCGCCCCCGAGCACCACGTCCAGCCCCTCTTTCAGGGCGCTGTTGTAACCGCTGCCCCCCGGCACCATCTGGACGGCGATATCAGCCTCCAGGTCCCGGTTGCAGATATGGGCATAGGTGGCGGCCGGGGTGGCGTGGGTGACCCGGGTGGTGGTGACCACGCCGGTGCCACGGCCATCGGCCTTGGCCAGCTCCAGCAGGGTGGTCACCGCTTTGCCGCCGCTCTGGCTGCAATCGCTCTCCTGGGTGGCGTCGCTGTCCATGCTGATGACGCCGTTGTTGCTCTTGACCCCGGTCATGTAGGCCGCCATGGAGGGGGCCGAGTCGGTCACCTGGGCATCGTGGGAGAAGGTCTTGATGAAGGCCGTTTCCGGCAGGGTGTCGATGGTGAGGCTGCCCTCTTCGCCGACGCCATAGATCCGGGAGGCGGTGAGGGTGTTGAGACCCATGCCGTCGCCGAGGAAGAAGATCACGTTCTTGGCGCTGGGTTCCGGGGTGTTGCTGTCGTTGTTGGAGTTGCAGCCGGCGGCCAGGGCGGCGCCTATCATCACTGCAATTCCTGCCATCTTTCTCATTGGGGTTCGCTCCTTGTGAAACCTGAGCGCAGCCTAGAGGGGGCAGATGACACTTTTAGTGAAGAGAGATGACAATACGGTGAAAGCGCCTTGCAAATGTTATCTTATATCAATGGGTTATGTTGATTGTGTTTTGCCACTCACCTCCCGGTGGCGTGGTGGGCATCCGGCCACCCGGGTGACAACACCCGGCCAGAATAGCCTGTCAAATCGGGGCCGCAGCAGGTAAAATGCGCCCCCTTGCGATGAGTGCCAGCGGTCTGGCGCATCACCACGCACCCGCAACCCCGAGCGCCCGCAGCCCCGAGAGGGGACCGCATGCCAATGAGAGAGTAACGGATATGTCCATCAACTGGTTCCCCGGCCACATGCACAAGGCCCGCAAAGAGATTGCAGAGGTCATGCCCCAGGTCGATGTCATCATCGAGATGCTCGACGCCCGCATCCCCTTCTCCAGCGAGAACCCCCTGGTGCCGGAGCTGCGCGGGGAGACGCCGGTGATCAAGGTGCTCAACAAGGCAGACCTTGCCGACCCCGAGATCACCGCGCTGTGGGTGGCCCACATGGAGCAGGAGAAGGGGATCAAGGCACTGCCCCTGACCCAGCAGGAGCCGGAGAAAATCAAGCAGTTGCTGACCCTGTGCCACGAGATGCTGCCGGAGCGCAACTTCGAGCTGCGCGGGGTGCGCGCCATGATCATGGGCATCCCCAACGTGGGCAAGTCCACCCTGATCAACACCCTGGCGGGGCGCATCATCGCCAAGACCGGCAACGAGGCGGGGGTGACCAAGTCCCAGCAGCGGATCAAGCTCGACAACCACGTCATCCTGACGGACACCCCTGGCTTCCTGTGGCCCAAGCTCAACCCGCCCTCCTGCGGTTATCGACTGGCGATCACGGCGGCCATCAAGGATACCGTCTTCGATTACGCCGACATCGCCATGTTTGCCGCCGACTACTTCATCAAGGCCTATCCGGAGCGCATCAAGGCACGCTACCAGCTGAGCGAGCTGCCGGAGACCGAGATCGAGCTGCTGGATCTCATTGCCCGTCAGCGCGGCTTCATGCGCAAGGGGGGGCTTGCGGATCTGCACAAGGCCTCGGAAATCCTGGTCAATGAATTCCGGTCCGGCATGCTGGGGCGTATCTCCCTGGAGACGCCAGAGATGGTGAGCGTCGAGATAGTGGAAGCCCAGGCCGAGGCTGAGCAGAAAGCCAGGGAGAAGGCGGAGCGGGAAGAGGAGCGCCAGGCCCGGGCTCGTCGCAAGTACGCCAAGAAGCGTCAGCGCTGACCGGCGTTGTGCAAGATAGGTTGTGCTTGTTAGAAAGAAGAGGCGGCCCTGGGCCGCCTCTTCTGGTCATGGCGCTCTGGCGTGAGGGAGGCACAGAGTCGATATTCAACCGCCCGCTTCCCCTCATCATGACCAAGGTGTCGGCCAATCAAGGGGATGAGGCTCCCGTCAGGGGAGGGCCGTGCCGCGTTGCCATCACGGTGGGCAGAAAAACCTTGCGACCCGGCCTCAGTGCCGATTGACAAAGGCACAGGCGGTGGCATGATGCGCTCGCATTTTGCCTCTCCCCACGGTTCTATCCATGACCACATACTCCCGCCCGGTGCTGCTCCTGCTCTGTGGCCTGCTGTTGCTGACCCTGGCCATCGCGGTATTGAATACCCTGGTGCCGCTCTGGCTCGCCCATGAGCATCTGCCCACCTGGCAGGTCGGCATGGTCGGCTCCTCCTATTTCACCGGCAACCTGCTGGGAACCCTGTTGGCGGGCAGACTCATCGCCCGCTGCGGCTTCAATCGCAGTTACTACCTGGCCAGTGCGCTCTTTGCCGCAGGCTGCGTCGGGCTCGGCATGACCCTGGCGTTCTGGAGCTGGCTCGCCTGGCGATTCATCGCCGGGGTCGGCTGCGCCATGATCTGGGTGGTGGTGGAGAGCGCGCTGATGTGCAGCGGCAACGCCCGCAATCGGGGTCGCCTGCTGGCCGCCTACATGATGGTCTATTACGTGGGCACTGTGCTTGGGCAACTGCTGGTGAGCAAGGTGCCGACGTCGCTGATGGCGGTGCTGCCCTGGGTGACCGCCCTGGTGTTGGCGGCCATGCTGCCGCTCTTGTTCACCCGCATCGCCAGTCCGTCAGGCAACCACCAGGCCAGGACTCCGGTCTGGCCGATGCTGCGCCTGCGTCAGGCGCGTCTGGGGGTGAACGGCTGCATCCTCTCCGGCATCGTGCTGGGGGTGCTTTATGGTCTGATGCCGCTCTATCTGAACCACCAGGGGGTGAGCGACGGGGCCATCGGCTACTGGATGGCGGTGATGGTGAGCGCCGGCATCCTGGGGCAATGGCCGGTGGGGCGTCTGGCGGATCGTTTCGGGCGCCTGCCGGTGCTGCGGGTACAGGTGCTGGTGGTGATCCTGGGGGCCATGGCGATGCTCGGCAACGCGGCCATGGGACCGACGCTGTTCATTCTGGGGGCCGCGGGCTTCACGCTCTATCCGGTGGCCATGGCCTGGGCCTGCGAGAAGGTGGAGCAGCATCAACTGGTGGCCATGAACCAGGCGCTGCTGCTGAGCTACACCATCGGCAGCCTGCTCGGGCCGACCCTGACGGCGCTCTTGATGCAGCACTACTCGGATCATCTGCTGTTCATGGTGATTGCCGGGGTCTCCCTGGTCTATCTGCTGATGCTGCTGCGCAAGATGGGCGAGCACCCGACGCCGATGGCCCATGCCTGAGGGCAGACGGCGTCATCATCCCTGCGCACGGATATAGAAGAGGCGACCCTTGGGTCGCCTTTTTTCATCATGGGCCGGGCGGTGCCGCTCAACCAAACCGGTGCCTTGCTGCTTCAAAGAGCGAGAGGTGCAGCGGGATCAACTGCTGCCAGTCTCGCCGATAACCCCCGCCCGGTACGGCGGTGATGGGCAGCCCGTGGCGAAGCGCAGAGTCAAAGACCATGGCATCGCGCTGGCGCACGCCGGAGTCGCTCAGGGAGAGGTAGCCCAGCTCGTCGTCCCGGTGCACATCCACCCCGGCCTGATAGAGGATGAAGTCGGGGGCGTAGAGGCGATGAGCCAGGGCGAGGGCCTGGTTCAGGGTCTCGAGATAGGCGTCGTCCTCCATGCCGCTTGGCAGGGGAAAGTCCAGATGGGAGGCCGGCTTGTGGCGGGGGAAGTTGTGTTCTCCGTGCAGGGAGAGGGTGATGATGTCACGGCTGCCCGTGCACAGGGCGGCGCTGCCATCTCCCTGATGGACATCGAGATCCACGATCAGTACCCGCTCGCAGAGTCCCTCGTCCAGGCAGGTTCGTGCCGCGATCACCAGATCGTTGAAGAGGCAGAAGCCGCTGCCAAACCCCCGGTGTGCGTGGTGGTAGCCGCCGGAAATCTGCAGTCCGCAGCCCTGCGCAAGGGCGTGGCGGCTGGCGGCCAGGGTGGCGCCGACCGAGTGCAGGGTACGTTCAATCAGCAGGGGAGACCAGGGAAAGCCGAGCCGGCGAATGGCCCCTTCATCGAGGGTACCGGTGAGGGCGGCCTGTACATAGGCCGCATCGTGCACCTTCTCTATCTGCTCACGGCTGGCAGGGGCGGCCTGTGCCAGCGGATAGTCGAGGGAGACGAGGCGTTCAAACAGCGCCTGGTACTTGGCCAGGGGGAAGCGGTGACGCTCGGGCAGTGTCAGGGCGGAGTAGTGGGGGTGATAGAAGATGCGCAGTGACATGAAGCATCGGCCATGAACGGGTATGAAAAAGGGGAGCCAGGCTCCCCTCGATGCAGGCGTGCGATGCGCCTTACTGCTGCTGGATCACCCAGATCTGGAAGGCTTTGCGGGTCTCCGCATCGGCCTTGTTGTACCAGCTCTGCAGCTGGGTCAGGGCTTCCGGGTTGCTCATGGCCTTGCTCGGGGCCACTTCCACCGGTGCGCTGGCGGCAGCCATCACGGCGGCGGTGGAGACGGACACAGTCTTGGGCTGGTTGAAGGCCTTGCCCATCTTCAGCAGCTCCTGCTGATAGTCACGGGTCAGCTGGAAGCCACCCACGGTCGGCATGACGAACTGCTCGGATTTCAGGACCTGGCCGGTGGATTTGTCTTTCAGAACGACGTTCTGTTCCTTGACGAAACGCTTGGCTTCTTCTTCCTTGCGGGGCTTCTTGAAGTCGAGGAAGAGTTGCTGGTTGTCGGCGGCGGTGAAGTTGATCACCAGGGGCTCGGCGGTGACCAGCTTGGTTTCACTGCGGCTGGAGTAGTTGCCCTCGAAGGCGACCACTACCTGGTGCCTGCCGGGCTCCAGGGAGAAGACGGTGGCTTTGTCGAGTAGCTGGGGGTTGACGGGTTCGCCATCGAGCAGCTGGATGACATAGGGATTCGTAATTTCCAGTTGGCTAGCGGCCAGGGCGCTACCTGCCCACAACAGACCAGCCAGGGCCGGTACCAGAACAGTCAGTTTCATTTCATCTCCTTGAACAGTCAGGCAATTGCCCACTGAAAAATAGGGGGTCATTTTTACAGGTTTGCCCCACAGCGGCAATAGCCGTTTATGGCGCCTTCCGGTGTGCGGGGTGTGGATCCCGCTGCCCCGAGTCCTGCGGGCAGCGTGCTCTTCTATCTTCCTGCCCCCTCCTGACATGAGGGACAGGGGATCGCATGGCGGGCGTCAGCCGTGTCACTCGATGCGTCGGGTGAAGGGGGGGAGGGCGTCCAGCAGCCCCTTGCCGTAGCGCTTGGTCAGCAGGCGCCGGTCCAGGATGGTGACCCGCCCCCGATCCGCCTCTTTTCGGATGAGGCGGCCACAGGCCTGGATGAGCTTGCGCGACGCTTCCGGCACCGTCAGTTGCAGGAAGGGGTTGCCGCCGCGCTGCTCTATCCACTCGGCGGTCGCCTCTTCCACGGGGGAGTTGGGCACCGCGAAGGGGAGCTTGGTGATCACCAGGTTGGTGAGGTAGTGGCCGGGCAGATCCAGCCCTTCCGAGAAGCTGCCGGTGCCAAAGAGGATGCTGGCCTGGCCGCCGTCGCACTTCTGTTTGTGCAAGAGGAGCAGGGCGCTGCGGGACGCTTCCCCCTGTACCAGGAGCGACATCCCCTTGGCTCGCAGCCCCACCGCCACCTCGTTCATCTGGCGATAGGAGGAGAAGAGCACCAGGCTGGCCTCCTTGCCTGCCAGCAGGCGGGGCAGGGTATCGATCAACTCCTGGGTGAAGGCGGGGGCACTGGGCTCATGGGCCATCTTGGGCAGATAGAGTTCGGCCTTGTGGTAGTCGAAGGGGGAGCGCAGCCGCAGATAGCGGGTACCGTCATGCTCCTTGAGCCCTACCTGGTGGCGAAAATAACTGAAGGAGGAGAGGGCGGTGAGGGTCGCCGACACCAGCACGGCCCCGAGACAGCGGGACCAGAGCCACTCCTCCAGCAGATACCCCACCTCGATGGGGGAGGCGTGCAGCCAGATGTCTCCGTCTTCGCTTCTGGCCATCCAGCGGGCGAGGGGGGTCTTGCCGGTGGGAACATGGCGGCTCAGCATCTCCCAGAGGGCGCAGAAGCTCTCGAGCCGTTGCAAGTGAAAACCGCTCTCCGCCAGCAGAGGCTCGGCCTCCTTGCGATGGATGTCGCCATCCTTGAGCGCCTCGCCGATGGCCCCCTGCATTCTGTCCAGCGCCCTCAGTGCCTTCTTGCTCGCCTCCTTGAGGTTTTCCGCCAGCATGGGCAGGGGATCCGGCAGCACCCCATCGGCGAATCTGTGGTGGGGCTCGCCGCCAAAGAGGTGATCATTGCTGGCGAGCCACTGCTCGAGGGCCTTGAGATCCGGCTGGAGAGAGGCCAGGGCATCCTGCAGTTTGAGCTGGGGATCGAGCAGGCTCTCCTTGTTCAGCGTCCTGGCCAGCTTGCCCGCGCTTTGCACCAGCTTTTCCAGCCAGCGGCGGGATCCCTTGATGCTGGCGCTGGCGGCGCCGTGATCCCGGGCGATGGTGGGCAGGTGATGGGCTTCGTCCAGCACATAGATGCACTCGTCCGGCGGCGGCAATATGATGCCGCCCCCCATGGTGAGGTCGGAGAGCAGCAGGGCGTGGTTGACCACCAGCACGTCTGCTGCGTCCATGTCGTTGCGGGCCCGATGGAAGGGGCAGTGCTGATGGTGGCTCAGGGCCTTGTTGCAGGTGTGGCGGTCGGCTGCGATGCGATCCCAGCAAGGGTCCGGAATGGGTTTGGGCCAGTTGTCCCGATCCCCGTCCCACTTGCCTTCGGTGTAGGCCTGCCACAGCCCCTGGTAGCACGCCTTGTCAGCATCCGATGGCTTGTGTTTGCTCAATGCGCCGAAGTCGAGTTCGAAATTGGCCATCTCGCTGCCGTTTGCCGCCTGCTCCAGCAGGTGCTCGCAGCAGTAGCGCTGGCGCCCCTTGACCAGCATGAAACGAAACGGCAGCTCGCTGTGACGGTGATAAAAGGGAAGATCCTTGTGGATGAGCTGCTCCTGCAGGGCCACGGTGGCGGTGGAGATCACCAGCTTCTTCTGGGTCAGCCGTGCCACTGGTATGGCCCCCTGGGCATAGGAGAGGGACTTGCCGATGCCGGTGCCTGCCTCGGCCACCAGGATGCGGCGACTCCTGTCATATTCTCCTGTCAGGGTCTTGGCGATTTCGGCAACCAGGAAATTCTGCTCCTTGCGCGGCACAAAACCGGGTAAACCATCGGCAATCTGGCGATAGGTAGCGCGAATACTGGCTTTGAGACGGGTCGATAACATGGCTTGGCGGGTCATGGCTGGGATTGGAGTGACAGGATACCCGCAACCCGGCGCCCGGGTCGAGGCAGGGATGACAGCCCCTTGCATGGCCGCCGCCAAATATGCCAACACAGCGGTTGGGGATGGACGACTCCCCTCAGCCGGCATAAAAAAGCAGCGTTTTTCGCTACAAACGTTGTCCTCGCATCGAGGGAATGGGGTGGGACCTGGATCACATTTTTTCCCCTATGACTATGGAATCACGGGAAAGTTCCAAGTTTTTTCATTGCGGATTGCAAAACCCGGTGCTAGTCTCAGGCCCCATAGTGATGCAAAGAACATCGCTAACACAGGGAATAACAACAACTTAGTGTTTAATTACAGTAGGCATTGGAAACTATGAAAAAGACAATTCTGGCTATTGCTATCCCGGCTCTGTTTGCATCCGCAGCTAACGCTGCCGTCATCTATGACAAAGACGGTACCACCTTCGACATCTACGGTCGTGTACATGCCCAGTACTTCGGCGAGTACGACTCCTACGATGCAGACGCAGATTCTTACTCCAAGAATGATGGTGAGCTGACCACCTATGCCCGTCTGGGCTGGTCCGGTAAAATGGCTCTGAATGACACCTGGTCTGGCGTTGCCAAAACTGAGTGGCAACTGGCCTCCGAAAACTCCTATGACAGCGACAAGCGTGAGCTGGAGGTTCGTCACATCTATGCTGGCTTCGATGGTTCCCAGTATGGCCAGTTCCTGTTTGGTCAGACAGAAACTGCTTTCTACAATGCAACCGTCGCCAAGACCGATATCTTCAACGACTACGGTGACATGGCCAACGTCTATGATGGTCGTCAAGAAGGTCAGGCTATCTATAACGGTCAGTGGAACGGTTTTGGCCTGAAAGGTGGCTACATCACCAACAACGGCAGCTATGATGCGAACTACGCTGGCTGGTCTGGTGTTGAAGGTAAAATGGACCACGGCTACACCCTGGGCGCAACCTATGACTTCGACTTTGGTCTGGGTCTGGCCGCAGGTTACGAGTCCAAGAGCTTCGAAGATGCCTCCAGCCTCACCATCACTTCCGAAAACGGTACTTTCAGTCGCGCTGATCTGACCGACAAGAATGACTGGGCTGTTGCCGCAAGCTACACCTATCAGGGTTTCTACTTCGCTGCCCTGTATAACGAATCCACCTACAAGTTCGACGGCTTCAACGATGCCAAGGCGCGTGGCTACGAGCTGGCTGCTTCCTACAACGTAGACGCCTGGACCTTCCTGGCTGGCTACAACTTCGCTGAAGCGAAAGTGGAAGGTGTAACTTCTTACGAAGACACCGTAGATTTCACCTCCATGGGTGTTGAATACGCCTTCAACTCCAAGCTGAAAGCTTACACCGAATACAAAATCCAAGGCCTGAGTCAGCAAGATGACGAGTGGACTGTTGGTATGCAATACAACTTCTAATCAAGGCTCCCTCTCATAGGGAATCGTGAAAGAGTTGATGAAACGGCCAAGCTTGCTTGGCCGTTTTGTTTTATCTGCCTTTCACCTCTTTCGCTTCCTTTCGACGTCCGGTGCTGCGCCAGGTCACGTTGTCTCTTTTCCGCCCTTGGCTCCTTCGTCGTAAATCGCTAGATTATTCAATTCGTTGAAGGATGGTTTGCCGACAGGGAAGGATGCCTTTGATCGATTTCACCCACCCCGAGTGGCGCGCGCTGGCACAGCAGTTGCTGAGCGGCGGTCCCCAGGCTGTTCGCGGTCGTCAATGGCAGCCGCTGATCGGCATGCTTCGGGACAACCAGTTGCTGCTGGCCCTTGGCAATCATCACTATGCGCTCACTTCTGCCGGGCACCGCTATCTGACCCGGGAGCTGATACTGGCGAAGATGGCCAGTGCCCCGCCGGAACCCGAGGAGTGGCTGCAATCCCACGGCTGGCAACTAGGGGAGAGGGTCAACGAGCGGGTGCTGGCGGCCCTGTATCGCAAGGGGGAGGGTCATTTCAGCCCCATCGAGCAGATCGACTTCGAAGACAAGGGGATCCGGCTTTGCACTGATCTGCCCCTTCGTCTGCGGGCCGCACGGCCGTTCAGCCTGTTTCTCAGCGGCGGCACCCTGCTGGATGCCGCCCCCTGGCTCCAGACCCTGGGGGAGGTAGCTCTGCCAGCCCGCACCCTGGCGCAGCTTGGCAAGATCCTCTGGGGAGAGGGGGAGATACAGCGGGTGATCACGACCGATGCCGTCGGCGCCTTCGCCGAGTTGCCACTGCCCGCCGACGCCCTGCTGGTCTGGTATCCCGCCGAGGATCCCGGCACGCTGGAGCCCCTGATCGCCGCCTTGCCGCCCCAGACCCTCTGGAGCCACCTCACTGCCCTGGATCCGGCCGGGGTCGACAGAGTACTGGCATTGGCCCAGCGGTTGGGGAGACCGGCGAGCTGGTGGCTGCCCCGGGATCTGGTGCCCATCAAGGCGGCTTACGGGGCTCCCCTGGGGGATGGTCGGCCCTGGGAGCCGAGCCGTATCCCCCGTGCGCTGCTGGGACAGTGCAATGATCTGGTGGAGTCGAATCGGGGTCTGTCGGTCGAGGTGTGTGCCCTGGCACCGGATTGGCACGGGATTGGTTGAGGCGGCGCCGAGAAAGCGGTTTTCCCCTATGGAAGGCAGTGGTATAAAGAGCTGACGAAGCGCTCCCTGGACGGGCGCTTTTGTTTGCCAACCTACTTTGCCAGCCAACGAACTCAACGGACTACAGGGAATACCATGTTTGAAAAGGTTGTTGCCGCCCCAGCGGATCCGATCCTGGGCCTGACTGAAGCCTTCCGTGCCGACACTCGCAGCCACAAGATCAATCTGGGGGTCGGTATCTACAAGGATGAGACCGGTGCCACTCCTATCCTTCACTGCGTCAAGCAAGCCGAGCAGAAGCTCTTGACCGACGAGAAGACCAAGAACTACCTCGGTATCGAAGGCAATATCGAATACGGCCGCATCGTGCAGCAACTGCTGTTCGGCCGTGATGCCGCCCTGGTGACCAGCGGCCGCGCCAAGACGGCGCAGGCACCGGGCGGTACCGGTGCCCTGCGCATCGCCGCCGAGTTCGTGGTACGCAACAATCTCGCCAAGACCATCTGGATCTCCGATCCCACCTGGGCGAACCACGTCAGCGTGTTCCAGGCGGCCGGTTTGACCGTCAAGTGGTACAAGTACTACGACGCCGCCACCAAGGGGCTCGACTTCGCCGCCATGCAGGCCTCCCTGTCTGACGCGCAGGCGGGGGATCTGGTGCTGCTGCACGGTTGCTGCCACAACCCGACCGGTATCGACCCCACCACCGAGCAGTGGCGTGCCCTGGCCAGTCAGAGTGCTGCCGCCGGCTGGCTGCCGCTCTTTGACTTCGCCTATCAGGGCTTTGCCCGGGGTATCGAAGAGGATGCCGAAGGCCTTCGCATCTTCGCCGAGTGCCACGACGAGCTGCTGGTGGCGAGCTCCTTCTCCAAGAACTTCGGCCTCTACAACGAGCGGGTCGGCGCCTTCACCCTGGTCTGCGCGACCAAGGCGGTGGCCGACGTCGCCTTCACCCAGGTGAAGACCGTCATTCGTGCCAACTACTCCAACCCGCCGTCACACGGCGCCGCCGTTGTCACCACCGTGGTGAGCGACCCGGCCCTCTATGCGGAGTGGGTGGAAGAAGTGGCCGCCATGCGGGTGCGCATTCGCGAGATGCGCGAGCTGCTGGTGGAGAAGCTGGCCGAGCGGGGGGTGAACCAGGATTTCAGTTTCATCCGCGAACAGAACGGCATGTTCTCCTTCTCCGGTCTCTCCAAGGATCAGGTGGAGCGCCTCAAGAGCGAATTCGCCATCTATATCGTCGGCTCCGGCCGGATCAGCGTGGCAGGCATCACCCGCGCCAACATTGATCCCCTCTGCGACGCCATCGCCAAGGTGTTGTAAGAGAGAAGCATCTGCGCCAAGCGCCTTGCTTCAGCCATAAAAAGCCCGCCGACACGGCGGGCTTTTTCATTTTCCGGCATCAGCGGCGCCGCTTGCTGCTTCCCAGCAGGGAGCCGAGCACCCCGCGCATCAGCTGGCGTCCCACCTCGTTGCCGAGGGTGCGGGCCACGCTCTTGGCGGCGGTCTGCACCACCCCGTCATGCTGGCCACCACGGGGGCCGGTGCGACCGAACAGGATGCCATTCAAGGCATCCAGCAGACCGCCGCCCTGGTCGGTCTGTGGGGAAGCAGTCTCGTCGCCGGCGGCGGGCGATGCTTCCTGAAGCCGCTCGAACGCGGACTCCCTGTCCTCCTGGGTGTCGTATCTGCCGTAGAGCAATGAGCCCTGAATAAGCGCCTGGCGCTCGGCCGCGCTCAGAGGGCCGATGCGGCTGGCCGGGGGCGCGATGAAGGCGCGCTCCACCACGCTGGGCCTCCCCTTCTCGTCGAGCAGGGAGATGAGCGCCTCCCCGACCCCCAGTTCAGTGATGGCTCCGGCGGCGTCGAAGGCCGGGTTGGCCCGCAGGGTGTTGGCGGCGATGCGCACCGCCTTCTGATCGCTCGGGGTGAAGGCGCGCAGGGCGTGCTGCACCCGGTTGCCAAGCTGCCCCAGCACGCTGTCGGGGATGTCGGCCGGGCTCTGGGTCACGAAATAGACGCCCACCCCCTTGGAGCGGATGAGGCGCGCCACCAGCTCAATTTTCTCCAGCAGTGCCCTGGGCGCATCCTTGAACAGCAGGTGGGCCTCGTCGAAGAAGAACACCAGCACGGGCTTTTCCGGATCCCCAATCTCGGGCAACTGTTCGAACAGCTCGGAGAGCAGCCAGAGCAGGAAGCAGGCATAGAGGCGGCTGGACTGGGTGAGCTTGCCGGCGGCCAGCACATTGACATGGCCGTGGCCCGCCTCGTCAGTCTGCATCAGATCCTGGATGTCCAGCATGGGCTCGCCGAAGAAGTGATCGCCGCCCGCGCTCTCCAGGGTGAGGAGGTTGCGCAGGATGGCGCCGATGGAGGCGGTCGACACATTGCCGTAGCGGGTGGTGAGGGTCTTGGCGTGCTCCCCCGCAAACTGCACCATGGCCCGCAGGTCTTTCAGATCGAGCAGCAGCAACCCCTCGTCGTCCGCCACCTTGAACACCAGCTCCAGCACCCCGCTTTGGGTGTCGTTGAGGCCGAGCAGGCGTGCAAGCAACAGAGGCCCCATGTCGGAGACGGTGGCCCGCACCGGGTGGCCCTCTTCGGCGAAGAGATCCCAGAACAGGGTGGGGCTGGCGGCAAAGTCGGGTGCCTGAAGGCCGAGCTGGGCCAGACGGGCATCCAGCTTGGCAGAGGGGGTGCCGGCGGCGCCCAGGCCGCTCAGATCCCCCTTCACGTCGGCCAGAAAGACCGGCACGCCGAGGCGGGAAAACCCCTCCGCCAGCACCTGCAGGGTGACTGTCTTGCCGGTGCCGGTGGCCCCGGTGATGAGGCCGTGGCGATTGGCCATGGCGGGGAGCAGGGAGAGGGGGTGGCCATTGGCATGGGCCAGCGTGAGCGGTTCGGCCATGGTGGGCTCCTTGTTTCGAATGGGGGTCGAAAAACAACGGGTTACAAGGAGTGTGGTGGCAGAGGCAGACGATGGCAAGGCACGCCACCCGAGACAAGGACGGCGTGCTGGCAACCTAGCGGGGGCGGGTCAGCTTGCCCAGTTGTAACAGCAGCAGGGTGAGCAAGGCGCCGACGGCGGCGCTCAGCACCGCCAGCAGCAGGCTGCCGAGCAGGAAGGGGGGCACCAGGGTGGCTGCCTCCTGCTCCAGCCAGTGCTGGGACCAGGTGAGGTGAAACGGCTCAGGCGTCTGGTGCAGCACCAGGCAGCCGGTGCGATAGGCATAGAGGTACATGAAGGGCAGCGTCAGCGGGTTGTTGAACCAGACCGCCAGCAGTGCCAGCGGCAGGTTGAGGCTGAACGCCAGCGCCAGTCCGACCGCCACCAGGGAGTGCATGGGAACGGGGATCCAGCTGGCGAAGAGGCCGGCCGCCACGGCGCCGCTGAGCGCCCGGGTGCCACCCTGCCAGAGGGCGGGTGTCAGCAGGCGCTCACCAAACAGGGCGAACCACTTCTGCTGGCGCAGGGTGTCGGGGTTTATCTTTATTCGGACCAGCCAGCGGCTCAGCATGCCCGCGCCCCCTTGCGCTTCTGCCACTGGCGCACCGTGTTGATGCGCCAGAAGGTGCGGATGAGGGTGTAACCCAGCAGCGAACTCAAGAACGCGAGCACCAGGGATCCCAGCAGCAGCGGCGGGGCCAGGGTTTCAAATACCGAGACCAGCCATGCCCAGGTGAACTGGATATCGATGTGCTGGGCGGGGTGGCCGAGCAACTGGCAGCCCACCAGGTAGGCACCATAGAACAGCGGCGGCATGGTGACTGGGTTGGAGAGCCAGACCAGGGCGACCGAGAGGGGCAGATTGACCCTAAAGAGGATGGCGCCACCAGCCGCCAGCAGCATCTGGCAGGGGAGGGGGATCCAGGCCATGAAGAGGCCGACCGCGAAGGCCCCGGCGGCGGAGCGGCGGTTGAGGTGCCAGAGGTTGGCATCGAGCAGCAGCTTGCCGAACAGCCGCAGGTGCTTGTGCTCCTTGAGCTTGTCCTGATCGGGCAGCCAGCGTTTGATGAGTCGTTTGGGCATGTTTGAAACCTTGCTAAATACTTGCTCCATGGATCTGCGTCTGTTGTCGTTTGCCCTGGGGGCAAGCTCCTCACTGCTCTGGCCCTGGTTACCCTCTATTGCATGGGGCGGCGCACTGCTGGCTTTTGCGATCCTGTTCGCCCATGGCCGCCACTGGCGGCTCTTGTTTCTGGTGCTCGGGGTGCTCTGGATGCAGTCGAACCTGCAGTATCGGCTGACCTGGCTGGACAAGCTGGAGACACAGACCAGCCACATCATAACCGCACGGGTGCAAAGTACGGAGTCCTCCGGTGATAAACCGCGAGATAAATTTGCCCGCCTGCTGCTGCGGGTCGAGACGCTGGACGAGCAGCCCCTCGGGGTGGCCCCCCTCGTCAGGATCAATGCCTACCAGGCTCTGCCGTACTTGCCCGCCGGCAGCCGCATTACCCTGGTGAGTTCTCTCAAGCCCGCCCACGGGTTGGCCAACGAGGCTGGCATGGATGGGCGGCGCCTGTTGCTTGGCAAGGGGATCACGGCGACCGGCAACCTGCGCCGTCTCATCGAGGTCCAGGCGTCGACCCCGGGGATGCGGGAGCGCTGGCTGGCTGCAGCCAGCACCGCCTGGCAGGGGCTGGGCCAGGCCCCCTTGCTGGCGGCCCTCAGCTTCGGGGAACAGGGGGGCATCACGGATGACCAGTGGGATCTGTTTCGCGGCAGCGGCCTGACCCACATCATCGCCATCTCCGGCCAGCATATCGCCCTGGTGGCGGTACTCGGCTGGTGGCTGGGGCGGCTGCTGGGATTGAGGGGGGCCATTCTGATCTCCCTGTTGTTTGCCGCTGTCTACAGCTGGCTGGCGGGTTTTGCGGTGGCGACCGAGCGGGCCCTCATCATGGTGCTGGTGTGGAGCCTGCTGCGCTGGCTGAAACGGGACTGGCCCAGCCACCGCATCTGGCTGTGGGCCTTCGTGGTGCTCGTGCTCTGGGATCCCTTCGCCCTCTACTCGGCCGGTTTCTGGCTCTCCTTCCTGGCGGTGGCCCTGTTGTTGCTGGCGAGCCTGCTGCACGCGCGCCCCGGGCTGGTGCGCCTGCAGTGCCTGCTGCTGCTCGGGTTGCTGCCCCTGCAACTGCTGCTGTTCGAAGGTATGGCCCCGCTGGCGCTCCTGATCAATCTGCTGGCGTTGCCGCTGTTCTGTCTCGGCATCATTCCCCTCGCGCTGATCGGCGTGCTGCTGGCGCCGCTCTCCAGCACTCTGGCTCATGCCCTGTTCTGGCTGTCCGATCTGGGGCTGACGTGGGTGTTGTGGGGACTAGGCCTGCTGGCGGACCATCTGCAGCTCTGGTGGTCGGTTCCCGGCTGGCTGATGCCAGTCAGCACCTTGCTGGTGCTGCTGTGGGGGGCTTGGCACCTGCCGGGAGGGCGCGGCTTGCTGCTCCCGGTGGGGGCCGCACTGCTGCTGGGGGCCTGGCCTGCTCCCACACCCTGGCAGGTGCGGGTGCTGGACGTGGGGCAGGGCTTGTCGGTACTCGTCACCCGCGGCGAGCGCGGCATCCTCTATGACACCGGGGATCGCTACCCCGGCGGTTACAACATGGCGGAGGCCGCCATCCTGCCCGTGTTGAACCGCCTCGATGTGCGGGTACTCGATGCCCTCATCATCAGTCACAAGGACAGGGACCATGCGGGCAACCGGCAAGCAATGCTGCAGGCGATGCCGGTGCGCCGCGAGCTCTCTTCGTTCGGCTTCGCCCGCAGCACGACCCTGTGTCGCCGTGGTCAGCGCTGGCACTGGCAGGGGCTGGATTTTCGCGTGCTCTGGCCCGAGCGGCCGGGGGCGGGTCGCAACAACGATAGTTGCGTGGTGCAGATAAGCGATGGCCGGCATCGTCTCCTGCTCAGTGGCGACATAGAGCAGGAGGCGGAGCGTCGCCTGCTGGCCCTGGAGAGCAAGGGAGAGGGAGACGTGTTCGCCAGCACATCTGCCAGTACTCGCTTCAGCACCCTCGCCAGCGCCGTGCTGGTGAGCCCTCACCATGGCAGCCGCACCTCCTCGACCCCGGGCTTCGTGGCGGCGGTGAACCCGGATGTCGTCATCCACAGCGCAGGCGACAGGAACCAGTGGCAGTTTCCCCGCCCCGAGGTGGTGGCAAGATACGAGGGGGCCCGGCAGTGGGTGACGGGGCAGGATGGCGCCATCCTGATCGAGGCGGGGGAGGCCGGGCTCGAGATCCGGCCCGAGCGCGAGCAGGGCCCCTGGTACAGGCGCAATGGCCACTGGTGGCGGCCCAGGCTATGGCACTAGGACTCTCCCTCGGCCGTTATTTCCCTTTGGGATGGGCCTGGGTTATGGCAACGCTTGGTGTAATCCTGCGCTTTGGCTAGGGCAATAATCCGTCATTTCCCTTTGAGGGAGGGTGAGGGAGATGGCCAGGTGATGGCAACGCTTGGTGTAATCCTGCGCTTTGGCTAGAATACCCCGTCATTTCCCTCATTAACGGCTATTCATGCAACAAGAAACCTCACAAGAGAGCTGGCCCGTCTTCAAACGCCTGCTCGGTTATGTCCGGGATCGCAAACTGGGGCTGGTGGGCGGCATCATCGGCATGCTGGGTTATGCGGCCGTGGATACCACCTTCGTCTATTCCATCAAGCCGCTCATCGATCAGGGCCTCAACGGCAATGACAGCAGCGTGCTCAAGTGGATGCCCTTCTTTGTGCTCGGCATCGTGGCCCTGCGCGGTTGCGCCGCCTTCCTCTCCAACTACTGCATGGCCTGGGTCGGCAACCATGTGGTGATGCGGCTGCAGCAGCAGGTGTTCAGCCACCTGATGGCCATGCCCATGAGCTTCTTTGACCGCCAGAACACCGGCAACCTGCTCTCCAAGGTGACCTATGACGCCGGTCAGGTGTCGTCCGCCGCGAGCTCCACTCTGGTCTCCCTGGTGCGGGAAGGGGCCACCGTCATCGGCCTGCTCGGCCTGATGTTCTGGCACTCCTGGCAGTTGTCGGTGATCTTCCTGGTGGTCGGCCCCGTGGTGGGAGTGCTGATTGGCATCATCAGCCGCCGTTTTCGCAAGATCAGCCGCCACATCCAGCAGGCGGTCGGTGACATCACCACCTCCACCGAGCAGATGCTCAAGGGTCACAAAGAGGTGCTGATGTTCGGCGGCCAGCAGGTGGAGGACAAGCGCTTCTTCGCCGTCAGCAACCGGATGCGTCAGCAGACCATGAAGATGGTGGCGGCCGACGCCATCGGCAGCCCCATCGTCCAGATGGTGGCCTCGGTCGCCCTGGCGGTGTTCCTCTATGTGGCGACCATCGACTCGGTCAAGGCGACCCTGACCGCGGGCACCTTCACCGTCATGGTCACCTCCATGATGATGCTGCTCAAGCCGCTCAAAAGCCTGACCGACGTGAACAACCAGTTCCAGCGCGGCATCACCGCCTGCCAGAGCCTGTTCGGTCTGCTCGACTCCACCCCGGAGCAGGACACCGGCACCCGCACTCTGGAGCGGGCCCGTGGGGAGATCGAGTTTCGCAACGTCACCTTCACCTACCCGACCAAGGATACCCCGGCGCTGCACAACATCAGCTTCAAGGTGGAGGCGGGCAAGTCCGTGGCCCTGGTGGGTCGCTCCGGCTCCGGCAAGAGCACCATCGCCAGCCTGCTGACCCGCTTCTATGACATAGAGCAGGGGGAGATCCTGCTGGACGGCGTCAACATCCGCGAATACAAGTTGAGCGAGCTGCGCAAGCAGTACGCCCTGGTCTCCCAGCATGTCCACCTGTTCAACGACTCCGTGGCCAACAACATTGCCTACGCGGCAGAAGAGAAGTACAGCCGGGAAGAGATCCAGCATGCCGCCCGCATCGCCCATGCCGACGAGTTCGTGCGCAAGATGCCGGAAGGCTATGACACCGTCATCGGCGAGAATGGCGCTTCCTTATCCGGTGGTCAGCGCCAGCGCATCGCCATCGCCCGCGCCCTGCTGCGTGACTCCCCGGTACTGCTGCTGGACGAGGCCACCTCGGCCCTGGATACCGAGTCCGAGCGCCACATCCAGGCGGCCATCGACGAGCTGTGCAAGGCGCGCACCTCCCTGGTGATCGCCCACCGTCTCTCCACCATAGAGAAGGCGGACGAGATCCTGGTGATCGACGAGGGTCATATCGTCGAGCGCGGCAACCATGACGCCCTGATGGCCCAACAGGGCACGTATGCCCAGTTGCGGGCCATTCAGTTTGGCAACGTCGCTGTGAGCAACAAGGGCTGATGCTGGAGCGTCTCTGGTACGGCAAGAGTGGCTGGCGCTGGGCACTGGCCCCCTTGGCCCTGCTGTTTGCCCTCGTCAGCGGCGGGCGCCGTTTCGCCTACCGGCGCGGCTGGTTCAGCACCTATCGCGCCAGCCTGCCGGTGATCGTGGTGGGCAATATCTCGGTCGGTGGCAACGGCAAGACCCCTGTGGTGGTCTGGCTGGTGGAACAGCTGCAAGCCCGTGGCTGGCGCCCCGGTGTGGTCAGCCGGGGTTACGGTGGCAAGGCGCCCCATTACCCTTACCGGCTGGGTACCACCAGCACCACCGCCCAGGCGGGGGATGAGCCTGTGCTCATCGCAAGGCGCTGCGGCTGCCCCGTGGTGGTGGCGCCCAAGCGCGCCGATGCGGTGCGTCTGCTGGAGCAAAGCGGCGAGGTGGACATCATCATCACCGACGACGGTCTGCAGCACTACGCCCTGGCCCGGGACATCGAACTGGTGGTGGTGGATGGGGCCCGGCGCTTCGGCAATGGCTGCCTGCTGCCCATGGGACCGCTGCGGGAACCCATGACCCGCCTCAAGCGGGTCGATGCCATCATCTGTAACGGCGGCACTCCGGCCCAGGGGGAATACCCCATGGCGCTGGTGGCTGCCGCGCCGCGCCGCGTGTGCGACGATGCGCCCCTCGAGGCGCCTCTCACCGGACCTGTGGATGCACTGGCGGGCATAGGCCATCCTCCCCGCTTCTTTGCCACCCTGACCGGACTCGGTTATGAGTTGGCAGAGCGTGTCGGTTATGCGGATCATCAGGCCTTTGATCGGGATGAGCTGCTCGCCCGCTTCGGTGCGCGCCCCCTGCTGATGACGGAGAAGGATGCGGTCAAGTGCCGGGCCTTCGCGCCGCCGCATTGGTGGTATCTGCCGGTCAGCGCCGAGTTGCCCGCCGCCCTGCTCGATACCCTGCTGCAGCGGTTGCCCCCGCTGCAGGCACCCGGCCCTGACCATGCACATTGAATGGCGCAAGATCATCGACTGCACGACGTCATCGCTCGTGCGGCACAATTGCAAGGAGCCGGGTTCCGGCTCCGGCGATGGAACATTAAACTGCTCGGCAGCCTAGCCCGTCCGAGATCGTCGCTTGCTCGACATCGTTGAAGGAGTTTCGTTTTGGCATTGGATATCAAATTGCTCGACATCATCGCCTGCCCGGTTTGCAAGGGGAAGCTGCACTATCAACCGCAATCGGACAAGGCTGCCCATGAGCTGATCTGCCGTTTCGACAGACTGGCCTATCCGCTGGAGGAGGGGATCCCCGTCCTCCTGGAGAACCGGGCGCGTCATCTGCCCCTGGAAGAGCTGAAGCCATGAGTTTCGTCGTCGTCATTCCGGCCCGTTACGCCTCGACCCGCTTGCCGGGCAAGCCGCTGGCGGACATCCATGGCAAGCCCATGGTGCAGCACGTGGTGGAGAAGGCCCTGCAATCGGGCGCCGATCGGGTGATAGTCGCCACCGACGATGAGCGGGTGCGGCAGGCGCTGCAGGCAACCGGCGTCGAGGTGTGCATGACCTCACCGGATCACCAGTCCGGCACCGAGCGACTGGCCGAGGTGTGCCGTCACTACGGCTTTGCCGCCGATACCATCATCGTCAACGTGCAGGGGGATGAGCCGCTCATTCCGCCCGTCATCATCCGTCAGGTGGCGGACAATCTGGCCGCCGCCACTGCCCCCATGGCGACCCTGTCCGTACCGATCAAGGATGCCGAAGAGGCGTTCAATCCCAATGCGGTCAAGGTGGTGACGGACAAAGATGGCTATGCCCTCTACTTCAGCCGCGCCAGCATTCCCTGGGACAGGGATCGCTTTGCCAAGAGTCACGAGCAGATTGGCAATCACTATCAGCGCCACATCGGCATCTATGCCTATCGCGCCGGTTTCATCCAGCGCTACGTGGACTGGGCGCCGAGCGCGCTCGAGCAGGTCGAGGCGCTGGAGCAGCTGCGGGTGCTCTGGTACGGGGAGAAAATTCACGTGGCCCAGGCGCTTGAGGCCCCCCCGGTCGGGGTGGATACCCAGACCGATCTCGACAAGGTGCGTGCCCTGCTGGCCAACTGAGGCTGGCTGCACGAAAGTTGACCGATACGGCGCCTTCAGGCGCCGTTTTTTCGTTGATTATTTATATAATAATTTGATTTAAAACGGCTTTTACGAGCGCTTTCAAACTTTTCCCGGCCATGGTTTGCCAAATCATCGAGTTTGGTTATGATGCAAGACGCCGTGTTAACCCTAACTGGCATATAACGAGATAAAAAACGGGGTGTTTGGGTGATTAATGTATTCCTGGTCGATGATCATGAGTTGGTGCGTACAGGGATAAGACGCATTTTGGAAGATGTCCGCGGGATCAAGGTGGTGGGCGAGGCACAGAGCGGGGAAACCGCCGTGGCCTTCTGTCGGCAGCATCACCCTGACGTGATCCTGATGGACATGAACATGCCGGGCATCGGCGGCCTGGAGGCGACCCGCAAGATCCTGCGGATCCGGCCCGATGTGCGCATCATTGTGCTGACCATTCATTCCGAGAATCCGTTCCCCACCAAGGTGATGCAGGCGGGGGCCGCCGGTTATCTCACCAAGGGGGCCGCGCCGGACGAGATGATCCACGCCATTCGCCTGGTGCACTCCGGCCAGCGTTACATTTCCCCCGAAATCGCCCAGCAGATGGCTCTCAGCCAGTTTGCCTCGGCGGACGAGAATCCCTTCAAGTCCCTCTCCGAGCGTGAGCTGCAGATCATGATGATGATCACCAAGGGGCAGAAGGTGACCGACATCTCCGAGCAACTGAACCTGAGTCCCAAGACGGTCAACAGCTACCGCTACCGGCTGTTCAGCAAGCTGAACATCAACGGTGACGTGGAGCTGACCCACCTGGCCATTCGCTATGGCATGCTGGATGCCGATACCCTGTAACGGGCGGCGTGTAGCCATCAAAGGCGGCCTGTGCCGCCTTTTTGCTTTTTGCCGTCCCGGCGCAGTATGCTCTGTGCCGTCTTCTGCTTTCACCCGTGAGCCGAGTTGCCGATGAGCCTCTTTCCCGATCCCTTTTTGCCGCAGGCGCTGACTCGTCCCCTTGACCGTTGCCGGAGCTTGCATGACCTCGTCTGATCCTCTCTTCGACAGCAAGGCATTTTTGAGCGCCGTTACCCACCAGAGCGGCGTCTACCGCATGTACGACGGCGGCGGTACCGTCATCTACGTGGGCAAGGCCAAGGATCTGAAAAAGCGGCTCGCCTCCTACTTTCGCACCAATGTCGACAGCATCAAGACCCGCACCCTGGTGCGCCAGATCGCCGACATCCAGGTCACGGTCACCCACACCGAGACAGAGGCGCTGATCCTCGAGCACAACCTCATCAAGCAGTACCAGCCGCGCTACAACGTGCTGCTGCGGGATGACAAGTCCTACCCCTGGATCATCATCACGGCGCACCAGCATCCGCGCATCGGTGTGCATCGCGGTGCCCGCAAGATCAAGGGGGAGTACTTCGGCCCTTACCCCTCCGGCGGTGCGGTGCGCGAGAGCCTGCACCTGATGCAGAAGATTTTCCCGGTGCGCCAGTGCGAAGACGCTGTCTACGCCAACCGCAGCCGTCCCTGTCTGCTCTACCAGCTCAAGCGCTGCGCCGGCCCCTGCGTGGCGGGGTTGGTGAGTGAGGCCGAATATGCCCAGCAGGTGGAGCTGGCCAAGCTGTTCCTCGCGGGCAAGAACCAGCAGGTGATAGGAGAGCTGGTCGGCAAGATGGAGTCCGCCAGCGGCGATCTGCGCTTCGAGGAGGCGGCCCGCTACCGGGATCAGATCCAGGCCCTGCGCCGGGTCACCGAGCAGCAGTCGGTGAGCGGCAACGTGCTGGACGAGCTCGACGTGGTGGGGGTGGCCTTCGAACAGGGAACCGCCTGCATCCACGTGCTCTTCATCCGCCAGGGCAAGGTGCTGGGCTCGCGCAGCTACTTCCCGAAAGTGCCGGCCGATACCCCCCTCGACGAGGTGGTGCAATCCTTCCTGCTGCAGTTCTATCTGTCGGGGCAGGGGGGGCGGCAGATCCCGAGTGAGGTGCTGCTGGACGTGGCGCTGGAGGATGAGATCGTGATCGCGCAGACCCTGAGCCAGACCGCCGGCTACAAGGTGCGGGTGCAGAGCCGTACCCGCGCCGAGCGGGCCCGTTTCATCAAACTCGCCTCCATCAATGCCGAGACCGCGCTGCGCTCGCGCCTCGCCCACAAGAGCACCATCACCGCCCGCTACGACCAGCTGGAGGAGCTGCTGGAGCTGGAGCGTCCCATCGCCCGCATGGAGTGTTTCGATATCTCCCACACCATGGGGGAGCGCACCGTGGCCTCCTGTGTGGTGTTCAACCGGGAGGGGCCGCTCAGCTCCGAGTATCGGCGCTTCAATATCGACGGCATCACCGGCGGGGATGACTACGCCGCCATGGAGCAGGCGCTGGAGCGGCGCTTCGGCAAGCAGCAGGAGCCGGACAAGGTGCCTGACGTGCTGTTTATCGATGGTGGCCTCGGCCAGTTGCGCCGCGCCGAGGAGATCCTGGCGCGCCAGCTGGAGTTTCTGGGTGGCAAATACCCGCTGCTGGTGGGCATCGCCAAGGGGGTGACCCGCAAGGCGGGGCTGGAGACCCTGATCCTGGGGGAGAGCCACGAAGAGCTGCACCTGCCGGCAGATATGCCCGCTTTGCACCTCATTCAGCACATTCGCGATGAATCCCACCGTTTTGCCATCACCGGCCACCGCGCGAGACGGGCGAAAGCCCGCACCACCAGTACCCTGGAGGACATCCCGGGGGTGGGGCCCAAGCGGCGGCAGGCGCTGCTCAAATATCTGGGTGGCCTGCAGGAGGTAAAGAAGGCGGGGGTGGACGAGCTCGCCAAGGTGCCCGGCATCAGCCAGGAGCTTGCCCAGTCCATCCACGACGCCCTGCACTCGCTCTAACCCTGAATAAACAGGCTTATTCCGGGCTGGCGGCGTTCGGAGCAATCGGATATCCGGCATCAGTCAGGAGCGGGTCTGACCAGGGCGACCCAGATTGGCTTGCAGTTGATGTGGATCCCGCAAACCGGCTCCGGCCGCACAAGAGCCGTGACGCAGGGGGTCCGCAAATGCCATAATGGCATGCATCCTGAGGTTATTGACGGATTAATAGACCAAGGCGGGCGCCTGTCCGGTTGCAACGATGATCGGCTTGGGGCTACCATGTAGCGGCATACAAGAAGTGGCTGAAAATAATGACAAATATTCCTAACCTGCTGACGTTTTTTCGGATTTTGCTCATCCCCGTCTTCGTCATCCTGTTCTACCTTCCCTATCAGTGGTCCTACCTGGCTGCCGCGCTTGTCTTCATCCTGGCGGCCGCGACCGACTGGTTTGATGGTTATCTCGCCCGCAAGCTGAACCAGTCCACCGCCTTCGGCGCCTTCCTCGATCCTGTTGCCGACAAGATCATGGTGGCGGCGGCCCTGGTGGTCATCGTCGAACACTACAACACCATCTGGGTCACTATCCCGGCCATGACCATGATTGGCCGCGAGATCATCATCTCCGCCCTGCGCGAATGGATGGCTGAGCTCGGCAAGCGCTCCTCGGTGGCGGTCAGCTGGATTGGCAAGTGGAAGACCATGATCCAGATGGTGTCGCTGACCGGGCTCATCTGGCAGTACGACATCTGGATGGTGTGGCTCTCCTACGTGCTGCTCTATGTCGCCACCGTGCTGACCTTCTGGTCCATGTTCCAGTACATGAAGGCCGCCTGGGGCGATCTGACCTACCACTCCCGCTTCTAGTCTGCCCATGGGCAAATGGTTGTTTCCTTGCCGTTGGGGCCGGGAAACGGCCATGAGTTGCAAAAGTGTGGGATAAGGGCAAAAAATGCCCGAACGATCAGCGTATTAAATGTTTTTGGTTGACTGGACGAGGAACATCGCTAGAATGCGTTCTCATAGTCAGGCAGTCAGCCAGACCGATGCGGGAATAGCTCAGTTGGTAGAGCACGACCTTGCCAAGGTCGGGGTCGCGAGTTCGAGTCTCGTTTCCCGCTCCAAATTCAGACAATCGAGAGCCAACTCTCTTTTGCATGGCGCGTTAGCAAAGCGGTTATGCAGCGGATTGCAAATCCGTTTAGTCCGGTTCGACTCCGGAACGTGCCTCCATATTGACAAGCCCGTACGCGGACTTGATACCGATTGCGGTGCCCGAGTGGTGAAATCGGTAGACACAAGGGATTTAAAATCCCTCGACGTTCGCGTCGTGCCGGTTCGATTCCGGCCTCGGGCACCATTAAAATCAAAGACTTACGAAGGCCACTAGCGATAGTGGCCTTTTTGTTTTTGCGTCAATGCCCACACTTGGTCCACACGACCTTATTTCGGCAGTTATGCCCGCCTTACTCCCCGTAGCTCCCGAAGCCCAGCCGTAGCCAAGGGTCAATGTCGAGTCGATGGGCGGCTTACCATCTGGATTAACGGTCCGGGCCTCTGCTCATCGGGCTAGCCCTGTGGCGGACACGACCGCGTGATCTCGCCGTCATCCTCGAGCCGGTGGCACCCTCATCTCGTCTTCGCCCCATCTGGGGCTATCCAATGCAATATCGTCGGAAGAGATGGTTGGATAGAAGAAAAAATACTTAGACGTCGGCTGCGAACTTGGCATGGGGAATGGAGCCTTATTCGAGGCTGTGCCTGCTTGCCATTGTCTATGGCTCTTGCCGCTGTCTCGATCCCGCCTGCTCCCACCGAATCAAATTGATAGCATTCAACTGCCGTGGCTGGGCCACGATTTCACTGGAAAAAGGGTGGGATTCGGTTGGCTATGATGGCATCAGCAACCGATTGTTGATCGGGGTCGTTATGTCCGGATAGCCTCATTTTTTGCGCCATTCCTTGCGCGCGCAGCGGCGGAAGCTGTCGTACGCTTGGCGCTTTATCACCAAGGAACCTCTCGATTGAACTTCAACAAAGCCAGACCAGACGGGGACGAAAATTGAACGAACACATACCTGAAGGAATCCATTATGAGTGTGCTCAAGATGAGATACGTGCTCCTCAGCACGTGGACGCTGTTTTTAGGTGGCTGTGATACCGAAACCATGGTGCCCGTGCCCAGTGGGAGCGGCGGAGGTAATGGAACAGACACAGCACAGATCACCAGCCTGCACGTCACCCCCTCGGAGAGCCGTATCCCGGCAGGATTACAACAACAACTGATTGCCCAGGTCACCCTGAGCGATGGCTCGACCGCGGAGGCCGCCGCCGATGTGACCGTGAACTGGAGCAGCAGTGATGCCAGCATTGCCACCGTCGACGAGACGGGGCGTGCTACTGCCGTGGGGGCCGGGATAGCCAGCATCAAGGCCACAGGGACCGGGAATGGCAGGGTCTTTGAGGCAAGCGCCAAACTGGAGGTGACAGATGCCGTTGTCTCCGATCTGACCCTTACCCCGGCGATCGCCACTAGCATGCCGCCCTCGGCATCACAACCGATAGTCATGACCGTCTTTGCCGCCAAGGCGACGCTCTCCGATGGCAGCATCATCGATCTGGCCTACAACCCGGCCCTGAGCTGGAGCAGCAGTGATGAGGCCGTCGCCACCGTCAGCAACACGATCGGCAGTAAAGGGGTCGCGACCGCCGTCGGCGCGGGGGCCACCACTGTCAGCGCGAGCGGGATGCTCAATGGGCAGAACTTCTCTGCCACCGCAGACTTGACCGTGACCCCGTGACTGGCGTTGTGGTAACGGGTAATCGCCTACCAGTGTGACCATGACGGCAGGGCGCCGGCTCTGCCACTCTTTTCCCTCATCCTCCCTGTGTCACCTCGCGTTACCGGGCCCCGCCTGTACCAAGGGGGCACTGCTGATGCGCTCCGCCCATCATTCCATCCTGCTCACTGGGTCCCCCAAGGTTTCGTGGTGCTTGCCAAGGCATGGCCGGGCCAAGCAACGGCGTCATGACGTGGATGGTGATGACGGACAGAAATGGGGGCCACGGCCGTCGCTTTCTCCCTTGACCGGTACGGTGTGCTTCATGGAAGCTCGATCTTTTCCACGGGAGGGCGAAGCGATGTTACGGATCTTGGGCAAGGCGTCGTCAATCAATGTGCGCAAGGTGTTGTGGACCTGCGCCGAGCTGGATCTCCCTTTCGAGCGGGAGGAGTGGGGGAGCGGTTTCCAGTCCACCCGGAGCGCCGAGTTTCTGGCGTTGAACCCGAACGCCATGGTGCCGGTCATCCGGGATGGAGACTTCACCCTGTGGGAATCCAACAGCATCATCCGATATCTGGCGACGCGCTATGGTGACGGCTCGCTCTATCCCGCCGAGGCGCGGGCGAGGGCCAGGGTCGATCAGTGGATTGATTGGCAGGCATCGGACTTGAATCGCGCCTGGAGCTACGCCTTCATGTCGCTGGTGAGACTCTCCCCCGCCCATCAGGACAGCCAGGCGATCGAGGCGAGTTGTGCCGAGTGGTCCAGGTATATGCAGATCCTGGACAGGCAACTCGAGGTCACCGGCGGCTATGTGGCCGGGAGCCGTTTCTCGCTGGCGGACATTCCCATCGGCCTGTCGGTGAATCGCTGATTTCATACGCCCTTCGAGCGCCCGTCACTCGCGGCGGTGAGCGATTACTACGCGCGATTGGGCGAGCGCCCCGGCTTCTGTCTGTATGGCAATAACGGGATGCCATAAGCGGCAGCGCAAGATCGGCTGCAGTGCCGCACCTGCCGACCTTGACAGGTCAGCGCTTCGCGCCAGAACCCCGGGCCCTGGGCTGGGCGACTTGCCCTGTTAGCGGGCATCGGGGCGAAAGGTGCGGCTCGCCCATAAAAAATCCGAAACACGGGGTTTCGGATCCTGGCCCGCGAGGGGCGTACACGGGGTGTGTCGGGAGGCAGGTCAGCTGCGGATCTTGTTGTAGACAAACAGCACGATCAAGGCACCGACGGTGGCGATGAGGATGCTCGGCAGGTTGAAGCCGGTCACCGTTCCCATGCCGAGCAGAGTGCCGACATAGCCCCCCACCATGGCGCCGACGACCCCCAGGATCACCGTCATGAAGAAACCGCCCCCATCCTTGCCAGGCATGATCCACTTGGCCAGGATGCCGACGATCAATCCCAATACCACCCAGGTCAGAAATCCCATCATCTCGTCCTCATGTGTGTGCACAGACACAGAGTATATGCAGGGTTCAGTGTTGCCTCCTGCCCAAAGAGGGGGGAGTAAGTTGTCATAAGGGCACCTCTTATCTCCGCTGGCAAGGCGTCACTCGTGGAGAGGATGGCTCTCGAGCCGCTGGCCCTGCGGGGAGCAGCTCAGCACCGATCCCTGCTCGAACCAGTCCCCCAGCACGATGCGCCGCGCCGGCTTGCCGTCCAGCATGAAGTCATGGACGGCGGGCCTGTGGGTGTGGCCGTGGATCATCAGACGGCAGCCGTGTTGGCGCAGCAGGGCATCGACCGCCGCCGGGGTCACGTCCATGATGGTCTGGGGCTTGCCGGCATTCTCCATCTGGCTCTGGCCCCGCATCTTGCAGGCGATGGCCTGGCGGCGGGTGAGCGGCAGGCGCAGGAAGAGCCAGCGCAGCCATTTCTGCTGGGTGATGCGGCGAAACTTCTGATAGCCGAGATCCAGGGTGCAGAGTAGATCCCCGTGGCTCAGCAGCACCCGCTCCCCGTAGAGATCGATGACGCAGGGGTCGCCGAGCAGCGTCATGCCAGCCCGTTTGGCAAAGGCCTTGCCCAGCAGGAAGTCGCGGTTGCCGTGAATGAAGTAGATGGGCACGTTCTGCCGGCTCAGGGCCAGGAAGGCCTCGGCCACCTGGTGGTGGAGCGGGTTGGGATCGTCGTCGCCAATCCAGAATTCGAACAGATCACCCAGCACATAGAGGGCATCGGCCTTGGGGGCATCGCGCTCGAGAAAACGCACCAGTGCGGCTGTCATGTCGGGCCGCTGGGCACACAGGTGAAGGTCACTGATAAAAAGGGTGCTCATGATGTGGGATGAGTGCTCTTGATGGGATCCGGGCAAAGGGGGGCAGGGGAGCCTGCCGGCGTGGGCGAGTCGCTCAGGGATGGGGCCTGCCAGTGGAGCATTGCAAGGTCGCGCCCCTCCAGGGTCAGCAGCGCGGCGTAAGGATCGCCGCAAAGCCCTAGCAGACGGCAGATGGCGGCCTCTCCTTTGATCCCTGCCTCGAGACGAAGGCGCAGCACGGCCTGATGGAAGTCGTGGCCAAAGTGCCCCAGCAGGGCGGCCATCAGGCTGAGGTGACGCCAGCCATTGAGCGTCTCGAGCCGCGCCGGGGTGACATAGAGCTCCACCGACCAGCGCGCCTGGTCCGGGCCGGTCAGGGTCTGCTCCATCAGCCACACCTGGTTCCCCTTGTTGCTGACCGCCCAGCCCTGCTCACGCAAGAGGGCGGCGAGGCGCGCGGGGTCCGGGTGCTGGCAGAGGATGTCGAGATCGCTGCCGGGCAGGTCGAGCCCGATGGCGACCGTGCTCACCAGGGCCACGTCTTGGCACAGGCGCCCCAGCGTATCCCACACACCACTGCTTAGCAGGGCGTGGGCGGAGCGCTGGCGGGGATTGCCCCGGGCCAGATAGTCGAGGCGGCGCCAGTTGGCAGGGCTGGCCTGCGCAGATGGAAAAACTGCGGCCGGGGCCGCAGTTTCATCGCTACGCAGTAGAAAACAATCAGTCAGCAAGGGTGACCTTGGTGATGACCACGTCTTCAACCGGTACGTCCTGGTGCATGCGGCCTGAGTTGCCGGTCTTGACGCCCTTGATCTTGTTGACCACGTCCATGCCAGCGGTGACTTCACCGAACACGCAGTAGCCGAAGCCCTGGGTGGTGGGGGACTTGAAGTCCAGGAAGTCGTTGTTGTTCACGTTGATGAAGAACTGGGCGCTGGCGGAGTGCGGCTCGCTGGTGCGGGCCATGGCGATGGTGCCAATCTTGTTGGACAGGCCGTTGGCCGCCTCGTTCTTGATGGGGGCGCGGGTCTCTTTCTCTTCAAAACCAGGAGCATAGCCGCCGCCCTGGATCATGAAGCCGTCGATGACGCGGTGGAAGATGGTGTTGTCGTAGTGACCGTCACGGCAGTATTGCAGGAAGTTGGCCACGGTCTCGGGGGCTTTCTCGGCGTTCAGGGTCAGAGTGATGTCGCCGTGGTTGGTGTGCAGAGTAACCATGATATGTCCTTTCATTTGATGCGGGCGATGAGGTGCCCGCAGGTGTATGGCATAAAGTGGTGGCAATTCTAGCCCATCAAGGGGCTGCGGCATAGATGGCATGGGGGATCCGGCGCTTTTTCTGCCTCGTTTTCTCCACCGGATGCGGTTAGAATGTCAGACCATTTTACTCACAGGCAGTGGTCATAAGATGCTGAAGATATACAACACACTCACTCGTCAAAAAGAAGAATTCAAACCTATCCACCCGGGCAAGGTGGGCATGTATGTGTGTGGCGTCACCATCTACGATCACTGTCATATCGGTCACGGCCGCACCTTCGTCTCCTTCGACGTGGTGGCCCGCTACCTGCGTTACGCCGGTTACGATCTCACCTATGTGCGCAACATCACCGACGTGGATGACAAGATCATCAAGCGCGCCGCCGAGACCCGGGTCACCTGCGACGATCTTACCGAACGCCTGATCGGCGACATGCACCAGGACTTCGACGCCCTCGGCATGCTGCGCCCGGACATCGAACCCCGCGCCACCCAGCACATTGGTGAAATCATCGCCCTGGTCGAAACCCTGCTGGAGAAAGAGCACGCCTATGTGGCGGACAACGGCGACGTCATGTTCATCGTCGAGTCCTTCGCCGACTACGGCAAGCTCTCCGGCCAGGATCTGGAGCAGCTGCAGGCCGGCGCCCGGGTCGACGTGGTCGAAGCCAAGCGCAACCCGCTGGACTTCGTGCTGTGGAAGATGTCCAAGCCCGGCGAGCCGACCTGGGACAGCCCCTGGGGCCCGGGCCGCCCCGGCTGGCACATCGAGTGCTCCGCCATGAACTCCAAGCACCTTGGCAACCACTTCGACATCCACGGCGGCGGCTCCGACCTGCAGTTCCCCCACCACGAGAACGAGATCGCCCAGTCCTGCTGCGCCCACGGTGGCGATTACGTCAACACCTGGATGCACAGCGGCATGGTAATGGTGGACAAGGAGAAGATGTCCAAGTCCCTTGGCAACTTCTTCACCATCCGTGACGTCCTGGCCCATTTTGATGCCGAAACCGTGCGTTACTTCCTGATGTCCGGCCACTACCGCAGCCAGCTCAACTACTCGGAAGACAACCTGAAGCAGGCCCGCGCCGCCCTGGAGCGGATGTACACCGCTCTGCGCGATCTGCCGGTGGCCGCCGCCGCCGGTGGCGACGAGCAGGTGGCCCGCTTTGTCGATGCCATGGACGACGACTTCAACACCCCGGAAGCCTACTCCGCCCTGTTCGACCTGGTGCGCGAGATCAACCGTCAGAAGGCCGAAGACATCGCTGTCGCCGCTGGCCTGGGTGCCCGCCTGCGGGAACTCGGCGCCGTGCTCGGCATCCTGCAGCAGGATCCGGACGCCTTCCTCAAGGGCAATGAAGCGGACGACGAAGTGGCCGAGATCGAGCAACTGATCGCCCAGCGCAATCAGGCCCGTGCCGACAAGAACTGGGCCGCCGCCGACGCCGCTAGAGCCCGTCTCACCGATATGGGGATCGTGCTGGAAGACAGCGCCGGCAAGACCAGCTGGCGCCGTGCCTAAGGCAGATGGCGCTGCTCGCGCCAACCGGTTGAGCCAATAAAAAAACCGCAGCCCAAGGCTGCGGTTTTTGTTTGTGCCTTTTCCCTCGACACCTCTTAAGCCTCTGCGCTCTGCTTAAGCCTCGGTGGCCTGCGCTCTGATCCCCTCTCCCCTTGCGGGAGAGGGTTAGGGTGAGGGGGCTAACGTCATTCCTAGGCTGAATGTCGTCCCACGCCTTAATGGCATGGCTTCGCCATGCAGGACACGAGGGCCTTGCCCTCGAAGGGATTTCGCCGCCGCTACGCGGCTTGGCGAGTGACTTTTGAAAGACCAAAAGTCACCAAAAGTCTTTTCCCCCGGCAAACCCCCCGCTTCGCGGGTTCCCTCCTCTCGTCCAACGGGTCGGACGGAGCGCCGCAGACGGCACTTTGGCCTTCGCCATCCCTGGCTTCGGCCAAAGTCCGCTTCGAACATCCCTGTTCTCGCGCCAAATCGGGGTCGAGCAGTGCTCGCCCTGATCCGCTTTGGCCCCTATGCCGACTGCGGCTGCGCCATCATCCCTGATGGCGCTCCTGACCAGTTGAACTCGACTCGGCGGTTTGCAGGGGGAACCAATACCGTGTCCGCCCGTGGCTTCAGTTATTATCTTGCCCACATTTCTCACCGTTGGTTATCAGTCGTGCAAGGGCTGGCACAAATAAGGTGCTGTGTTAGGTGGTTAACTTTTTTGGAAATATAAGTAAAAACCGTTACTCAGAGCTGTAGTTTTGTATGAGAGACAATACTTTTCTCTAATTCATTTATTTGATTGCTTTATATGTTCAAATATTATCTTACATAAGTTCGATATTTCAGGAGTTAAAGCCCAACATTTTTTATCCATTATTTTTGTGGCTTTAAGTGCAAAATTAACTTTGTCTTTTATTGTCCCACTCTCATCTGCGAAAACTCTTTGGCTATCTTTTCCTTTTCCCTTTAGCCCCAAGGATTTATCTAGATGATAGCCGATCCCGTGTGGGGAATTACTATAGGTGGAATAATTCAACTTATTAATTTTTTCTTCAAAATCACCATCTTTATCATTGCTCCTCTTTCTATTATAAATTTCTATGGCAGTTTCCCTTAAAATTTCATCAGGAATAAGGTTTTCTATTTCTTTACCAGGCATCACAACTAGTTTTTCTGCAAATTCCTGCTCTAAAATGACTAGCCTATCTCCCTTGCTACTTATATCCCCATCCACTAGTAGTAAAATATTTGACGTTGTACGAAGAGCTTTCAGTCTCCCATCGTTAGCTTCTATTTCATTATCAGAGAAACACCAGTGCCCTAAGGTTCCTCCTTGGTATTCTACAAATGAAAAGTGATAGTTTTCTATGTATGACTGAAGTGTTTCTTTTTCATCATCTTTAGCGGTTTCAATGTAGTTAGTCATAAATGATTTTAAGTAGATGCGGTCTGTTATACCTTCCACCCATATAGTTGAATTAGATAGATATAGTGATGATGCTTTGACACCGAGGTCTAAAAGAAGCTCTCTATCCTTAACACCATTCTTGATGGTGAATTCATTAGATTTATGATCTTTTCTGAATCTTGATATTGTAATGTCATCATTTAGCTCCGCAAGGTCAATCAAACTATTGGAGTGTGTTGTTATAAAATATGTATGACTTGTGTGATTAAGAAGAAATAATGCCAATTGACGAAGAAAACCAGGGTGCAAACTGATTTCTGGCTCTTCAATTGTAAAAATACTTTCTTCACTATTGAGATAAGCTGCTGATGTTATAATAATTATTTGTTGCAATCCATCGCCAAGATCATATATTGGAAATTGATCTGCAGACCCAAGTTTAACAGCGATCGTGTCCTTTCCATATTCAGGTATCAGAGTTATCTCCTCGCCATTAAAAAACTCTGAACTTAGTAGTTTTTCATAATTTTTTATTTTTTCCCTTTGCTCTGGCTTACCTAGTAAGTGTGATGCAAGTAGTTGATAAATATCATGCCCAGTAATTATGTTCAGATTTTCATGCGTTGAGGGAAAGTAATCTTTAACCGTACGTTCAAGATAAGCATCATTATCAGTATTGAGTGGTCTCATGCCTCTCAGAATAGGTATGTAGTATTGATTGCTGCTTTTAATAAGAAGGTAGTCTTGAGGTATTTCATATCCACCGGTACGTACATGGCTCTGTACAGCAGGGTATATGTGTGGATATGGACCACCTGAGCGATTTCTACTTCGGTCACTTGCTTCAACTATCAAGCTCCTTATTGAAGTGAAAATTTTATTAATGTCTGTTTTTGAATGTAGCTGGCCCTTGATAAATGACTGTAATACACTGCCATTTATTCCATGTTCCGTGACATCATCTTTATATAGATCCAATATGAATTGATATTGTTCCCTTAGTTTACTGGCGGTGCTCTCATCATATATTAAAAGATCGTTATCATCAGAAGTAATTAAAGTTCTTGCGAACCGACTTTTTCCTGAATTATTAGGTCCAATTAACAGGTTTAGTCTGTTACATTCTATGTAGTTGTAAGTGTCATCGCTACATACGTAGTTATTTAATTTCTTAGACCATAATTTTCTATACATTAAAAACACTCATTAATATAGTGGCTGACCTATAGGCTAATAGGTCTGTAGGTTCGATTAGCGAAGCATAATCGGACGTTCGAGAAGTTAGGTATCATCATGGCTAAATATTCCCTATCGGACATTCAATATAAAACCTTTCCCCGATAGGGATATATGCTGCTTGCTGTTGTATCCACAATGATTTTTTCATCTATGCAGCCATGTCGATTGTGCTTGTTGCATAGTCGCGACAATTTGGTCTTGTCATACGGTGGGTGAGAGGCCGGATCAGAGATAACAACCCTCCCGATCACTGTCCCGAATACATTGGGTTCGGTTAACCGGCCTCGGGGCTGCGGGTTGGGTGTTGCCCCCTCTTGTTCGCCGAGGTGAGCTAGTTTGTCCAGGCCGCGAGGCAGGACGCCGAGCGAGCGCCGCTGGGCCAGGGATGGCCCATCGGCGCGTGCCGTGGGACAAACGGGCGAGCCGAGGGAACCCGACGCAGGAGGGCGAACAAGTGGGGGAGAAGACCTTTGGTGACTTTGGGTCTTTCCAAAGTCACTCGCCAAGCCGCGCAGCGGCGGCGAAACCCCGTCGAGGACGGAGTCCTCGCGTCCTGCATGGCGAAGCCATGCCAATCAGGCTAGTGACCCCTCACCCTAGCCCTCTCCCACAAGGGGAGAGGGGATCAGGGCGAAACCCAGTCGAGGGCAGCGCTCTAGTGTCCTGCATGGCGAAGCCGTGCCAATCAGGCTAGTGACCCCTCACCCTAGCCCTCTCCCGCAAGGGGAGAGGGGACGGTTACTATGGTGCAATGCGCTGCGCTTATTGCACCCTACGCCTCTCCCGCAAGGGGAGAGGGGATTGTTACCCTGGTGCAATGCGCTCTGCTTATTGCACCCTACCGTTCTCCCGCAGGGGAGAGGGGATGGTTACCCTGGTGCAATGCGCTCTGCTTATTGCACCCTACCGTTCTCCCGCATGGGGAGAGGGGATCACTCCTGAGGCTTGAGGCAAGGCCCGGGTTGCTGACCCATCGAGGATGGAATCCTCGCACCTTGCCGCAGGCGCGGGATGCCGGGCTGGCATCCGCCGAAGCTCGGGAATTCGGCCAAATTCCGTCGCTGCCGCCCCTGGCTGTCGCTACCACAATGCGCCGCTGACCCTGGCATATGAAAAGGGGCCAACGGGCACCCACTCCCATCCTACGGAGCCGACGGGGCCCGATCCACGGATATTGCTGACTCAACTGTCAGAATCGACAGGTTTTTTGCGCTGGTTCAAAGTTATGGCCCCACGCCCGGGGTGGGGCGGGGCCACAGGCCCTGGCGGCGGGCGCGCCAAAGTGTGAACGGGGTGGTATTTCCCCGGCCTACCCCTTTCTCGCACTTGTCTGGCGTGTCCCGAGTTGGCTAAGGTGGTCGCCCATCACATGCAGGTAGTGGAGAGAGGCATGGACAAGATATTGCAGACCCTGTCGGAGCGGGTCACGGCGGCGCGGGATCTGGAGAGCCTGACCCGGCCCCTGCTGGAAATGCTCGAGGCGGTGACCGGGCTGGAGTCGACCTATCTTACCGAGATCGATGTCGGGCAGAGCACCCAGCATATCCGCTATGCCCGCAACGTGGCCGGGCTGCAGATCCCGGAGGGGGCGGCGGTGGACTGGAGCGATACCCTGTGCCGGCGGGCCATCGATGAGGGGCGCCTGTTTACCGACAACGTCACCGAGTGCTGGGGGGATTCGCAGGCGGCCAGGGCCATGGGCATTCGCACCTATCTGAGCAGCCCGGTGCGCACCCCTTCGGGGTTACTCTATGGCACCCTGTGTGGCGCCAGCGCCGAACAAAAACCCCTGGTAGCCGGCTCCGAGGAGTTGGTTGCCTTCTTCGCGAGGCTTATCGCCGAGCATGTGGAGCGAGAGCAATTGCTGCTGCAGTTGCAGCGGGCCAACGACGAGCTGTCACGCCAGGCGCTCTGCGATCCCCTGACCGGGTTGCCGAACCGCCGGGCCCTGATGCAGGAGCTGACCCGGCTGTTCTCCCTCTCGGATCGGGCCGGACACCCTGTGCTCATCGCCTTTATCGATCTCGACGGTTTCAAGCAGATCAACGATACCCACGGTCACGAGGCGGGGGATCGGCTGCTGACCACCATGGCGCGTCAGCTGGGGTCGGCCCTGCGCCGTGGCGACATGTTGGCGCGGATGGGGGGCGATGAGTTCGTCGTCGTGGGCATGGGCCCGATCCCGGGGGAGGAGACGCTCGAGGCGGCGGTACAACGCTTCCGGCATCGGCTGTTCGAGCACAGCGTGCTGCAGTTGCCGATCCAGTCCCGGGTGCTGCACTACCCCGGGGCCAGCGTGGGAGTGGTGGCGGTCGATCCGGCGCACACCAGCGTGGACGAGGCCCTGCGCCAGGCCGATGCGAGCATGTATGAAGTCAAGCGCCAGCGCCGCGCGCTGGGGTGACGGGAACCTTGCATCCAGGGCGCCCCGGCCCATGGGAATGAGGCCAGGTTCCGCACCCTTGATGCCGCGCATTGTTGCCCCCGCGCCCGGGATGCTAGGATGCGTCTCCCTCAACACAGGCACCCTCTACCATGGCAAACCGCGTTATCGGCCAGCTCCGCGCCCTGGCGGCGAAAATGGCCACCCTCTTTGCGGAACTTTCGGAGTTTCAGCAGCGCATCTGGGTGGTCAGCATCATCAAGGATGCCTACACCGATACCTTCATCGTCAACGAGGGCAGCTTCGAGGTGCCCATGCAGTGGATGTACCGCAAGGGCTACAGCGCCGAGATGCTGGCCCGGGTCGATGCCATGGCGCGATCCCAGGTGGTCCAGCTGGAGTTTGGCGGGCAGCGCCACCGCCTGATGCGGGTCAAATGATGCGGCTCAAATAAGGGGGCGCCGCCATGGCGTCTCTCTTTGCCCGACGGGCCCCGGCAATCCGGGCCCTGGCTCTGCGGCCTGATGGCGACCTCCCGGTGAGCCTGCCTAGCTATGACTTCTCGGTGGTGCGCTCCGGTTTCAACGCCCCCGAGTAGACGCAGATGGCGGAGTTGTAACTGTTGTAGGCGACGGCGTAGTTGAAGTCGCAGAAATAGGCCGGGTGCTTGGTGGCGACGGTGTCACCCGCCTTGCATTTGTCCTGCATCCCCTCCACCAGAGAGTCATTGTTGGCGCCGAGACAGGCCTTGCCCGTGGTCTTGTCGCCGCCGCACGCCATCAACAAGGCGCACACCGAGACACCCATCAACCACTTCACTGTTTTATGCATGTTCAGTCCTGATATGTCCAAACAAAGTGCCATCTGCACCGGGAGAGTGGGGCCAACAGGCTCCCGGCACCATTTTACGGAGCCGGGACGCTCCGCGTCACCCCTTGTGGTGACCAGCGTCTGACATTTTATGGTGTTTGTGAGGGAGTCAGCGACCGCCGAGGCGGGGAGCGGCCGAGAAGGGCGTGGCGGGCATGCCAGGCCCAGAAAAAGGGAGGAGCCCATCCCGGCTCCTTGTCGTGGCGGTGAACGTCAGGGGATCGGGAAGTACTTGTGCTGGATCCGCTGGAACTCGCTGCTGGCCAGCACCTGGGTCAGGCCGTGCTGGAACTCCTTGACCAGGGCATCGTCCACCGGATGGCTGAAGGCGAAGCAGAACTGCTCGGAGCTCAGCACCCAGCGCACCTCGAACTGGGCGGGATCCAGCTGCTGGGCCTGGATGAGATCCATCAAGGTGGCCTTGTTGCTGGAGATGAGGTCGACCCGGCCCGAGGTGAGCATCCGCAGGGCCTGGGGAAGGCGGTTGGCGGTCATGATCTTCTGCTCGTCGAAGCCGTTGTTGAGCAGCAACTGCTCCCCCACGTCGGCACGCACGGCGCCTATGGTGTGCTGCTGGGCATCTTCCAGCCGGGTGAGCTTGAGGGGATGGCTGGCCAGCCCCATCAGCACGATTTCGGCATAGCCGATGGGGCAGGCCCACTTGAACAGGGGATCCCGTGCCTCGGTGCGGGCGGTGGCGAAGAGCACCACGTTGGGCTTCTGGGTCAGCAGGTAGTAGCCCCGGGCCCAGGGGAGGATGCTGATCGCCTGGGGCGGGGTGCCCGTCTTCTGCCACACCAGGTGCAGCAGCTCGATGGCAAAGCCGCTGGGGGTGCCATCTTCCCCGGTGAAGTTATAGGGTTTGTACTCTTCGCTGAGGTAATGCAGCTTGCCAAGGGCCGGGCTGGCGCTGGCCTGTCCCATCTCCCCCGGCCCGCCCCAGAGTGTCGCCAGCAGGGCGGCCATGCCCGTGATAGTGCCCCCGAGCGTGCGTGTGATCTCTGGCATCCCTGTTCTCATCCTGACCGTCCTGCTGCCGAGTGCCCAGCTTCAAGTGTTGTCAAGCCACGGGGTTTCGCCACCCGAGGGGGCGAACAACCGCGGCTGCACCCCCCGGGTGCGGCGCAAACGAGGAGGCGGGAATGCGCTCCCCGGATGGCGCATCACCAGGCCGGACGGGTGTGGCCTATGGGCTTGAGCGCCTCGTCCCGCAGGCCGACCAGCAGGGTTCCGCCGTCCGGCTGCAGCCGGAATTCGCCATAGCGCGCCTGCTCGTACTGCTCGCCCGTCCCCTCCTCGAAGAAGAAGGCATCCGGCCCTATCCGCCACTGGCCCTGCTGCCAGCGGGCCAGCAGCAGCCGCTCGTCCGGGGCCAGAGCGTCGGGGGAGCCCCCCTCAACGCGCTGCGCCACCTGCTGCCCATCGAGGCGGATGACCAGGGTCTGGGCGGCGGCGCCCTCCTGATGCGGACTCCCCAACTGGCGGGCAAGGGCGTAACTCAGGCGCATATAGTCCCCCTGCATCAGGGAGCGGGGATCGACCGGGGCCAGCTCCAGTAGCACGGTCTCGCCGCTGCTTATGGCGTGCTCGAAACGCCAGACGGTGACATTGATGCCCACCAGAATGGCGAGGCCGGTCAGAAAGAAACCAAGACATCTCATGAGGGGATACTCCCATGCCGGTGTTTGAGCCCTTGGTCATTGCGCTGCGACAGGGGACCGGAGCCCGGCTGTGTGGCGAGGCCGGTCAGCAAGAGGGCAAAGCGTTTCATGAGGCGATCTCCTTGCCGAGGATTTTCAACAGCTGGCGGGTACCGAGCAGCAGGGCCCCCGAGCCCAGCAGCAGCCAGGATTTGGTCATCAGGGTCAGCCCGAGATCGTAGTAGTAGAGGGAGCCAAAGCCGAGCAACAGCAAGCCGGCCAGGGTCATGAGCCCGAGACTGGCGGCATAGAAGCCGAGCACCAGCACCAGGGCGCCGGCCCCCATGCCGGGGATGAGGGCGCTGATCACCACCAGCGGCAGGCCGTATAGCAGTGGCAGCTTGAGGCGGATCATGACGGCGAGCAGCAGGGCGGCGCAGAGCAGGGGATTGAGCATAAGCGGCAGGCGGGAGTGGCCCAGCTCGTCGAGCACGCTGGTGCCGCCGTCCCACAGGGGATGATGCAGTCGACCCAGCACCAGCAGGGAAAGTGCCAGCCCCAGGGTGAGGGATTCATAGAGCGAGTGGCGTTCTGGGTCGCGCTCGGCCTGCAGCCAGCAGAAGGTGAGGGCGGCCATCACCAGCGGCAGGGCCAGCAGTTGCAGGCCGAGGCAGGCGAGCCCCATGGTCAGCAGGATGGCGGTGGCAAAGCTGTGGAACAGGCGAACCAGCCAGTGCTCGAACAGGGCGGCGATGGCCAGCGACAGCAGGGCCAGTCCCAGCCAGAGCGGGGCCGAGTGGGGGTCAATCTGGTCGATGAGGCCATAGAGCAGCCAGGCATCGGCCGCGAGCGCGAGCGCCAGCACGAACTGATCCCAGAGATCGCTACGCCGGGCCAGTCGGTTGAGGCCGAGGGCGGCGGCCATCAGCAGGGTGCCCATGACGAGGGCGTGGTTTGGCTCGCGGATCAGGCTCTCGAAGGCCATGAACAGGAAGAACAGCAGGAAGAGGGCGGCCAGCCAGCCCACCATGCCGAGCAGGAAACGGCTCGACCAGTGAGGTTGCTCGTCCCGGGGGGCGTCGCCCTCCACCAGATGGGCGGCCCGCAGCCTCTCCCAAGAGCTCAGATCAGACATGTTGCCTCCGTTGCTGTTGCAGCCAGCCGTTGGTGAAGACAGAGAAACCGATGGCGGTAGGGGCCTCGGCCAGCAGATGCTGCCAGGGGATCAGATCAGACATGTTGCCTCCGTTGTTGTTGCAGCCAGCGGCTGGCCATCACCGAGAGACCTATGGCGATGAGGGATAGCAGCAAAAAGCCGTTCATGTCCGGCTCCATCCACTTGCCCAGCGCCGCGAGAATGACGGCGATAAGGCTCAGACACCCCATGGCGAGCCCGGCGATGAATCTGTGGTGCCAGCGCAGGTAGGCGGCGCCAAGCCACGCGAGCCAGGCAGGCCAGACCCAGGGGGAGGCGGCATCGAACAGTGCCAGCAGGGCCAGCAGGGTGACCCCGAGCCCGGCGGCCAGCCCCGGGAGCCAGGAGGGCATGAGCCCCAGACGCGCGGGGGTCAGGATGAGCGCCCCCCAGAGGGCGGCGTTGAGCAGGGTCAGGCACCAGCCGAGGGCCTCCTCATTGAAGGAGAAGAAGAGATCGATGAGGCCGAGGCGCCAGTAGAGCACCAGTGCTAGCTGGCCGAGCAGCCAGGCGAGGGTCCAGAGCAGCGGGCTTCTGCCCAGCGCCGCCAGGGGCAGCAGCAACAGGGCCCAGGTGGCGAAGAGCTGCCAGGGATCGGCGCCGGTCTGGTAGGTCTGACCCACCAGGGCCAGCAGGGCGCCTATGTTGAGGGCCAGGGCCAGCAGCAAGGCCTGGCGCGGGGTATCGGCCAGGGGCTTGCGCCAGAGCACCAGCAGCATGGCGAGCAGGGGCAGCTCCAGCAGGGCGAGGCGTGAGAGGCGGCCCAGCGCCTGCCAGTTGAAGGCGACGAAGAACACCAGACCCGCCCCGAGGCAGAGGCAGCCGAGCCAGAGCAGCAGCCTGTCGAACAGCCACTGCCAGCGCACCGAGGCCGGGGGTAGATCGCAGAGGGCGAGGGCGGCGGGCAATGACTCCCGGGGGAGACGACCGCGTCTGACCCAGTCGAGCAAGGTCTGTCTTGAGGTGACGTGCATGGGGGCTCCTGAAGCCGTCGTGCCTGAATGGTAAGGCATTATGGCACGGCGCCGTGCCCCGGGGCAGACCCCGGTGGCGCTGATGCGACAGGGGCAGGGCAGGGGCAACAAAAAAGCCCCGACCTGGAGGAGGGGGCTGGCATGACGGGCAGATGGGGATATGGATGGGTGCTCACGCTCATCCTATCCCCTCGTTGCTGGTGCGTCAGACGAAGATCAGGGTGCTGGCGCCCAGACCCACGAAGAGGATGGCGCAGGCGATGCGGATCCCCTTGAGGGGCAGCTTGTCGGCCCCCAGCTTGCCAAGCAGCACCACGGGTACGTTGGCCAGCATCATGCCGATGGTAGTGCCGGTGATGACTTGAGTCAGGGAGTCGTACTTGGCCGCCAGCAGCACTGTGGCTATCTGGGTCTTGTCGCCGATTTCGGCGATGAAGAACAGCACGAAGGTGGCCATGAAGGGACCGTATTTGTCGAGGGAACTCTCTTCATCGTCCATCTTGTCCGGCACCAGGATCCAGACCGCCATGGCGATGAAGGCACCAGCGACCAGCCAGGTCATCACCTTGGGATCCATCCAGCGACTGATGAACTCCCCTATCCAGGCGGCACCCGCATGGTTGAGCAGGGTGGCGACCAGCATGCCGGCGATGATGGGCCAGGGTTTGCGAAAACGACAGATGAGCAGCAACGCCAGGAGCTGTGTCTTGTCGCCGATCTCGGCGATGGCCACGCTCAGGGTTGAGGTTAACAAGGCTTCCATAAATATGACCGGGGGACGGAATTGTTATAAACCAGAGACAAGCCTGCGCCATCCGTCCCCGGTATTGGCACTGGCCCGTCAAAGGTCTTGTCAAATCCGGCATTGCCCGGATCATCCTGACCATGGTGAGTTGGCACCAAGTATGTTGATCAGGATCGCGCACCGGGTTGGCACCCGTGGCGAGACTACTCCCCCTCGATGGGAGCCGGCATTCTAGGGAAAAAGTGCGGGAGAGACAAGCAGATCAACCGCCCACCAGCTTGACGCTGAAACCGGCCTTCTCCAGCTCGGCCTTGATAAGGTCCCGTTTGTCCCCCTGGATCTCGATGATCCCCTCCTTGAGGCCGCCGCCGGTACCGCACTTCTTCTTGAGCAGGGTGGCGATGGTTTTCTGCTGTTCGGCCGGCACACCGTGGATGGTGATGACCCCGGCGCCCTTGCGCCCCTTGGTCTCGCGCCGGATGCGCACGGTGCCATCGGCGGGGAAGGGGGAGGAGCTCTGGGTGGGGGCCTGTTCCTTGATCATGCCGCCGTCCGTGCTGTAGACCAGGCGGCTGTTGTTGTCGTGACTCATGGCAATACTTTGTCGGTTAGCTAAGCGGAGTTTGATTTTACGCAAATAAATGTTGGGGGCACAGCTTATAATCCCTTCCACTAAAAGCGAATTATTCTTGTTTAACTTCAGGAGCCCGTCATGGTACTCACAGAGTTGTCGCCGGGGCAGCGTGCTCGCATCAAGAACATGAACCAGCTTGGCCGCACCTTGCGACGCAAGCTGATGGTGATGGGGCTGCTGCCCCAGACCGAGATCCTCTATCTGCGGGCGGCCCCCCTGGGGGATCCGCTCCAGGTCCAGTGCCAGGGCATCTGCCTCTCCATGCAAAAGAGCCTGGCCCAGCACATCGAGGTCGAACCGGTATGAACTACTCCCTGGTAACCGTCGGCAACCCCAACAGTGGCAAGACCTCGCTGTTCAACGCCCTGACCGGTGCCCGCCAGCAGGTGGGCAACTGGAGCGGGGTCACCGTCGACAAGAAGATGGGCGAATTTTCCGCCAAGGGGCAGGATTACACCCTGATGGATCTGCCCGGCATCTACTCCCTGGCCAATCAGGAGGCGAGCCTGGACGAGCAGATCGCCAGCCGCTTCGTGCAGGGCCAGCAGCCGGACCTGCTGCTCAACGTCATCGACGCCGCCAATCTGGAGCGCTCCCTCTATCTCACCCTGCAACTGCGGGAGCTGGGCCTGCCCATGGTGGTGGTGCTCAACAAGATGGATCTGCTGCAAAAGCGCCGCATCACCATAGACGAGGGGCTGCTCGGCCAGGCGCTCGGTTGCCCCGTGGTGTCGCTGTCGGCCCACAATCGCCAGCAGGTGGCGGCCTTCAAGGAGCAGATCCACCGGTTCATCGGCCAGCCCCAGCCCGCCCTGGTGCTGGATTACGGCCAGCCGCTGGAAGCCGACATCGCCGAGCTCGAGACCCTGCTTGCCCCTCATCACCTCAGAGACCGTGGCCGTGCTCTGCGCCTGCTGGAGGAGGACATCGCCATGCAGGAGACCCTGGCGGCGGGTCAGCAGGCGGCGGCTGGCAACGTGGTCAGCCGTGCCCACCACGCTCAGGACATCGATCTGCAACTGGCTGATCTGCGCTATGGCCACATCCATCACTGGAGCCAGCAGGCGTGCCGTCAGCAGGGCAAGCTCACGGTCGCCCAGAGCGAGTGGCTGGACAGGGCGCTGCTCAACCGCTGGGTGGGCATCCCCTTCTTCCTGCTGGTGATGTACCTGATGTTCATGTTCGCCATCAAGGTGGGCAGCGCCTTCATCGACTTCTTCGACATCCTGGGAGGCGCCCTGTTCGTGGACGGGGTGCACCACCTGCTGGGGCTGGCTGCGGCCCCTGACTGGCTGGGAGCCGTGCTGGCGGACGGCGTCGGCGCCGGTCTGCAGACGGTGGCGACCTTCATCCCCGTGGTGGGCTGCCTCTTCCTGTTCCTCGCCGTGCTGGAGAGCTCGGGCTACCTGGCCCGCGCCGCCTTCGTGGTGGATGCCCTGATGCGCCGCCTCGGGCTGCCCGGCAAGGCGTTCGTTCCCATGCTGATGGGCTTTGGCTGCACAGTGCCTGCGGTGATGGCGACCCGCACTCTGGGGTCGGAGCGCGAAAGGCTGATGACCTCGGCCATGGCGCCCTTCATGTCGTGCGGTGCCCGGCTGCCGGTCTATGCCCTGTTCGCGGTGGCCTTCTTCCCCGAATCCGGCCAGAACCTGGTGTTTGGTCTCTACCTGCTCGGCATCCTGGTGGCGGTGCTCACCGGCCTCTTCCTGCGCAGCACCCTGCTGCCGGGCAAGAGCGACTCCATGGTGATGGAGATGCCGGACTACGAGTGGCCCCGTCCGGTGGACGTGGGACTGCGTACCTGGCAAAAACTCAAGGGCTTCATCTTCGGCGCGGGCAAGACCATAGTGCTGATGGTGGCGGTGCTGAGCGTGCTCAACTCGCTCGGTACCGACGGCAGCTTCGGCAACCAGGATCAGGAGCGTTCGGTGTTGAGCCAGCTCAGCCAGACGGTGACGCCGGTGCTGCATCCCATCGGTATCCGTGACGACAACTGGCAGGCCACGGTCGGCATCCTGACCGGCATCTTCGCCAAGGAGGCGGTGGTCGCCACCCTCAACAGCCTCTACGCCGGCGGCGCCGGTGGCGAGGAGGCGAGTGAATACTCCCTGCTGGGCAGCCTGAAGGAGGCGCTGGCCACCATTCCCGCGAACCTGGCGGACATCGATCCCGCCGATCCCATGGGGCTTAAGGTCGGGGAGCTGGCGGATCAGCAGGCGGCCGCCGAGGCCCAGGAGGTGGACACCTCCACCTATGGCAACATGCAGACCCACTTCGACGGGGCGGCCGGAGCCTTTGCCTACCTGCTGTTCGTGCTGCTCTACATGCCCTGTGCCGCCGCCATGGGCGCCCTGGTACGGGAGACCGGCCGTCAATGGGCCCTGTTCACCGCCGCCTGGTGCAACTACATGGCCTTCATGTGCGCCACCCTCTTCTATCAGCTGGCGACCTTCGCCGCTCACCCCGAACAGAGCCTGTTCTGGACCCTGAGCTACGGGATCTCCCTGGTGCTGCTGTGGTGGCTTGGCCGCCGCCACGGGGATATAGTCGCCCGCAAGGTGGTGACCCTGTGACGGCGCAGAAGAGCAGATTGACCCATCAGGGGGAGGTCACGCCATGATATTGCGAGAGCTGGGGGACTATCTGGCGGCGCAGCAGAGGGTGAGCCGGCGGGAGCTGGCACGCCACTTCCACACCTCGGAGGATGCGGTGGAGGCCATGCTCGGCGTCTGGATGCGCAAGGGCCGCGTCACCAAGCGGGAGACCCGGGTGTGCGGCGGCAGTTGCTGCGCCAAGAGCGAGGAGGTGATGTTCGAGTGGTGCGAACCCGGCCGGATAGGCCTGGTACAGCGGCGCTGAGCACTGCCGCCAGAGAGCGTCAGCTGACAACAAGAGACCCGCCAATGGCGGGTCTCTTTATTGTGTGTCTTGCTGTCTTGGCGGGGAGGGCCATCCGGGCCATCACAGCCTGGCCAGCATCTCCTGGGTGACCAGCACTATGCCCTGCTCGGAGCGGTAGAAGCGGCGGGCATCCTCATCGGCATTTTCGCCCACCACCAGGCCTTCCGGCAGGGTACAGCCCTTGTCGATCACCACCCGGCGCAACCGGCAGCCGGCCCCGATCTCGACCCCGGGGAAGATCACCGCCTGATCCAGGGTGCAGAAGGAGTCGATCCGCACGTTGGTGAACAGCACAGAGCTGACGATGAAGGAGCCGCTGACGATGGTGCCACCGGCGAACAGGGAGTTGATGGTCATGCCGTGCTGGCCGTTTTGATCCTGCACGAACTTGGCGGGGGCCGTCATCCTCTGACTGGTCCAGATGGGCCAGTCCTGATCGTAGATGTCGAGCTCGGGCGTCACCGAGGCGAGATCCATGTTCGCCTCCCAGAAGGAGTCCACCGTACCCACGTCGCGCCAGTAGGGACGCTTCTGAGGGCAGCAGCCGACGCAGGAGAGGCTGAACGGATGGGCATAGGCGGTACCCTCCTTGACCACCCGCGGGATCACGTCCATGCCGAAGTCGTGGTGGGACTGCTCGTTGGATAGATCCTCTTCCAGCAGTTGGTAGAGGTAGTCGGCGTCGAAGATGTAGACCCCCATGGAGGCCAGCGCTGTGTCGGGCTTGCCCGGCATGGCGGGCGGGTCGGCGGGCTTCTCGACGAAGGCGTTGATCTTGCGGCTCTCATCCACCGCCATCACGCCAAAGGCGCGGGCCTCGCGGCGCGGCACCTCGATGCAGGCCACGGTCACCCGGCTGCCCAGGTTGACGTGATCGAGCAGCATGGCGGCGTAATCCATCTTGTAGATGTGATCCCCCGCCAGCACCACCACGTATTTGGGGCCGTGCTCGCGAATGATGTCCATGTTTTGGTAGACCGCATCGGCGGTGCCGCGATACCAGCTGACTTCGTCAATGCGCTGCTGGGCCGGCAGCAGTTCGATGAATTCGTTCATCTGGTAGCGCAGGAAGGACCAGCCCGATTGCAGGTGACGCAGCAGACTGTGGGATTTGTACTGGGTGACCACGCCGATCCGGCGGATCCCGGAGTTGATGCAGTTGGAGAGGACGAAGTCGATGATGCGGAACTTGCCGCCAAAATGCACGGCCGGTTTTGCCCTGTTGTCCGTCAACTGCTGGAGCCGACTGCCTCGCCCCCCGGCTAACACCAACGCCATGGTCTCGTTCAATAACTGTCTGGACCTTGCTGTGTTGGCTGGTTGTAACAACATTGAATACCCCTTTATTGATATACCTCATCAATGGTGCCTCTTTTGAGGCCCGTTTGAAAGGGTTTTCAACCACATTGATGGCAGGGTTGGGGCTTAAGTTGATTTTTTTGTCATTTATGTGGCGAGCGTCATTGCTTCGGGGGGATGGCTCACCTGCGGCCGGATGAAGGGCAAAGAGGTGAGTGCAGAGGAGAGGCATTGGCCGCGCGGTCATTGAGCACACAGCCGCGCGGGCGGCTGTGTGCTCAGCGGGGGAGGGGTCGCGCCTGACTAGAAGATATCGTTGTTCTCATCCTTGCTGGGCTCCAGGCTCCAGCCGCTGGCCTCCGCACTGTTGCCTATCTGCCCCTTCTCCTTCCACAGCTTGATCTTGAGGCGCAGGTTGTTCTGGGAATCGGCGTTCTTGACCGCCTCCTCTTCGTCGATCACCCCCTCCACCACCAGATCGAACAGGGTGCTGTCGAAGGTGACCATGCCAAGGGCCCTGGATTTCTCCATGATATCCTTGAGGCCGCCAAACTCGCCGCGCTTGATGAGATCGCGAATGGTGTGGGTGCCGATCATGACCTCCACCGCCGCCCGGCGGCCGCCCTCGGTGGTCTTCACCAGCCGCTGGGAGACGAAGGCCTTGAGGTTGTTGCCAAGATCGTTGAGCAGCTGGGGCCTGCGCTCCTCGGGGAAGAAGTTGATGATGCGGTCCAGCGCCTGGTTGGCGTTGTTGGCGTGCAGGGTGGAGATGGCCAGATGCCCGGTCTCCGAGAAGGCCAGCGCATGCTCCATGGTCTCCCGGTCACGGATCTCACCGATGAGGATGACGTCCGGTGCCTGGCGCAGGGTGTTTTTCAGGGCCGCATGGAAGCTGCGGGTGTCCACCCCCACCTCTCGCTGGTTGATGATGCTCTTGCGGTGGCGATGGACGAACTCCACCGGATCCTCGATGGTGATGATGTGGCCACCGCTGTTGCGGTTGCGATGGTCGATGAGGGCCGCCAGCGAGGTGGACTTGCCCGAGCCGGTACCGCCGACGAAGAGCACCAGGCCGCGCTTCTCCATGATGGTGTCGAGCAGCACCGGGGGGAGTTTGAGATCCTCGAAACGGGGGATCTCGGTCTTGATGTTGCGCGCCACCAGAGAGACTTCGTTGCGCTGTTTGAAGATGTTGACCCGAAAACGGCCTATCTGGGGCAGGGAGATGGCGAGGTTCATCTCCAGCTCTTTCTCGAACTGCTGCTTCTGCTCCGAGTCCATGAGATCGGCGGCGATCCTGGCCACTTCGCCCGGCTCGAGCGGCACCTCGTTCAAGGGGCGCAGGGCGCCATTGAACTTGGCGCAGGGGGGGGCCCCGGTGGAGAGATAGAGGTCGGAGCCATCCTGCTTGGCCAGGATCTGTAGCATGTCTCGCAATTCCATGTGTTGCCTCGTCACTCAAAGGGATGGGGGATCAATGTGCTTGAGTGTACAGCCTCAGGCACCGGTCAGTTTCTCGCGAAACACAAAAAACACTGCGCCCAGGATGCACAGGCCCGCCCAGAGGTAGTCCCACTTCAGGTCTTCCTTCAGATAGAAGATGGAGAAGGGGACGAACACGGTGAGGGTGATCACCTCCTGCAGGATCTTGAGCTGACCGACCGTCAGCACGGTGTGGCCGATACGGTTTGCGGGCACCTGCAGCAGGTACTCGAACAGGGCGATACCCCAACTCACCAGGGCGGCGATGATCCAGGGCTTGTGGTTCATGCTCTTGAGATGGGCATACCAGGCGAAGGTCATGAAGACGTTGCTGCAGATCAGCAGACCGATACTGGTCATGATAGGGTTCATTAGGTTCTCCTTTGAAATCAATGCATTTTATCTCGACTTCACGGGTTTCCATAAGTGGGGCTTGAGGGTATTTTTATGCCACAAGGATGTGGCAACAGAAGGTTGAAACTGGATGGGCAAGACAAGCTGGGGAGTGCTTGGTCTGTTGTTTGCCTGCTGGGTGCAAGGGGCGCCAACCCTGACGGTGGTAACCGATGTCTGGCCCCCGTTTCGCATGCTCGCACAAGACGACGAGTTTCATGGTCTGGATATCGACATTCTGCACCAGCTGCAGGCTCGCAGCGGCATCGCGCTCACCCTCAAGCGGGTGCCCTGGGGACGGGCGCTCAAGCAGATGCAGACCGGTCAGGCGGACTTGATGATAGGATTGGCCCATACGCGAGAGCGGGCGGCCTTCATCGATTACCTGCAACCACCCTATTACCAGTGCCGGCCGGCGTTCTACGGCAAGGCGGCGGTGGTGGCCCCCCTGAAAACCTACGCTGATCTGCGTGGCCGAGAGATAGGCTATGTGCTCAACTCCGCCTATTTCGCCCCCTTCGACGATGACAGCCAGCTCGACAAGCATGGGGTGCCGACCGAGGATCAGTTGCTGCGCATGGTGGAGCGGGGCCATCTGTCCCTGATGATAGGCACCGACTGCCAGGTGGATTACGCCCTGAGCCAGCGCAATGACGCCGGCCTCATGAAGGCGGACTACCGCCCGCCTCATCCCGTGGTGCTCTATCTGGGCATGAGCAAGCACTCACCCCATCATGTGCTCGGGCCTGTGCTGGCGCAGGCGTTGCAGGCCATGGTGGAGAGCGGCGAGGTAGCGACGCTGGCTAAGCCTTACCAGCCTTGACCTTGGGTGGTAACGCGCTGTTATCATGCAGCTTTCCTGCTGGCCCCGGGTCGGGGCGGCAGCTGTCTCATTTCGGGGATCCCGCGTGTATCTCGCTCTCATCTATCGTCAGCAGCGCTGGCAGCGCCGTTGGCTGATCGCCCTGTCGCTGCTCGTGCTCTCCCTCTTCCTGCTCTCCCTTGCCCTGGGAGAGTTCGTGCTGCTGCCCTGGCAGCCGCTCGGGGAGCTGGAGCTGCGCATCTTGCTGGAGCTGCGCCTGCCGCGCGCCCTGCTGGCCCTGCTGGCGGGGGCGGCGCTCGCCTGTGGTGGCGCCGTGTTGCAGGTGATGCTGCATAACCCTGTGGCCGAGCCCGGCCTGCTCGGTGTCTCGAGCGGGGCTGGCCTCGCCGCCATGGTGGCGATGGCGGTAGCCAAGTCCCTCGGCGTCTACCTGCCGGGCTGGGGGTTATCCCTGGCATCCTTCGGCGGCGCCCTGGTGGTCACCATGTTGCTCATCCACCTGGCACGCCGGGCCCGGCTCGGCCACACCCGGTTGCTGCTGTTCGGGGTGGCCATCGGCATTCTCACCAATGCGGCCATGACCTGGCTGATGTATTTTGCCGACGACGGCTCCCTGCGGGAATTCATGTTCTGGATGATGGGCAGCCTCTCCTATGGCAGCCAGCAGATCGCCTGGTGGTGGCTGGTGCTGCCGCTGACCCTGGTCTGGCTCTGCTGGCAGGGCCGGGCACTGCAACAGCTGCTGCTGGGGGAGACCCAGGCCCGGCTGATGGGGATGAACGTGGACCGCATGCGGGTGCGGCTGGTGCTGGCGGTCTGCCTGCTCACCGGGGTCGCGGTGTCCCTGTGCGGTGTCATCGGCTTCGTCGGCCTGGTGGTGCCTCACCTGCTGCGGCTGTGCGGCGGCAGCGATCAGCGCTTCCTGCTGCCCGCCTCGGCGCTCGGAGGCGGCGCCCTGCTGCTCGGTGCCGATCTGGTGGCGCGTTCGGCCCTTCAGGCCGGTGAGCTGCCCATCGGCGTCATCACCGCCTCGGTGGGAGCGCCGCTCTTTATCTACCTGTTGCTGAGGCAAGATGCCGATGTCTCCCGTTAAGCCCTCTTCCGATCCCCTCTGGCTGCTGGAGGCGCGGGCCCTCGGGATCCCCGCGCGGCTCTCCCCCCTGGATCTTGCCTGGGCGGGGGGCCAGCTGGTGGCCCTGCTCGGCCCCAACGGCAGCGGCAAGTCGACCCTGCTCGGCGCCCTGGCCGGCATTCTGCCCGCCGACGGCGCCGTGCTGCTGGGTGGCGAAGTGCTCACCGACCTGAGCTGGCCAGAGCTTGCCAGGCGCCGCGCCATGCTGCCCCAGCGCCAGCCACAGCTGTTCCATATTCCGGTGTTCCAGGTGTTGAGTCTGGGACTGGATGAGGAGGGGTTGCCCGAGACACAGGGCAGGGCGGTGGCCGAGATCTGCGCCGCGCTGGAGCTCGATGCCCTGCTGGCGCGGGACTTCAGCCGCCTCTCCGGCGGTGAGCAGCAGCGGGTGCTGATTGCCCGCACCCTGCTGCAACTGTGGCCAGGTCTCAACACCGATGGGCGGGTGCTGTTGCTGGACGAGCCGTTAGCGGGACTGGATCTGCACCATCAGCTGGCCCTGCTGCGGCTGCTCAAGCGCCTGGCCCGGCAAGGCCTGCTGGTGGTGATCGCCATTCACGACATCAACCTGGCCATCGACTGGGCGGATCGCATCCTCTGTCTGCAACAAGGGCGGGTGGTGAGCGAGGGGGGCGTCGATGTCATCGACGAAGCCTTGCTGGAGCGGGTGTTCCAGATCAAGACGGATCGCGTCGAGGCGGCGGGCCGGGTCTGGTTTATGCCGAGCCTGTGAGGCCGGCTTCCCCCTCATCCCCAGCCCTTCTCCCGAGAGGGGAGAAGGGAGAAGGAGCGCCCGGGCTGGATAGCGCGAAGCGGCTAACCAGCCCTGAGACTCAACGTTTACCGGAAAAATCAAAGGGCCAGACATCCGGGATGTCTGGCCCTTTGTATCGCTGAGCAGAACGTTTAGTTGTTCAAACCAGCTGTTTGCTCAGACGCACAGCCGCCGCCTCGGCCAGCATGGCCAGCAGGGTCTCGGTGTCGGCCCAGGACAGGCAGGCATCGGTGATGCTCTGGCCGAAGGTGGCGGCGCAGCCATTCTCCACGTCCTGCCGCCCTTCCACCAGGAAGCTCTCGGCCATGATGCCGGCGATGCCGGTGCGACCGCGGCGCAGCTGATCACAGATGTCCTGCGCCACCAGCAGCTGACGACGGTGATCCTTCATGCTGTTGCCGTGGCTGAAATCCACCACCAGCCGCTCGGGCAGGCCCACGTCGGCCAGCGCTTCGCACGCCTCGTCTATGCTGGCGGTGTCGTAGTTGGGTCTGTGGCCGCCACGGAGGATCACGTGGCCATAGGGGTTGCCGGCGGTACGGTAGATGGTCATCTTGCCGTCCTTGTCCGGTGAATAGAAGATGTGGCTGTGGCGGGCGGCGCGCACCGCATCGATGGCGATGCGGGTGTTGCCGTCGGTGCCGTTCTTGAAGCCCACCGGGCAGGAGAGGGCGGAGGCCATCTCGCGGTGCACCTGGGATTCTGTGGTGCGTGCGCCTATGGCGCCCCAGGTGATGAGGTCGCTGATGTACTGGCCGGTCACCATGTCGAGGAATTCGGTGGCGGTGGGCATGCCCATCTCGTTGATGTCCACCAGCAGCTGGCGGGCCAGCTTCAGCCCCTCGTTCACGTCGAAACTGCCGTCGAGGCGCGGATCGTTGATGAGCCCCTTCCAGCCCACAATGGTGCGCGGCTTCTCGAAGTAGGTGCGCATCACGATGCACAGGCTCTCTTTGTATTGCTCGCGCAGGGTGTTGAGGCGCTGGGCGTATTCACGGGCGGCGGCCGGATCGTGGATGGAGCAGGGGCCGACGATGACCAGCAGGCGCTGATCCTCACCGGCCAGAATGGCTTCTACATCGTGGCGGGCATCCAGCAGGTTCTGGGCGACGGTGTCGTTTAACGGGAAGGCGTTCGCCAGCTCGCTCGGAGTGATCAGAGACTCCAGGCGACGGGTGCGCAATTCATCGGTGTGAATGGACATACGACTCTATTCTCGAGTGAATAAGGGGGGCGGGATGCCAAAATGCAAGGGGATAAAATAAAGCAAAACTCCCCCGATGGAAACCTTGGGAGGCTCTGATAGGATGTGAGCCTAAAAACCATTTCAAATGAGGTAGTTATCGTGGCAAAGCCAGGCGCGACCGGGGTCACCCGCATCATCAACGCAACCGGTTACAGCATGAAGGGTCTCAAATCGGCCTGGATTAACGAGGCGGCCTTCCGCCAGGAGCTGGTGCTCGTCTTGGCTCTGATGCCGCTGGCAGGCTGGCTCGGCAACTCCCTCAACGAGATCCTGCTGCTCATCTGCATCAGCTGGCTGGTGGTGATCGTCGAGGTGCTCAACTCCGCCATCGAGGCGGTGGTGGATCGCATCGGCTCCGAGCATCACGAGCTGTCGGGGCGCGCCAAGGATCTCGGCTCCGCCGCCGTCTTCATCGCCCTGGCCCTCAATGCGCTGGTGTGGGGCGCCCTGATTGGCCGCAATCTGCTCGGCTGGTGGTAGGTTGCGAGAGCAACCTTTCTCCTGACATAAAAAAGCCCGTCATCGAGACGGGCTTTTTGCTGGCCTGGCGCCGGGCTCAGGGCATCAGTGCAGGATCCGGGCACGTATGGTGCCGTTGATCTCCTTGAGACGGGAGAGCGCCTTCTCGCTGTGCTCGGTTTCCACGTCGATCACCACATAGCCGATCTCGCTGCTGGTCTGCAGGTATTGGCCGGCGATGTTGATCCCCTCGTCGGCGAAGATCTGGTTGATCTGGTTCATCACGCCGGGCTGGTTGCGGTGGATGTGCAGCAGGCGGCTGGAACCCTTGTGGCCCGGCAGGGAGACTTCCGGGAAGTTGACGGCGGAGAGGGTGGAGCCGTTGTCTGAGTACTTGACCAGCTTGTTGGCGACTTCCAGACCTATGTTCTCCTGGGCCTCCTGCGTCGAACCGCCGATGTGGGGGGTCAGGATCACGTTGTCCAGGCCGCGCAGCGGGGTCAGGAACTCCTCGTCGTTGGACTTGGGCTCGCTCGGGAAGACGTCGATGGCGGCGCCCGAGAGGTGACCGCTCTTGATGACGTCGGCCAGGGCATCGATGTCCACCACGGTACCGCGGGAGGCGTTGATGAAGATGGCGCCCGGTTTCATCATGCGCAGTTGCTCGGCACCGATGAGATCCTTGGTGGAGGCGGTCTCCGGCACGTGCAGGCTGATGACGTCAGACATGTTGAGCAGCTCCACCAGGTTCGGCACCTGGATGGCGTTGCCCAGAGAGAGCTTGTTCTCGATGTCGTAGTAGTAGACCTTCATGCCGATCATCTCGGCGATGATGCCAAGCTGGGTGCCGATGTGGCCGTAGCCGATGATGCCGAGCTTCTTGCCGCGGGCTTCCACCGAACGGTTGGCGAGCTTCTCCCAGACGCCGCGATGGCACTTGGCGTTCTTCTCGGGGATGCCGCGCAGCAGCAGCAGGATCTCCCCCAGTACCAGTTCGGCCACGGAGCGGGTGTTGGAGAAGGGGGCGTTGAAGACGGGAATGCCACGCACGTGGGCGGCATCCAGGGAAACCTGGTTGGTGCCGATGCAGAAGCAGCCGATGGCGACCAGCTTGCTGGCGGCATCCAGCACCTTCTCGGTGATCTGGGTGCGTGAACGCAGGCCCACGAAATGCACGTCACGAATACGTTCGACCAGATCCTCTTCCGACAGGGAGGTCTTCAGATACTCAACATTGGTGTAGCCGGCTGCCCGAAAGGTCTCCACCGTGTTGGGATGCACTCCCTCCAGCAGCAGTACCTTGATCTTATCCTTGTCCAGCGAAAACTTGGCTGTCATGACGTTCCCTCTATTGTTTTGAAAAATGCGCTCAGGCTTGCAGTGTGAAGAAAACCGTAAAGTAGCAAAAACGTTTGGGAGAGGGAATATTTGTGACGAAAGTCAAATTCTTTGAAGTTATCAACGTTTTTTGCAGCGATGTTGCTACAAGCCATTGAGGGATAAATAGAAACGGCGCCATCAGGCGCCGTTGTCCATTCGCGGGGGTAATAACGGAGGTCTGGTGACCCCGCGAGCCCTCCTGCAGTCAGCCTTATTGCGTGACCAGGCCCTCTGGCGTGCCAATCAATACCACGTCAGCACCGCGATGGGCGAGAAGATAGATCGTTGATGACCACGCCGACCATGGCAGATGCCTTATTGGGTGACGACCCCATCCGGAGTACCGATCAGTACCACGTCAGCGCCGCGATGGGCGGAAGATAGATCGTTGGTGACCACGCCGACCATGGCGGATGCCTTATTGGGTGACGACCCCATCCGGAGTACCGATCAATACCACGTCGGCGCCGCGATGGGCGAACAGGCCGTTGGTGACCACGCCCACTATGGCGTTGAGCTGCACTTCCAGCCCTTTGGCATCGGTGATGGCCATGCCCTTGACGTCCAGGATGATGTTGCCGTTGTCGGTCACCACACCCTCACGCCACACCGGGTTGCCACCCAGTTTCCTGATCTCGCGGGCCACGTATTCACGGGCCATGGGGATCACCTCCACCGGCAGCGGGAACTGGCCCAACACCTCAACTGTCTTGGTGTTGTCGATGATGCAGATGAACTGATCGGCCACGGCCGCGACTATCTTCTCGCGGGTCAGGGCGGCACCGCCCCCCTTGATCATGTCACGGGTCCCGTTGATCTCGTCGGCACCATCCACGTAGACGGAGAGGGCATCGATGTCGTTGAGGTCAAACACCGGGATGCCGAACCCCTTGAGGCGCTCGGTGGAGGCGATGGAGCTCGATACCGCGCCCTTGATCTCGTCCTTCATGGTCGCCAGTGCGTCGATGAAGTGATTGACGGTAGAGCCGGTGCCCACCCCGACGATGGTGCCGGGTACCACGTATTTGAGCGCAGCCCAACCGGCCGCCTTCTTCATTTCATCTTGAGTCATGATGGATCCTTATGGAAAAAGCGGGCGCATTATATCCAAGCATCCTGCCCAGAGCGACCATGGCGGTCACGTTCCGGGGCAAAAAGCCCCAAGATGTAAATCGTTTGCCTGTTTATTGAGCCAAGGGGCTGGGTAAGGGGATCAGCTCCCCGGCAGCAGGGCAAAACTTGCTAGGAGAAGCGCCAGCAGCGGGCGGGGGTGATGATCTGGGGCAGCGGGACGTCCCACTGCGCCTGGGGCACTGACTCCACCTGCTGGCAGTCGTGGGCAAGACCCAGCGGCCTTGGGCCCAGCCCGTGTTCGTGCCAGCAGGCCAGGGTGCGATCGTAATAGCCGCCTCCCATGCCGAGCCGGTTTCCCTCGGCATCGAAGGCCACCAGCGGGGTGCAGATGAGATCCAGCATGCTGTGGGGCAGCACCTGCTGCACATCGAGCTCGGGCTCGGCGATGCCATAGCGGTTGCGGGTCATGGGGCTGGTGGCGGTGTAGCGCAAGAAGAGCAGGTGACCCGGGGTGAAGGGGTGCAGCACCGGCAAGTAGACCTCCTTGCGCTGGCTCCAGAGCCAGTGAATGGCGGGCAGGGGATCGAGCTCACCGTCATTGGCCAGGTAGAGGGCGATGCGTCTGGCCCCCTGGATCTCGGGGTGTTCCTGAAAACGCGTGACCAGTTGCTGGGCCGCCGCCTGCTGCTCGGCCTGACTCAGGCTCTTTCTGCGCTGGCGGATGAGCTGGCGCAGGCTCTGGCGTTCGGGTTGGGTATCCGGCATGGGGGCTCCTGTGGTGGAACTAAAGGGCTGGGTTACCTTAACAAGGGGCCATAGGGATGAAAAGCGGGGAAGGGACGGTGCTGGGATCTGGCCGGGGACGACGGGATAGTCACCGGCCAGATGAAGTTGCTTAGGCCTGCGCCGACGGCTCGGCCACCGCAGCGCAGTTGGTGCTTGATGAACGCCGCGACTATGGCGGCCAGCCCCAGGTCTCAGTGGTAGAAGGTGATGATCAGGCGACTTGTCGATTATCGGCGCCGCCGCGCACCTGGTGCTTGATAAAGACGGCGATGAGAGCGGCCAGCCCCAGGGCCATGGGATAGAAGCTCATGCTCACCACGGCCAGGGGGGAGAGGGCGAAGATGGAGCCCAGCAGCAGCGCCTGGGCGCCCCAGGGGATCAAGCCCTGTACCACGCAGGAGAAGATGTCCAGCATGGAGGCGGCGCGGCGCGGGGTGACCCCGTGCTGCTCTGCCAGGTCCCGGGCCACCTTGCTCGCCACTATGATGGCGACCGTGTTGTTGGCGGTGCAGAGGTTGGTCAAGCCGACCACACCGGCGATGCCGAGCTCGGCCGCCTTCTCGTTCTGTTCACCGTCGTGGGCACGGGTGAAGCGGGCGATCAGGGCGGCGATGCGGGCGCTGATCCAGGCCAGCCCCCCCTGGCGCTCCATCAGGGCGCCGAGGCCACCGATCAGCATGGAGAGCAGGAAGATCTCCTGCATGCTGGTGAAGCCTTGGTATATGTCCTTGCTGAACTGGCCGAGGGGATAGCCTCCGATCATGCCAACGCCACCGGCGGCCAGGATGCCAAGGCCGAGCACCACGAAGACGTTCATGCCACCGAGCGCCAGTACCAGGATCAGCAGGTAGGGCATCATCTTGAGCAGGTCAGCGCTGGCGTTGGCGGCGGGGGCCTCACCGGTGGAGCCCAGCAGCAGGTAGAGCAGGATCACCAGCACGGCGGCGGGGGCGGCAATCTTGACGTTCTCGCGGAACTTGTCCTTCATCTCGCAGCCCTGGCTGCGGGTCGCCGCTATGGTGGTATCCGAGATGATGGAGAGGTTATCGCCGAACATGGCGCCGGAGAGAATGGTGCCCGCCATCAGCACGGGATCGATGCCGGTGGCCTGGGCGACGCCGAGGGCCACGGGTGCCACTGCCCCTATGGTGCCCATGGAGGTGCCCATGGCGGTGGCAATGAAGGCGGAGATGAGGAAGAGCCCCGGCAGCAGGAACCAGCCCGGGATCAGGGAGAGGCCGAGGGCAACGGTGGCATCCACCCCGCCGGTGGCCTTGGCCACGGTGGCGAAGGCGCCCGCCAGCAGATAGATGAGGCACATGGCCATGATGTTGCTGTCACCCACCCCCTTGAAGAAGGTTTCAAGGTTCTTGTTGAAGCCCTCCTTGCCCAGCATCAGCGCCAGCATGACGGCAGGCAGGGCGGCCACGGGGGCGGGCAGCTGATAGAAGGCGAACTCGACCCCCTGCAGGGTCAGCCAGGTGCCGGTACCGATGAAGAGAGCAAGAAAGACCAGAAGGGGCAGCAGGGCTCTGGCACTGGGTTGGGTCTGGATCATGTGTTCCTCGAAACTTGAACAATGACCTCCTGTCGCAGCCTGTGTTGGCCCGAGTATGCTCGGACACAGGGTAGGCATCCTGCCGCTATGGGGGGCTTACAGTAGTGAGTCGGGGGCATTCGGTCAAGATAGACGTCCAGATGGATAGGCCTTTTTCTTTTGTGATTTTGATGTGCTGATTAAATCCGTCAAATATTCGGAGTTAATCATAAATTGTTGTTGATATGGCGGCGCCGAGACGACGGCCACGGAGGGCTTTTCAAAGCCGGCGCGGGCTGGTAAAACGGTCTCTTTCCATAATAAAGAGATGAGAGGGTGGAGATGGACAATCCGATCCGTGTGGCCGTGATGGGCTGTAATGGTCGTATGGGCAAGGTGCTGCTGGAGGCCATCACCAACGCCGAGGGCGTGGTGGTTGGTGCGGCGCTGGAGCGACCTGGCTCTGTCGTGATTGGCCTGGATGCGGGTGAACTCAATGGCCTGGGCCGGCTTGGGGTCGTCATCAGCGACAGCCTGGACAAGGTGCGCGATGAGTTTGATCTCATCATCGACTTTACCCGTCCCGAGGTGACCCTGGCCAACCTGGCCTTCGCCCTGGCCCATGGCAAGCAGATGGTGATAGGCACCACCGGCTTTGACGACGCAGGCAAGGCCGCGCTGCACGAGGCGGGCAAGCAGATCGGCATCGTCTTCGCGTCCAACTACTCGGTCGGCGTCAACCTGGTGTTCAAGCTGCTGGAGCAGGCCGCCAAGGTGATGGGGGAGTACACCGACATCGAGATCATCGAGGGGCACCATAGACACAAGGTGGATGCACCATCCGGCACCGCGCTCTCCATGGGGGAAGTGGTGGCGAAAACCCTGGGCCGGGATCTCAAAGAGTGCGCCGTCTATGGCCGCGAGGGGATCACCGGCGAGCGGGATCGCAACACCATCGGCTTTGCCACCATCCGCGCCGGGGATCTGGTGGGGGAGCACACCGTCATGTTTGCCGACATCGGCGAGCGGGTGGAGATAAGCCACAAGGCCTCGAGCCGCCTGACGTTTGCCAATGGCGCCGTGCGGGCAGGCAAGTGGCTCGGCCAGCAGGGGGCGGGTCTCTACAACATGCAGGACGTACTCGGCCTCAAATAGGGTGTAGCGGGAGCCTGACCAGGGCTCTCCTCTCTCCGATCTGGTTGTCAGACCCCGGCTCGCCGGGGTTTTGTTTATGGTTTTTGTAAAAATAAGCGTTAAGCACCGCTTTTGTGGTGAACCAGCCTAAATCTCCCCCTTCCTATTTCTGCGCCACACTCCTGCGACAAAAATGTCATCAGAGGGTAACGGGTTTGGGTCTCAATTTTCCCTGCAGCCCGCTTTTTTCACATCCGGTCAAACAGACTAAAAATGCAATCAAAGAAAAACGTTTTCTATTTTTAGTAGTCAGTTTTCTATCGCCAAATGGCACTTTTTGGCTTGAGTTGTTTGTTTTTTAAATTCGTATTCATCTGTTTATTAACGATAAAATATCGTTTTTTGTCTGTCGGGTGGCATGGGTGGGTGCTTTTGTTTCGGGTTTTGGCTTTTCTTTTTGGGGAGGGGGTTGCAAAGCACCTTAGTGCATAGATAATGGGTAATGTTGCTTGTTTATTGAATTTAGATGCATTTCAAACGAGAAAAGACGTTGAAATGAGATCGTTTTTAAGTAGAATGCGCCCAATTTGCCAGAAATCTGCCGGGTTTGAGCCCTGTTTCAAACAGCGTCCGGACCCGCAACACCCAGGTAAATTGCTGAATTTAAAGCTAAATAACTGGAGGTTGTCTTGAATCACACTGCATTGCTAGTGCTGGAAGATGGAACTGTGTTCAAAGGCGTGTCGATAGGCGCCGAGGGATGTTCCGTTGGTGAAGTGGTTTTCAATACGTCGATGACGGGCTATCAGGAAATCCTCACCGATCCCTCTTATTCCCGTCAGATAGTCACCCTCACTTACCCCCATATAGGCAACACCGGCACCAACAGCGAAGATGAAGAGTCCAGTCAAATCCACGCGCAGGGATTGATCATCCGGGACCTTCCGATACTTGCCTCCAATTTCCGCAATCAGCAATCCCTCTCCGATTACCTCAAGTCTCACAACATCGTTGGCATCGCCGACATCGACACCCGCAAACTGACCCGCATCCTGCGGGAGAAGGGTGCCCAGGCCGGCTGCATCCTGGCCGGCAAGCAACTCGATGAAGCCCATGCCCTGAGCCAGGCCCGCGCCTTCCCCGGTCTGAAGGGGATGGATCTGGCCAAGGAAGTGACCGTGAGCGAATCCTACAGCTGGACTGAAGGCAGCTGGCAGCTCGGCAAGGGGCACGTCACCCCGGCCGCCGATGAGCTGAAATACCACGTGGTGGCCTACGACTTCGGCGTCAAGCGCAACATCCTGCGCATGCTGGTGGACCGTGGCTGCCGCCTGACCGTGGTGCCGGCCAAGACCCCGGCCGCCGAGGTGCTGGCGCTGAACCCGGATGGCATCTTCCTCTCCAACGGCCCCGGCGACCCCGAGCCGTGCGACTACGCCATCGACGCCATCAAGGCCTTCCTGGCCACCAACACCCCGGTGTTCGGCATCTGCCTGGGTCACCAGCTGCTGGGTCTGGCCTCCGGCGCCAAGACCATCAAGATGAAGTTCGGTCACCACGGTGCCAACCACCCGGTGAAGAGCCTGGACGACAACACCGTCATGATCACCGCCCAGAACCACGGTTTTGCGGTGGACGAGAACAGCCTGCCGGAGTGCCTGCGTGCCACTCACGTCTCCCTGTTCGACGGGTCGCTCCAGGGCATCCACCGCACCGATCGTCCGGCCTTCAGCTTCCAGGGTCACCCTGAAGCGAGCCCGGGCCCCCACGACTGTGCCGGTCTGTTCGACCACTTTATTGAATTGATTAAGCAGTATCGCGCCTAAGAGGATAAAGAGAGCCATGCCAAAACGTAACGACCTACAGAGCATCCTGATCCTCGGCGCCGGCCCCATCGTCATCGGTCAGGCCTGCGAATTCGACTACTCCGGCGCCCAGGCCTGCAAGGCTCTGCGCGAGGAGGGATACCGCGTCATCCTGGTGAACTCCAACCCGGCCACCATCATGACCGACCCCGAGATGGCGGACGCCACCTACATCGAGCCCATCACCTGGGAAGTGGTGCGCGAGATCATCAAGAAAGAGCGCCCCGATGCCGTGCTGCCCACCATGGGTGGCCAGACCGCACTCAACTGCGCGCTGGATCTGGAGAAGCACGGCGTGCTGGCGGAGTTCGGTGTGGAGATGATCGGTGCCACCGCCGATGCCATCGACAAGGCGGAAGATCGTCGTCGCTTCGACATCGCCATGAAGAGCATCGGCCTGGAGTGCCCCCGTGCCGGCATCGCCCACAACATGGAAGAGGCGTGGAAGGTGCAGCAGATGGTCGGCTTCCCCTGCATCATCCGTCCCTCCTTCACCATGGGTGGCTCAGGTGGCGGCATCGCCTACAACACCGAAGAGTTCGTCGAGATCTGCGAGCGCGGCCTGGATCTGTCGCCGACCAAGGAGCTGCTCATCGATGAGTCCTTGATCGGCTGGAAAGAGTACGAGATGGAAGTGGTGCGGGATCGCAACGACAACTGCATCATCGTCTGCGCCATCGAAAACTTCGACCCCATGGGCATCCACACCGGTGACTCCATCACGGTCGCGCCAGCCCAGACGCTGACCGACAAGGAGTACCAGCTAATGCGCAACGCCTCCATGGCGGTGCTGCGCGAGATCGGCGTCGAGACCGGCGGCTCCAACGTCCAGTTCGGCATCAATCCCAAAGATGGCCGCATGGTCATCATCGAGATGAACCCGCGGGTGTCCCGCTCCTCCGCACTCGCCTCCAAGGCGACCGGTTTCCCCATCGCCAAGATCGCCGCCAAGCTCGCCATCGGTTACACCCTGGACGAGCTGATGAACGACATCACCGGCGGTCGCACCCCGGCCTCCTTCGAGCCGGCGATTGACTACGTGGTCACCAAGATCCCGCGCTTCAACTTCGAGAAGTTTGCCGGTGCCAACGACCGTCTCACCACCCAGATGAAGTCGGTGGGTGAAGTGATGGCCATTGGCCGCAACTTCCAGGAGTCCCTGCACAAGGCGCTGCGCAGCCTCGAGACCGGCAAGACCGGCTTCGACCCCATGGTGGATCTCAATGCCCCCGACTCCCTGACCCGCATCCGCCACGAGCTGCAGGATGCCGGTTGCGACCGGATCTGGTACATCGCCGATGCGTTCCGCGCCGGTCTCTCCATGGACGGCATCTTCAAGCTGACCAAGATTGACCCCTGGTTCCTGGTGCAGATTGAAGAGCTGGTGAAGCTGGAAGAGCAGGTGAAAGAGCGCGGCATGGCCGGCCTGGACGCCGACTTCCTGCGCACCCTGAAGCGCAAGGGCTTCGCCGACGCCCGTCTGGCCAAGATCCTCGGCGTGGCCGAGGGCGAGGTGCGCAAGGCCCGTGCCCGCCACAACATCTTCCCGGTCTACAAGCGGGTCGATACCTGCGCCGCCGAGTTCGCCACCAACACCGCCTACATGTACTCCAGCTATGACGAGGAGTGCGAAGCGGCGCCGACCAATCGCGACAAGATCATGATCATCGGCGGCGGCCCGAACCGTATCGGTCAGGGTATCGAGTTCGACTACTGCTGCGTGCACGCGGCCCTGGCCCTGCGCGAAGACGGTTACGAGACCATCATGGTCAACTGCAACCCGGAGACCGTCTCCACCGATTACGACACCTCCGACCGTCTCTACTTCGAGCCGGTGACCCTGGAAGACGTGCTGGAAATCGTGCGGGTCGAGCAGCCCAAGGGCGTCATCGTCCAGTACGGCGGTCAGACTCCGCTCAAGCTGGCTCGCGCCCTGGAAGCGAACGGCGTGCCTGTCATCGGCACCAGCCCGGACGCCATCGACCGCGCCGAAGACCGCGAGCGCTTCCAGTCCGCCGTCGAGCGCCTCGGCCTCAAGCAGCCGGAAAACGGCACCGTCACTGCCCTGGAGCAGGCGGTGCTGACCGCCGAGCGCATCACCTACCCGCTGGTGGTTCGCCCCTCCTACGTGCTGGGTGGCCGTGCCATGGAAATCGTCTATGACGAGCAGGATCTGCGCCGCTACTTCGCGGAAGCCGTGAGCGTCTCCAACGAGTCGCCGGTACTGCTGGACCGCTTCCTCGACGACGCCACCGAGGTGGACGTGGACGCCATCTGTGACGGCGTTGACGTGGTCATCGGCGGCATCATGGAGCACATCGAGCAGGCCGGTATCCACTCCGGTGACTCCGCCTGCTCCCTGCCGCCCTACACCCTGTCCAAGGCCATCCAGGACGAGATGCGCGAGCAGGTTCGCAAGCTGGCCCTGGAGCTCGGCGTGGTCGGCCTGATGAACGTGCAGTTCGCGGTGAAAGACAACGAGATCTACCTCATCGAGGTGAACCCGCGCGCCGCCCGTACCGTGCCGTTTGTCTCCAAGGCGACCGGTGCGCCGCTGGCGAAGATTGCCGCTCGGGTCATGGCCGGTCAGAGCCTGCAGGATCAAGGTTTCACCACCGAGATCATCCCGCCCTACTACTCGGTGAAGGAAGTGGTGCTGCCGTTCGCCAAGTTCCCGGGTGTGGATCCGCTGCTGGGGCCGGAAATGCGCTCCACCGGCGAGGTAATGGGAGTGGGCAGCAGCTTTGCCGAGGCCTATGCCAAGGCCCAGCTGGGTGCCGGCCATCAGGTGCCGAGCGAAGGCCGCGCCCTGCTCTCAGTGCGCCACGGCGACAAGGAGCGGGTGGTCAACCTGGCCGCCAAGCTGCTGGAGCTGGGTTATGAGCTCGACGCCACCCACGGCACCGCGGTGACCCTGGGTGAAGCGAGCATCAACCCGCGTCTGGTGAACAAGGTGCACGAGGGCCGTCCGCACATTCTGGATCGCATCAAGAATGGCGAGTACACCTACATCGTCAACACCGCCGAGGGCCGTCAGGCGATTCAGGATTCCAAGCAGCTGCGCCGCGGCGCCCTGCAGCACAAGGTGGCCTACACCACCACGCTGCACGCGGCCTTCGCCACCTGCATGGCCATCAGCGTCGATGCCACCGCCAACGTGAACTCGGTGCAGGAGCTGCACCACAGGGTCAAGCACCGCTAAGGTGCGTGCGGCCAGGGCGGCTTACGGCCCTGGATGCAAGCCTGACAACACCCCGCCAGCGATGGCGGGGTGTTTCTTTTTACGGGGCCGGCAGATCCCGGGGCATCGCCCTCTCATGCACGAGATGGCGTCAATAGCGAGAATGAAGGGTGACAAACGCCCTTTAATTAGTTAATTTCAATCATGAATTGCCTATTTTATGCCATTGGCAACAATCTTCGCAATCACTCACCCCGAACGCCTCCCTATACTGGTTTCTCATCACATGCGTGAGCAAACAAGGTCGTCCGCACCGGCAAGCATTCAGTGTCAGAGGGTTGCGAGAGGATCAGGGCCGGCGTTATCGCGCCAGCCTGGTCGGCCCCTTCCACCAGAAGGGACCAATGGAAACCGGCTGTGGGGTTACCGCCGCACCGCCAGTCAGGGCCAGCGTTATCACGCCAGTCCGCTCCCCCTCCTTGCTCCCTCTGTTACCTGCCCGGTCGCCTGGCGCCTCAATATCTGCCAAGGGAATCTGAATATGAGCTTCGATCATCGCAAATACCGCCCGGCCCCCGTCATCGCTCTGGCGGACAGACAGTGGCCCAACCGGGTGCTTGAGCGCGCGCCGCTCTGGTGCGCCGTGGATCTGCGGGACGGCAACCAGGCGCTGGTCGAGCCCATGACGGTGGCCCAGAAGCTGCAGATGTGGGCGCTGATGACTCATGTCGGCTTCAAGCATATCGAGGTGGGCTTCCCGGCCGCCTCCCAGCCGGACTTTGACTTCGTGCGCGAACTCATCGAGCGCAATCTCATTCCGGAGGATGTCACCATCCAGGTGCTGGTGCAGGCCCGGGAAGATCTCATCGCCCGCACCTTCGAGTCCCTCAAGGGGGCGAAGCGGGCCATCGTCCATGTGTACAACTCGGTCAACCCGACTCAGCGCAACTATGTGTTCAACACCGGGCGGGAAGGGGTCAAGGCCATCGCCGTGCAGGGGGCGCGCTGGGTGCGGGAATACGCGGCCAAGAATCCCGGTACCGAGTGGAGCTTCCAGTACTCCCCCGAGAGCTTCAGCAGCACCGAGGTGGAGTTTGCGGTGGAGGTGTGCGACGCCGTCATCGACGAGTGGCGATCGGCCTCCCGCCCTATGATCCTGAACCTGCCCGCCACCGTGGAGGTGAGCACCCCCAACGTGTTCGCGGATCAGGTTGAGTGGTTCTGCCGCCACCTCAGGGCGCGCCCCGAGGTGAGCATCTCCATCCATACCCACAACGATCGGGGCTGCGGGGTGGCGGCGGCCGAGCTGGCGGTGCTGGCGGGGGCGGATCGCATCGAGGGCACCTTGCTTGGCAACGGCGAGCGTACCGGCAACATGGATATCGTCACCATGGCCATGAACCTCTACAGCCAGGGCATCGATCCCGAGCTGGATCTCTCTGACATGGACGCCATCGTCGCGACCGTGGGGGCCTGCACCCAGATTGCCCTGCACCCGCGCCACCCCTATGCTGGCGAGCTGGTCTACACGGCGTTCTCCGGCAGCCACCAGGACGCCATCCGCAAATCCCTGGCGGCCGAGAAGCCTGATGCCTACTGGGACGTGGCCTATCTGCCGATCGATCCTGCCGATCTCGGTCGCAGCTACGAGGCGGTGATCCGCATCAACAGCCAGTCCGGCAAGGGAGGGGTCACCTATCTGCTGGAGCGCGACCTCGGTCTGCAACTGCCACGCTGGCTGCAGATCGACTTCAGCCGCCGGGTACAGGCCCAGGCTGAGGCGAGCAGCAGCGAAATCAGCCCGGAGCAGATCCGCACCCTGTTCGAGCAGCACTACCTCGAGCCGCCGCACGGTTATCGTATCGGTCGTTTTCAGCTCGGTCACGACAGTCAGGAGACACTGCGTCTCGAGCTGCAGACCCCGGACGGCAGCTTGCAACTGTGTGGTGAGGGGGAGGGGGCCATCACGGCCCTGGTCAACGGTTGGGAGCGCCAGACCGGCATGCACATAGATGTGCTCGACTACTCCGAACATGCCCTCAGCGCCGGCACCGAATCCCGCGCCGCTGCCTATGTGCTGCTGAGCGTCGATGGCGTGCGTATGTGTGGGGTGGCCATCGGCCGTGACGTGGTCAACGCCTCCCTGCAGGCGGTGATCAACGGCGCCGCCCAGATCCGCGCCCTGCGCCAAAGCGCCTGAGCCATGTCCGCCAACAACAACGCCACCTCAGGGTGGCGTTGTGCTTTATGGGCCTGGTTCAATCCACCAGCGGCTTGCGGGGGCGGGGCAGGGCACGCCAGATCTTGCGCACCGTCACCAGGAAGGGGCGCAGGATCAGGGCACTTAACCGGCTGTAGCGTTCGTTGTCTCTCGGGCCTACCCCGAAGGAGAGCGGCTCGGGCTGGCTGCTGGTCACATAGAGGGTGCCGAACCACCAGTCCCAGAGGGAGAGATTGGTGCCGAAGTTGTGGTTGAAGTGGCGGGGATCCCGGCTGTGATGGATCTGGTGCTGCGCCGGGCTGTTGAGCAGGTGCTCGAGCCTGGGGCCGAAGGAGAGCCAGATGTGGGTGTGGCGCAGGTTGGCGGCCAGGGCGTTGAAGATGAGCACCAGGTAGCTGATGCCAAACAGGGTGTAGGGGCGCACTGTGCCGCCACAGAGCCAATAGAAGATGCCGCCGTAGAGGGCGAGGCAGCTCCCCTTGACCAGCATCTCGCACAGCTTCTCCACCAGGTGGATGCGGCTCGCCGTTGGCGGCACCATCACGGTCGCGCTGTGGTGTACCTTGTGAAACTCCCACAGCCATCGGCTGTGAAAGGCGCGGTGCAGCCAGTAATGGACGAAGTCGCTGATGAGGAAGACCCCCAGGCCATAGAGCATCATCAGCCAGCTCGCCTCGGCGAGCCTGGGGCGCTCACCCCAGAGCCGGGTCAGTGCCGATTGCACGTCCCCGGTTTGCAGCAACCAGGGGTGGAGCAGGGTCAGGACAGGCAGGATCACCGCCACATGCAGCAGGGCGCGCACCAGGTAGTACTGGTAATCGAGCAGGGCCGAGGGGTGCAACCAGACGGCCCGGCCCCCCAGGAAGTGGCGAAAGCTGCGGGTTTCGGGATCTCCCTGGCGACGGCGGCGCAGATAGAGCAGGTAGGCGACGGTGCCCGAGATCAGCAGGAAAACAAAGCCCAGGCGCCCGTTGAGATCGAACAGCCCCGACAGACTCTGCCAGAGCGGGGTGATCAGCAGTCGCTGCAGGGGGTCGAAGAGGGGGGTCAGCTTGTCCATGGGCTCCATGCCGCAGGCGTGTCGGTCGGCGGCATTCTAAATAGAAATGACTATCAATAAAAGCCATTGTTCGAGGTTTGGCAGATGGGACGTGTGCACAGGCTCACGCCACCTGTCGTCATGCCGCTGTGCCCTATTCCCCGGGGAGGGCCCAAGCTCGAGTTGGAGGCTTTAGCCGGGCGAGCCAATCCTCTACAATGGGCACCTGTTTGCGTTCGGGGCCTTTCATCCGTGATGAATGAGGGCCCGGCCCCCGCTCTCTATCGGAAGCCTTCATGACATTCTCTCCCTGTTTTGCCTCCCCTTCTCGTGTTGTCTCTTCTGCGCACGGCCTGATCCCCCTGCCGCTGCTGATGACCGTGTTGCTGGCGGGCTGTGCCAGTGAACCGACCGTTCCTGTCGAGGAGGCGGCCGTCATCGCCAACCAACCCAAGGCCATGCAGCCGCGCAAGCCCGCGGACATGAAGACCCGCATCGTGCGCTTCCTGCCGCGCCAGGTGCAGGACAAGCCGGGCTGGGCCAACGACGTGGTGACGGCGCTCAGCACCCAGGGGCTGACGGTGAGCGATCACAATGTCTGCTCAGTGCTGGCGGTGGCGGAGCAGGAGGCCACCTATCAGGCGGATCCCGTGGTGCCCGGTCTTGGCAAGATAGCCTGGAAGGAGATCAATGCCCGGGCGGCCAAGCTGCTGATCCCCGAATTCGTGGTGCGCACGGCGCTCTCCATCAAGTCTCCCACTGGCAAGAGCTATGCAGCGCGCATCGATGCCCTTCGCACCGAGCGGGGGATGAGCGAGATCTTCGAGGATATGATAGGCGCCGTGCCCATGGGCAAGCAGCTGTTTGGCAACCTCAATCCGGTGCGCACCGGCGGCCCCATGCAGGTCAGCATCGCCTTCGCCGAGGCCAACGCCCGCGGCTATCCCTATCCGGTCAAGGAGTCCATCCGCCACGAGGTGTTCACCCGCCGGGGCGGCATCTGGTTTGGCACCAAACATATCTTCGGTTATCCCGCCGACTACCCGGACACCCTCTACCGTTTCGCCGACTTCAATGCGGGCTGGTATGCGAGCCGCAACGCCGCCTTCCAGGCCGCGGTGAGCCGGGTCAGCGGCAAGCCCCTGGCCCTGGACGGGGATCTGGTCCGCTACGACTCAGATCTTCCCGGCAAGACCGAGCTCGCGGTGCACAGCATCGCCAGCCGCGTCAACATGAGCAAGCAGGCCATCCACCAGAGCCTGCTCAAGGGGGACAGTGCCGATTTTGCCAAGACCGACCTCTATCATCGGGTCTTCACCCTGGCCGACAAGCAGGCGGGCAAACGGCAGCCCCGCGCCGTGCTGCCCGGCATCCAGCTGAAGAGCCCCAAGATCACCCGCAACCTCACCACCGCCTGGTTCGCCAAGCGGGTGGATGACAGGGAGCAGGCCTGTGTCAGAAAGATGGCAACCATTCGCTGACAGTCAGAGACAACAAGGGCGGCCAAGTGGCCGCCCTTGTTTCAGTTCCCGCTGAGGGGTCAGGCTCTGATGTCCCGTGTCGCAGCACCATGGCGAGTCTTCGCAAGGGGTACTATTCCCTTGCATGTTGGATATCCGCTACATCCCCAAAACGAGTTGCCTCTGTTTTCTCCCCGGCTGGCGGTACGCAAGACCATGGCATTGCCACATCTGGGGCAAGGCGGACTCGGCTCACCGCGCTGTTGGATGGTGACAGGGGAGGGCGCCGCACCCTTTTCGTCAGGCACTGCCTTGGTGGAAAACGGCTTGCGTGATGATTCGCCATGACGCGCCTTTAGCTGGGCCACATGCTGCCTGCGGGTCTGCCAGTTTGTCACCAGCCGCCCTTGCTGGATGGCGTCGATCACCCGGGTGACGTCGGCAGGAGTCAAAACCGGCGTGGTTTTGCCCTTGATATAGCGGATCAGCCCGCGGTTCATCACGTTGTCCGGCATGGGGGTCTTGAAGGTGCAGTCGCCAATAAAGTAGATGACGGAGTGGAGCTGATGATCCGCCACCCCCAGCAGGGATTTGAGGGTCATCATGTGCAGATGGTTCTGGTGCAGGGGATTCTGGAAGCTGTGCTTGCGGCGATAGATCTGCTGGGTCCAGTTCTTTTGGGCCGGATTGCCGAATATCCAGCCCTTCATGTTCTTGGTCTCAATCACGAATATCCCGAAGCGGGAGACGAGCACATGGTCGATCTGGGTGCTGCCCTGGGGGATGGGCAGGGTCACATCTTTGAGCAGGTGATATGCCCGCTGGTCGAGAAAGAGCCGGATGCTGACGTTGATAAACCACTCCCCGATCATGCCCTTGAACCAGGGGCTTTTGACGAGCGTCGCGATCAACAGCAGTGGCAGCAGATACCAGAGCTGGCCGAGCAAGGGATAAATAATGGCAGTGACGTCCATTTCACTCTTCCTTCATTGAGGGTTAACCCTCGATAGGGATCAAACTGCGGCACTTGGGGTATCCCGGACAACCCCAAAATGAGTTTCCTTTTGTATCTCCCCGTTTGCTGGTGCGCAATACCATTGTGGTACCGCATTTGGGGCAGGTTGGTGCTGGCCCGGCATTGACCACCGCAGCTTCGCTTTCGTCACTGTTGTTGGCGACTCTTTCCAGCGATATGCGAACCTCTTCACTGATCCGGATGATCCGCTGTGCTTCGTCATAGGCATCGCGGTAGAGCTCGCTGTCTTCCGATCGCCGGATCAGCACCCCCATCTCGTTGTTGTTCACCTGACTGAACTCGTAGAGATTCAGACTGGCAATGATGCACATCTCTTCATTGAGGTAGCACTTGGCATGGAGGTTCTTACAAAAGCTGGTGCGGATATAGGTGAGCTCCTTGAGCCAGCTGATCTCTTCCGGTTGCAGTTCGCTTTTGCCATAGACGATACGGACATCGATCTTGAGGCGGTTCTTGTCGGTCAGCAGCTCCCTGATCCTGTCATTGAGCTTGAGGAAGGGGCTGATCAGGATTAACCGTTCCTTGGCATCCTTTATCAGCTCTTCGAGGAAATAGTTGGTTGCGCTGGTATTCAGAAATTTGGCCATAACAAGCTCCCTATCCTTGGAAATGTCATGTGTTCTCTGGTCACAGTAGGCTGTAATGCAGACCCCAATCCTGGGCATGGCTCTGCTTCACGTCTCCATCACCAGCTGTATCTCCATGCTAGGAGATACAGCTGGGGCCTGATAGCGGCCATTGAGGCAAATGTGCGTTCAGTCAGAGATTTGGTGATGGTGACTGGCCATCTCGCCATGCCGCGTTAGAAACTCATCGCCAGCCCGATGGAGTAGCCGCTGGTGTTGTGGCTGAACATATAGCGGGCCACCAGCCGGGTACGGGTGACGAAGACCTTGTATTTGCTGCTGTCGAGCTCGAGTCCAAGGCCGAGGGAGTTGAGGCTGTTGAAGCCGAGCAGGCCGCGCTGCTCCCCCAGGTATTCGGTACGGGCCCCCTCCATCACGTAGCGCAGCGGGCGATCGAGCAGGGTCCAGGTGAAGAGAGGTGCCCGGCGACGCAGGTAGAGCCCGAGGTTCTCTGCGTTGGCCTTGCCGGTGACGCTGTCGGCGGTGCCGGAGAAGCTTTGCAACTGTTGGTAGGAGTAGCGCAGCTCGGCGTCGATATCCTGGGACTTGGAGAACAGCTCATAGTCCAGCATGAGGGAGCCCCCCAGGCCATAGACGTTGAGGGTGCCGCCGTCGAGGAAGTCGAGATTCTTGCCCGTCCTGTTCTCGATAAGGGCGGCGCCGATGCGCAGGTCGCTCGCCACGGTTCCCAGGGTGAAGTTGGCGATGGGGCGCAGCACCAGGTTGCCGCCAAAGCGATCGCGGTGCAGGCTGAAATCCCACCCTATGCCGCCGGTGGCGCTCAGGCTGTTCCACTTGACGGGGATGGTGCGGGTCTCGTTGCCGTCGGTAAACACGAACTGGGGATCGTAGCGGCTGTACCCCAGGGTGCCCTCGAGATAGATGGGAAAGCCCTCGCTCATGGTGGCGCCGCCACCAAGCTGGGTGATGGTCAGCGCCGACTGCTCGTTGGTGCCGCTGCCGATGTCCAGGTTGCTGGCGGTGATGTCTGGCACCACGGTGAAACTCATCAACGAGACCACCGCGTTGGCTCGCTGTTGAATGAGGGTCTCATCATTGGCGTGAGCGGCCTGGTTGCAGAGTGAAAGCCCGGCCAGCAGCAGTATTCCTGCATGAAAATGAGAAGAGGGGGGATGCACCATACCTAGCTCCGTGTACCTCCTCGTCCATTGAGGAGTCCTTACACTGTAACGGTTTTTCCATCGTCATGGCAGCCCACCTCGGCGCCAACTGACTATATTCTTTGCCATTTTACGGCGCAGACCCGAGGGGGCTCTGGTGGCGAGATCACCTTGCCGTCAGCGCACCGGGTTGCCGGTGCCGGATGACGGTGTATCCACATAAATGGCAGACATTAATTTATTGTTCAGTTCCCCGGGTGTATAACGGGCCTCCCGCAGGAACATATGGGGGCGGTACCAGGGAGGGGTAGCCAGACCGGGCCTACGGGCCGTCATGACGGATGCGCATTACGTTGATGGGAGTCATACCAGATGCAGGACATGCTGCTTGCCATATGGCATCAGGACTTTGAGCAATTAATACAACTGCAGGCAGTCGGTCTGCTCGTCACCTGTCTGGTGGTGATCCTCTTTCTCGAATCGAGCTTCGTGTTTCTGCCCCTGCCGGGGGACAGCCTGGTGCTATTGGCCGGTGGTCTGGTGGGCATGGGGGTGCTCGGGCCCGAGGTGGTGTTCCTCTATCTGCCCCTGGCCGCCGGGGTCGGCAGCGTGATGGCGTATTGGCAGGGACATGCACTTCATGGCACCCGCTTCATGGGCCAGGTGGAGCGGGTTATCCCGGAGGGCAGCCTGCCCCGCGCCTCCCGGCTGCTCGATCGCTATGGCTTCTGGGCCATGTTCGTCTCCCGTTTCATCCCCTTCGTCAGGGTGCTGACGCCCATGCTGATGGGGATCTCCCGCCTGAACCTGCTGCGGGTGGCGATGACCAGCTTTGCCAGCGCCTTCCTCTGGGCCCTGGCCCTCAGCATGGTCGGCAAGTTCATGATGGCGACGCCGCTGCTGGCTGACCACCATGAACTGTTGACCAAGTGTCTGCTGGTGACCTCCTTCGCTCTCTTCGTCATCGCCGTGGCCGCCATCGGCATGCGGCTGTTCAAGCGCTCGGCCAAGAGAGCGCGCTGAGTTGCTCAAGGGACGGGCCTGCCGCTCGTCCCTTGTCCCCGACCGCCCTGGTCAGGCGACTCGCCCTGGTGGCGTAAAAATACAGGCCATTTGAGGCGGAAATCCTGATGCCTATCTGTTACACTTCGCGCCCGCCATTTTCCGGCTCATCTTCTGATGTGATGTCAGACCCAGCCGTCCTTGGCCCCAAGCCTCGCCGAGGCCGTGCCACACGCCGGCCCAGGCCACTTAAGCCAACTACAGCTCAGCTGGAACACAGGAACCCATTATGAGATTTGAATCGTTCGATTTTGCCCCCGAGATTTTGCGTGCCGTCTCAGAGTGCGGTTATCAGGAGATGACCCCTGTGCAGCAGCAGGCGATCCCGACCATACGCCGTGGCAGCGACGTGCTGGCCAGCGCCCAGACCGGAACCGGCAAGACGGCGGCCTTTGCGCTGCCCATACTGCAACGTCTGGTGGATAACCCGGCCCCGGCCCAGCCTTCCAACGCCCGGGTGCTGATCCTGACCCCGACCCGCGAGCTGGCCGCCCAGGTGGCGAGTAACATCAACGACTTCGCCAAGTATCTGGACATCAGCGTGCTGACCCTGGTCGGCGGTGGCAAACAGGATGTGCAGGCCCGCAAACTCAAGGCTGGGGCGCACATCATAGTGGCGACCCCGGGCCGGCTGCTCGAGCACCTGACCGCCTGCAACCTCAGCCTCTCCGGTGTCGAGACCCTGGTGCTGGACGAAGCGGATCGCATCCTCGACATGGGCTTCAGTGCCGATGTGCAGCAGATCCTGCAGGCTGTGAGCAAGACTCGTCAGAACCTGCTGTTCTCCGCCACCTTCTCCGACGCCGTGAAGAAGCTGGCCAACCTGATGCTGGACAGACCGCAGATCATCAGCGTCAACAAGCAGAACTCCACCGCCGATACCGTCAGCCACACCGTCTATCCGGTGGAGCAGAAGCGCAAGCGCGAGCTGCTCTCCGAGCTCATCGGCAAGCAGAACTGGCAACAGGTGCTGGTGTTCGCCAGTACCCGCGAGAGCTGTGACGTGTTGGTGGAAGAGCTGAACCTCGACGGCATCAAGTCCGCCGTGGTTCATGGCGAGAAGGCCCAGGGCAGCCGTCGCCGCGCCTTGCGCGAGTTCATGGAAGGCAAGGTGCGGGTGCTGGTGGCCACCGAGGTGGCCGCCCGTGGTCTGGACATCCCGGATCTGCAGTACGTGGTCAACTACGATCTGCCCTTCCTGGCGGAAGATTATGTCCACCGCATCGGCCGTACCGGCCGCGCCGGCAAGAGCGGCATGGCCGTCTCCTTCGTCAGCCGCGAAGAGGAGCGCACCCTGCTGGAGATCGAGGCCCTGATTGGCCAGAAGATCCGCCGCATCATGGTGCCGGGCTACGAGGTGAGCAGCCGTGACGAGCTGATCAAGCAGTTGCAGGAGCGCCGCCGTTTCGGCAAGCGCCCGCAGCGGGAAGACAACGCCGCCGCCCAGGTGATGGCCGAGGCCAAGCTGCAGGGGCAACGCCTCAAGCGTCTGGCGGCCGCCAAGAAACCCCGTCAGGGCAAGTAAGGGCTTCGACACCCTCTCTATTGAACCGCAAAGGCGCCATGGGCGCCTTTGCCATCTCTGTTTTCAACCCGAGGATCGCCCATGACCCTTAGCACCTACAATGAGGCCCTGCTCGACATGGCCACCCAGAGCCTGGCCGAGCTGGCCCGCACCGCAGAGCAGAAGGCGGGCAAGCGCACCCCGGCGCAAGAGAGCCACTTCCTCTGCACCTGGATGGCGGACTCCCTCAAGGAGAAACGCTTCTCCCGCCTGGTGATGGAGGATTTGAAAGCCTGGGTGCAACTGGGTCGCACCCTGGGGGCCGGGGCCGATCTCAAGGGGCTGCTGTCGCGCATCGTCTGTCAGTACGGCAGGGCCATGGCCGAGCCCGGACAGTTGGGGGCCAGGCTCGCCACCCTGGTCGCCGAGCTGGAGAGTGCGGGTTGGCTGGTGTTTACCGACAGCGAGCTGAACGCCAAGCAGCGGCTGCTGAGCCAGGGCCAGTCCAGCCTGGTCATCTCCGCCAGCGAGTATCTGGGCCATATCGAGGGGGGAGAGCTGGTGAAGCCTCTTACCCTCTATGTGCGCGGGGATGAAAAGCAGCTGGCCGAGGCGGCCTTCAAGCTGGGGCTGCTGCTGAGCCAGGGTGACAAGAAGAGCACCCTGGTCAAGCACCACAAGGCCTACCGGCTGGTGCCGGGCAATGCTCAGCCCGCCCTGGCGCTCCTGGCAGAGGCCTGAGCCTTATTACGGGCGGACGCCCATGCCCGCCTCATCACCCCGGCCCCGTGCCGGGGTTTTTTATGGCTGACCGTCAGCGGGGCAGGCCATGACGGCAGGGTGAGCGACGGGAAGGGGGCCCGTACCTGAGTGCTGCCCTGGTGCGGCAGTCGGCGATTTTTGTCGCATTTGAATGGTTTGTCCGCCCGTCCCCCTCTGATGGGGGATGTCACCCATATGGTGAGATGGTGACGCAGACGTTCTGCTCTAGGGTGGTTTGGCCCCAAAGAGGGCCATATGGAAGCAAACCGCCTGATGGCGCTACTCAATGAATGAGGAAACATGATGAAAGCAACCCCCCTTGCCCTGCTGCTGGCCAGCGTGCTGGCCTCTCCGCTCTGCGCCGCCGGGCTCGACGCCAGGCTCACTCTGGTGGAGGGCAGCACCGACGATGTGCGTGTCAACCTGACCCTGACCAACACGGGTGACAAGCCCATCCGCTTGCTCAAGTGGCAGCTGCCGGGTAGCGAAGATGCCCCCCTGTTTTTGGTTGAGCGCGACGGCGAGAAGGTCGGCTACGAGGGGGCCCTGATCAAGCGGGCGGCGCCAACAGACAAGGACTTCCAGCTGCTCAAGGCAGGCCAGAGCCTGACGCTGCAGGCCGAGGTTTCCGGTCTCTACGACATGAGCGCCCAGGGCCAGTACAGCATCCGTTACCGGCTGCCGACTCTGCCACAGGGGGCGAAGGCCGCCAAGGCCAAGCAGGCCCAGGGTAGCGAATCCAATGTCGTGACCCTGTGGGTGGAAGGGGTGGCTGACGATCGGGTGCTCGCCAAGGCGGCGGTGGCCGAGCCCCAGGCGGTGACAGCCTCGGTCAGCTTCAGCGGCCGCTGCAGCAACACCCAGAAGAGCGACATCCTCACCGCGCTCGATGCCGCCAGCGGCATTACCAACAACACCAGCAGTTACCTGGCGGTGGATAAGCCCGATGGCCAGCGTTACCGCAGCTGGTTTGGCGCTTATGACGCTTCTCGCTGGAACCAGGCCGAGACCCACTTCAGCAAGATCAAGGAGGCCATCGACAACAAGCCGCTCACCTTCGACTGCGGCTGCAAGCAGAGCTACTTTGCCTACGTCTATCCGGATCAGCCCTACAAGGTCTACCTGTGCAAGAGCTTCTGGACGGCGCCCGTCACCGGGACAGATTCCCGCGCAGGCACCATAGTCCACGAGCTGAGCCACTTCAACGTGGTGGCGGGCACCGACGATCTGGGATACGGTCAGACCAATGCCCGCAATCTGGCGAGCACGGATCCGGTCAAGGCGCTGAACAACGCCGACAACCACGAATACTTCGCCGAGAATACCCCGAGCGAAAATTAATCTGTGAAGGGGCCGGATGGCCCCTTTTTTGACGGAGGCACCATGATGACACTCCTGCTCACCACCCTGGCACTTGCCCCCTTGCAGTGCGAACTGTCGGTCAGCGCCGAGAGCGGGGTGAACGAGCCACTGCCCCTGGTGATGACCTTGACCAACAAGGGGGAGGGGCCACTCGAGGTATTGACCTGGTTCACCCCCTTCGAGGGGTGGTTTGCCGATGCCATCGACCTCACCCGAGATGGCAAGCCGTTGCCTTACCGGGGACCGCTTGCCAAGCGTGGCGCGCCCGGTGATGGCGACTTCCTCCTGCTGGGACCGGGGGAGCAGAGCCATGCCGATGCAGATCTGGCGCAGGCCTACGATCTGTCGCAGCCGGGCAGCTACCGGCTCAGCTACCGTGTCCAGCCGCTGGCGCTGACCCGGGGGCTGGTGCCAAGCTGTCCCGCCATCGATTTTATCCGGGTAGTAGCGCCTTAGGGGCGTTGAGGGTGAGACGCCGCGTCCAGCAACCCCACCGCGCGGGCGGCGACCGCCAGATAATGGGGTGAGTGCGCTCGCTCCCGCCAGCAACAGTGCACCAGCTTGATCACATGGTCATCCAGGCTCTCGATTGCCCGCGGCAACACCTGCGCCCAATCCAGCCCGGTCGTATCCGGCCAGCGCTGGGCCTGCAACCTTGGAGCCCCGACTGTGATGTAGGCGGCGGCCACCGCCTGCCACATCAGGCTCTGCCAGGCGTCCTTCAGCTCATCCGGCAGGTGACGGGCGACGATGGCGGCGGCCCGGCTGCCGGTCACCATATGCAAGACGGTGAAGTTACCGGTCTGCCAGTAGAGGGGCAGAGCGGCCTCGGCCAGCTGTGCCAGCACATCTTCCCCATCATCGAGGCTGCGCGGCAGCGACTCCGGCCAGCGGGGATCGGTTGCCACCTGCCGCAGGCGTGCGGTGATCCACTCTCCCTGCCAGCGCGATCCCTCCCAATGGGCCGCTAACCCCGCCAGCAGGCCGGTGACGTCCCGGCAGGGGGCGCCCGTCCCCGTTGGCAGGATCAGGGCCTTGCACTGCCAGGCGGCCAGCGCTGCCGCCTGTTCCCCCAAGTGGCCGTTTTCCAGCGCGCAGGCGAAGCGGATGAGGGGGTGAAATGCCCCGCCTGCCGGGGAGAAACGCTGCACCAGCAGCTCTTCGAAGCATGGCAGCCAACCCTCTTCGGCGAATCGGGTCAGCAGTTGCTGGCGCAGTACCACGAACCGGGTCTCCTCCTCTTCACCCTGGTTGCCCACCCCGGCGGGCAGGGCTTGAGTGGTCTGCCAGTGGGTAAAGAAGCGCTGCAACTGCCGGGGGTTGGCCCCCATCTCGTGCAGGGCATGCAGCGCCATGGGACAGTGGTTAGTGGTGCCGCGACCATTGAGGGCGAAGGACTGGTTGGCATCGAGCAGGGGGTAGAGATGATCCATTAGCGTTTGACTCCTTTTGTCGGGGGAGACAGGATTATGCAAGTTGAAGTTAACTTGAGATCAAGGACGAAGATGGATCGCAAATGGCTGGCCATAGGTCAGATAGCCAAACGTGCCGGCGTGAACGCCAGCGCCCTGCGCTTCTACGAGCAGAAGGGGCTGATCCAGAGCCTGCGTAGCGAAGGCGGCCGGCGTCTCTACCCCCAGGATGTGCTGCGCCGCATCGCCTTTATCCGGGTGGCGCAAGGGATGGGCCTCACCCTCGACGAGATAGCGGGGGCCCTTCAGGGGTTACCCGATGGTCGCACGCCGGATCGCCGGCCAGTGGCAAACGCTGCTGGACAGCCGCATAGCCGCCCTGCAACTGATGAAGCGCAAGCTCACTGCCTGCATCGGCTGTGGCTGTCTGTCGCTGGAGCACTGCGCTCTCTACAACCCGCAGGACCAAGCCGTCTCAGGGGGCTGCGGCCCCCGTTATTTGCTGGGGGATCTGCCCCCCGTCACCGATTGAACCGCGCAGGCCATGGGCAGTGCCGGGTCAGTCTGGATGACTTTCAAGGAGGAAACATGGAACTGGAACAACTCAAACGGGAGCTGGAGCGCTTTGGCGCACACAATGACGGCGAGCAGCAGGCTCGCGGCCACAAGATGCTCAACATCACTCGGGATACCGGCGAGCTGCTGGCGCTGCTGGTGCAGACGAGGGGGGCCACCGCCGTGTTGGAGATCGGCACCTCCAACGGCTACTCCACCCTCTGGCTGGCCGAGGCGGTCAAGAGGCTGGGTGGCAGGGTCACCACCATAGAGCGGGACGAGGGCAAGCTGGTGCTGGCAGCGCATAACTTCCAGCGTGCGGGGCTCGAACCCTGGATTGAGCAGTTGGCAGGCGAGGCAGGCACGCTGCTGCCCACCCTGCCAGCGGCCGCTTATCAGCTTATCTTCCTCGACTCCGATCGCCGGCACTACCAGGCCTGGTGGCCCGAGATCCAACGCTTGCTTGCCCCTCGCGGCCTGCTGGTGGTGGACAACGCCATCTCCCACCGGGAGGAGATGAACGACTGGATGGCAGAAGTGGCGCAGGATCCGGCCTTCCTGACCGCCCTGGTACCGGTGGGCAAGGGGGAGTTTTTGGCTGTGAGGCGCTAGGGGCTGTCACCCTGGGTGAGGCATAAAAGAACAGCCCCGCATTGGCGGGGCTGTTTGCTTGAGACCTTAACCGGCAGTTTACACGGCCAGGTAGTCCATGATCCCTTCGGCGGCCTTGCGGCCCTCGTAGATGGCGGTCACCACCAGATCCGAGCCGCGCACTGCGTCGCCACCGGCGAACACCTTGGGGTTGCTGGTCTGGAAGGCATGCTCGGCCTGCTCGGGAGCCTTGATGCGATCCCGGTTGTCGAGCTCGATGCCGTGTTCCGCCATCCAGGGCTGGGGGTTGGGCTGGAAGCCAAACGCCATCACCACCGCATCGGCGGCCAGCACCTGCTCGGAACCCTCGATCACCACCGGATTGCGACGGCCGTTGGCATCGGGGGCGCCAAGCTCGGTGCTCACCACCTTGATGCCGCAGGTGCGGCCCTGGGCGTCCAGCTCGACGCCCACCGGTTGCAGGTTGAACATGAATTCCACCCCTTCCTCCTGGGCGTTCTTCACCTCTCGCTTGGAGCCCGGCATGTTCTCGGCATCGCGGCGGTAGGCGCAGATCACCCGGTCGGCCCCCTGACGGATGGCGGTACGCACGCAGTCCATGGCGGTATCGCCACCGCCGAGCACCACCACCTGCTTGCCGGCGAAGTCGATGTAATCGGCCTGGGTCTTCTCGAAACCCAGCAGCCGGTTGGCGTTGGAGATGAGGTAGGGCAGGGCGTCGTACACGCCGGGAGCCGTCTCGTTCTCGAAGCCGCCCTTCATGTACTTGTAGGTGCCGACCCCGAGGAAGACCGCATCGAACTCGCCGAGCAAGTCTGCGAAGGTAACGTCACGACCCACTTCGGTCTCGAGACGGAACTCCACCCCCATGCCCTCGAAGATCTCGCGACGACGCTGCATCACCTCTTTTTCCAGCTTGAAGGAGGGGATGCCGAAGGTCAGCAGACCGCCGATCTCCGGGTACTTGTCGAACACCACAGGGGTGACGCCATTTCGCGCCAGCACATCGGCACAGGCGAGGCCCGCCGGGCCCGCACCGATGACGGCAACCCGCTTGCCGGTCTTCACCACCTTGGAGAGATCCGGGCGCCAGCCCATCTCGAACGCCTTGTCGGTGATGTATTTTTCGATGTTGCCTATGGTCACGGCGCCGAATCTGTCGTTGAGGGTGCAGGCACCCTCACAGAGTCTGTCTTGCGGGCAGACGCGGCCACACACTTCTGGCAGGCTGTTGGTCTGGTGGGAGAGCTCCACCGCCTCCAGGATGCGCCCCTCGTTGGCCAGCTTCAGCCAGTTGGGGATGTAGTTGTGCACCGGGCACTTCCACTCGCAATAGGGGTTGCCGCAGTCGAGGCAGCGATCCGCCTGCATGCCGACCTGGGCCTGGTTGAAGGGCTCGTAGATCTCCACGAACTGGATCTTGCGGATCTTGAGCGGCTTCTTGGGCGGGTCGACCCGCTGGACATCGATAAACTGGAATACGTTCTGGCTCATAGGGTTCCCTCCTTATTGCGCCTGGATTCTGAGTTCTGCACTGGAACGGCTGGTGTGACCAAGCAGGGACTTGACGTCGCTGGACTTGGGCTTGATCAGCCTGAACTTGGGCACATAGGAGTCGAAGTTGGCCAGGATCTCCTCGGCGCGCGAGCTGCCTGTCTCATTGAGGTGCGCCGTGATGATGCCGCGCAGGTGCTCCTGATGGATGGCAAGGTCCGCCACGTCTAGCAGTTCTACCAGCTCGGGGTTGGTACGCTTGGCGAAGTTGCCGCACTCGTCGAGCACGTAGGCAAAGCCCCCAGTCATGCCAGCCGCGAAGTTGACACCGGTGGTACCGAGCACGGTGACGATGCCGCCGGTCATGTACTCACAGCCGTTGTCGCCAATCCCCTCGACTACCGCCAGCGCCCCTGAGTTGCGCACCGCGAAGCGCTCGCCCGCGGTGCCCGCTGCATAAAGTTTGCCGCCGGTGGCACCGTAGAGGCAGGTGTTGCCGATGATGGCCGCCTCGTGGGACTTGAACGCCACGCCGACATGGGGTTTGACCACCAGCTTGCCGCCAGTCATCCCCTTGCCCACGTAGTCGTTGGCATCCCCGGTGAGGATCATCTCGAGGCCACCCGCGTTCCAGACGCCGAAGCTCTGGCCTGCGGTGCCGTTGAAGTGCACCCGCACCGGATCGGCGGCCATGCCCTGGTTGCCGTGACGTTTGACTATCTCGCCGGACAGGCGCGCCCCCACGGAGCGGTCGGTGTTGCGGATGTCGTAGCGGAATTCGCCACCGCTCATGTTTTCTACCGCCTCCAGCAGGTCGTCCACCATCTTGAGGTTCAGCGGCCCCTTGTCGAAGGTGGGGTTGTGCTGCTGGCTGAACAGGCTGGAGCCTGCCGGTGCCACCGGGCTTGCCAGAATGCCGGACAAGTCCAGCTTGGCCTGACGGGCGGTGAGGCCGGGCAGGGCTTCCAGCAGATCGGTACGACCGATGAGGTCGGTGAGCTGGGTGACGCCGAGCTCGGCCATCAGCTCGCGGGTCTCTTCTGCGATGAACTTGAAGTAGTTCATCACCATTTCCGGCAGGCCGGTGAAGTGCTCGCGACGCAGCTTCTCATCCTGGGTCGCGACGCCGGTGGCGCAGTTGTTCAGGTGGCAAATACGCAGGTATTTACAGCCGAGCGCCACCATGGGGCCGGTGCCAAAACCAAAGCTCTCGGCGCCGAGGATGGCCGCCTTGATGATGTCCAAACCGGTCTTGAGACCGCCATCCACCTGCAGGCGCACCTTGTGGCGCAGGCCGTTGGCCACCAGGGCCTGCTGGGTTTCGGCCAGCCCCAGCTCCCAGGGGGAGCCGGCATACTTGACCGAGCTCAGCGGGCTGGCGCCGGTACCGCCGTCATAGCCAGAGACGGTGATGAAGTCCGCGTAGGCCTTGGCCACGCCGCAGGCGATGGTGCCGACGCCGGGCTCGGAGACCAGCTTGACCGACACCAGGCAGTCCGGGTTGATCTGCTTGATGTCGAAGATGAGCTGGGCCAGATCCTCGATGGAGTAGATGTCGTGGTGGGGCGGCGGGGAGATCAGGGTCACGCCTGGCACCGAGTAGCGCAGTTTGGCTATCTGGGCCGTCACCTTGTCACCGGGCAGCTGGCCACCTTCGCCGGGCTTGGCGCCCTGAGCCACCTTGATCTGTACTACGTCGGCGTTCATCAGGTAGTGGGGGGTGACACCAAAGCGCCCCGACGCCACCTGCTTGATGCGCGAATTCTTCTCGGTGCCAAAGCGCTTGGGATCCTCACCGCCTTCGCCCGAGTTGCTCTGACCGCCGAGGCGGTTCATGGCCACCGCCAGCGCCTCGTGGGCCTCGGGGCCGAGGGCGCCGATGGACATGGCTGCGGAGTCGAAGCGGGGGAACAGCTTGGCCGCAGGCTCAACCTGCTCCAGTGCAACAGGGGTCGTTCCCTGCTTGAGGACGAGCAGATCGCGCAAGGTGGCGACCGGGCGCTCGTTCACCAGGCGGGCGTACTCCTTGTAATCGCTGTAGTTGCCGGAGCGCACCGCCACCTGCAGGGTCTGCACCACATCCGGGTTGTAGGTGTGGTACTCGCCGCCGTGGACGAATTTCAAGAGACCACCCTGGGTCAAGGGCTTGCGGCCGAGCCAGGCCTGGCGCGCCAGATTGACCTGATCCTGCTGGATGTCGGTGAAGTCGGCTCCCTGAATGCGGCTCGATACGCCGCGGAAGCAGAGTTCGACCACGGAGCTGGACAGCCCCACGGCTTCGAACAACTGGGAGCAGCGGTAGCTGGCCACAGTGCTGATACCCATCTTGGACATCACCTTGTAGAGGCCCTTGTTGATGCCGTTGCGGTAGTTGAGCATGGCCTGGCGCAGGCTCATCTTCAGCACCCCTTCCTCGACCTGTTTGGCCAGGGTCTCGTAGGCGAGATAGGGGTAGATGGCGGTGGCGCCAAAGCCCAGCAGCACGGCGAAGTGGTGCGGGTCGCGCACGCTCGCGGTTTCCACCAGGATGTTGGCGTCACAACGCAGGTTGTTGTCCACCAGGGTGCGCTGCACCGCCCCCACCGCCATGGCGGCCGGGATGGGCAGGGTGTCGGCACTGATGTCCCGGTCCGACAGCACCAGCAGCACTGTGCCATTGCGCGCCTTGTCGGCCGCCTCGTTGCAGAGGCGCTCGAGCGCCCCCTGCAGCCCCTCTTCGGGCAGATAGTTGAGGCTCAGCACCGCGTGGCGGTAGTGCTCCCCTTCCAGTGCCAGCAGCTGGTGGAAGTCGGAGTAGAGCAGGATAGGCGACTGGAACAGCACCCGGTGGGCGTGGCCGAAGGTCTCGTTGAATACGTTCTGCTCGCGGCCGATACAGGTGGCCAGCGACATGACGTGGTTTTCCCGCAGCGGGTCGATGGGCGGGTTGGTCACCTGGGCGAACATCTGGCGGAAGTAGTCGTACAGGGTACGCTGGCTGGAGGAGAGCACCGCCATCGGGGTGTCATCCCCCATGGAGCCCACCGCCTCCTGGCCATTCTCGCCGAGCACGCGGATGATTTGATCCAGCTCCTCATAGGAGTAGCCGAACAGCTTCTGATAGGTCTTTAGCTGATCGTCCGGGAACTCGCGCGCACCTGTGCTGGCGTCATCCATCTGCTCGAACGGCACCAGTCGCTTGCAGTGCTTGTCCATCCACTGCTTGTAGGTGTGGCGGCTCTTGAGATCGTCATCGATCTCGAAGCTGGTCCAGATCTTGCCGTTGCTGGTATCCACCACGAACAGCTCGCCCGGGCCGACCCGGCCCTTCTCCAGCACTTCGTCCGGGGTGTAGTCCCAGGTACCCACTTCGGAGGCCAGCGTGATGAACTTGTCCTTGGTGATGACGTAACGGGCTGGGCGCAGGCCGTTGCGGTCCAGGGCGCAAGTGGCGTAGCGGCCGTCGGTCATGACGATGCCGGCCGGGCCGTCCCAGGGCTCCATGTGCATGGAGTTGAAGTCATAGAAGGCGCGCAGGTCGTCATCCATGTTCGGGTGCTTCTGCCATGCAGGCGGGATCAGCAGGCGCATGGCGCGGAACAGGTCCATACCACCTGCCAGGAAGAGATCCAGCATGTTGTCGAGGCTGGAGGAATCCGACCCTGTGGTGTTGACGAAGGGGGCGGCCTCTTGCAGATCCGGGATCAGCGGAGTGGCGAACTTGTAGCTGCGCGCCTTGGCCCACTGGCGGTTGCCAGCGATGGTGTTGATCTCGCCGTTGTGGGCGAGGTAGCGGAATGGCTGCGCCAGCGGCCAGCGCGGGCTGGTGTTGGTGGAGAAACGCTGGTGGAACACGCAGATGGCTGCCTGCATGCGGATGTCGGCGAGATCCAGATAGAAACGCGGCAAATCCACCGGCATGCACAGTCCTTTATAGACGGTGACCAGGTTGGAGAGGCTGACCACATAGAAATAGTCATCGCTGATGCGTTTCTCGATACGGCGGCGCACGATGTAGAGGCGGCGCTCGAGATCCTTGTCGACCCAGCCTGGCGGCGCGTTGACAAAGACCTGTTCGATGCTGGGCAGGGAGGCCTTGGCGATGGGACCGAGCACATTGGTATCGATGGGCACCTTGCGCCATCCGACCAGACTCAGGGTCTCTCTTTCCAGCTCCTCGTCGATGATGTCGCGGGTCTGCTGGGCCAATACGGGATCCGGGTTGAGGAACAGCATGCCCACCGCATAGTTGCGGCCCAGGTGCCATCCCTTCTCTTCGGCGACAGCGCGATAGAAGCTGTCGGGTTTTTGCAGCAACAGGCCGCAGCCGTCGCCGGTCTTGCCGTCGGCGGAGATGCCGCCGCGGTGCTGCATGCGAGCCAAGGCTGACATCGCGAGACGGACAAGCTTGTGGCTGGCTTCCCCTTCCATGTGGGCCAACAGGCCGAAGCCACAGTTATCCCTCTCCAGCTTTGGATCATATAGTGACATTGCATTTCTCCCTTGCTCGGCCTTCCATCGCACTGTCATCAACAGATTGCATAAATTGCGATTGGCTCTTGTGGTTCCGTCCGCCTGAGGTGGCGAATCTCCAAACTAATGGGATTTTCGAGCAAGGTCAATTGGACATCCCGCTTGTTTGCAATGTTACACTGCCATAACAAAATGCGGGTTTCAGAGATACAATTCGATTTTATCTATATAAAAAACTATTTATTTTATTTTTTAAAGTTTATTGGGCTAGTAATGGAGGGTTTGGTGGTTGACTGCTTCGCGTCACTGAACTGTAGTAATTTTACCAATCCATTCCGTCAGGGGTGGGCGGGGATCACATTTCAGGATCCTGCATCTTGCATTTATTTGTATGCGGGCTATGGGAGATTTTTTCAGTACTAACAGCCGGTTAGAGGGGATGAATTGCTTCCGTTTTCCCTCTTTGTATGAGGCCTGTGGTTTCCAAAAGTAACCTTAAAATCCTGTCTGTGGGTATTTATCGCACGCAATGTGAATATTTATATGATTTTTGGCGGCGGGACAGCTTGATCCAGCTCAGTCTGACGTGGGGCCCGTGCCAGTACAATGACAGCTCATATTGGAGGTGTCATGCAGTTACACGAACTCATCAATACATTCGGCCAGGATCTAAAGCAGCGCCACGGTCAGAAGATCCACAAACTCTCCATCCACGGCGCCTTCACCTGTCCTAACCGGGATGGCACTCTGGGCCGCGGTGGCTGCACCTTCTGCAATGTTTCCTCTTTTGCCGACGAGTCGGCCCAGCAGCTCTCGGTGGTGCAGCAATTGCTGGCCCGCCGGGACGAAGTGACCCGTGCCAAGCGTTATCTCGCCTACTTTCAGGCCTATACCAGCACCTATGCCGAGGTGGAGTACCTGCAACGCATGTATGAGGAGGCGCTGTCGGTCAGCGACATGGTGGGGCTCTGCGTGGGCACCAGGCCAGACTGTGTGCCGGATGCTGTGCTGGATCTGCTGGCGGGGTATCAGGCCCGTGGCTACGAGGTATGGCTGGAGTTGGGGCTGCAGAGCGCCAACGACAAGACATTGCAACGGATCAACCGGGGTCACGGCTACGCCGCCTATGAAGACGCGGTTAGCCGGGCCCACGCAAGGGGCATCAAGGTCTGTGCCCATCTGATTGTCGGTTTGCCCGGTGAGGTGCCGATGGACAGTCTCAATACTCTGCATCGCATCGTTGCGACCGGGGTCGAGGGGATCAAGCTGCATCCGCTCCATGTGGTGGAGGGGAGCATCCTTGGCAAGGCGTGGCAGGCGGGGCGGCTCGACGTCTTGAGCCTGGAGCAATATGTCGAAGCGGCGGTTGCCATGATCCAGCAGACTCCGCCCGAAGTGGTTTATCACAGGATCTCGGCGTCGGCACGCCGTCCGACCCTGCTGGCGCCTGCCTGGTGCGAGAATCGCTGGACCGCCATGGCTGAAATTGCCACTGAGCTGGCTCGAACCGGCCCACAGGGGAGTGCGTTGGGCCGACCCTTCTCACTCGCTTGTGCTCATCAGTGACGACTCTAATTTCATTAAAAAAACAGAGGGTTATTAGATGAAATTCAGTCTTTGCAGTATAGTTTCGTTCAAGTCGCCTTGATAAGATGGTCGGCTTGAAAAAGACATTGTTATCAATAACTCTTTAGTAATTAATGTACCCGGCAGGATATCTCGTCTCCCTTGCCGTTATTAAATGACGTGCTTGGCTCCTTTCGTTCCGGCTTGACGATGTGCGAGTCTGGCGATGATATTCGATGTCACTGCTCAGTGCGCTAATTGGGTTGTCGGTTCGCGATGATGGAAGCTGCTCTGCGTTCACAGGTCGCCACCGGGTTCCGGGTGATGTACTCCCTGCGACAACCGTCTGAATCATGTTTTGACAGGATGCTATGCAAGCAGAAACCAGCCATATAGATGAGCTACTGGAGTGCCTGGTCTTTTTGACCCGTTTCTATGGTGTGCCCAATAGCCAGGATGCCCTCACAACGGGTTTGCCACTGGTCTCGGGCCGTCTGAGCACGGCACTCTTCAGCCGCGCTGCCGAACGTGGCGGTCTGTCCGCCCGTGAGGTCATCCAGCCACTCGAACAGATATCCCCCCTGCTGTTGCCCTGCGTCTTGCAGACGCGCCATGGCGGCGCCTGCATCCTGCTGGAATGGAGCAAGGACAGGAGCCAGGCCAAGGTCATCTTCCCCCAGGCCGGTGACGCGGCGCAATGGGTCAGCACCGCCCAGCTGGGCGACGAATACAATGGCCGGCTGTTCTTCGTCAAGAAGCAGTTCAAGTTCGATGAGCGCTCCCCCAAGGTGCTGGAGACCCGGGATGGTCACTGGTTCTGGAGCACGTTGTTTGAATCCCGCGGCATCTATCGCGATGTGCTGATTGCCTCCATCCTCATCAACCTCTTTGCGGTGGCCAGCCCCCTGTTCACCATGAATGTCTACGACAAGATAGTCCCCAACCTGGCATTCGACTCCCTCTGGGTGCTGGCGGTGGGGGCCATGGTAGTGTTCACCTTCGATTTCGTGATGCGCCAGTTGCGCAGCTACTTCATCGATATTGCCGGCAAGAAATCGGACGTGCTGCTGTCGGCCAAGATCTTTGCCAAGGTCATGGGGATGAAGATGGAATCCCGCCCGGCCTCGACGGGGGCGTTTGCCAAGCATCTGCAGGAGTTTGAATCGGTGCGGGAGTTCTTCACCTCCGCCACTGTCTCGACCCTGATTGATCTGCCGTTTGCGGTGTTCTTCCTCTTCATCATCTGGCTGTTTGCCGGTGTCATGGTGGTGGTGCCCATCGTCGCCATGCTGATCCTGGTGGCCTACAGCTTCTACATCCAGGCACCCCTCAAGCAGTCCATCGAGGAGGGCTCTCGCCTGGCTTCCCAGAAGAACGCCAACCTGATCGAGAGCATATCCGGCCTTGAGACCGTCAAGATATTCGGCGCAGAGAGCATGTTCCAGCATCGTTGGGAGCAGGCGGTGTCCCACATTTCGACCTGGGGTGTGCAAACACGACGCATCACCAACTCCATGTCCTCTCTGGCGAGTTACATCCAGCAGGTGGTGACCGTAGGACTGGTCATTGTCGGGGTCTACCAGATTTCTGAAGGGCTGGTGACCATGGGAGGCATGATTGCTGCAGTCATGCTGTCCAGCCGCGCCATCGCACCCATGGTGCAGCTCTCCGTGCTGTCGACCCGCTACAACCAGGCCAAGTCTGCCTTGGAGATCCTGGAGAAGATCATGATGACGCCGGGCGAGCAGGAGGAGGGCAGGCAGTACATCCACCATCCTGTCATCCAGGGGCGTATCGAGTTCGAGAACGTCTCTTTCAAGTACCCGGGCATGGAAAGCAGCACCCTGCACAACATCAACCTGCGTATCGAGCCGGGGGAGAAAGTCGCCATCATAGGTCGGATAGGGGCGGGCAAGACCACCCTGGAGAAGCTGTTGATGGGACTCTACCGACCCACTGATGGTCTGGTGCGCCTCGATGGCTTCGAGCTGGATCAACTGCCGCCGGCCGCCATCCGCCGCAATATCGGCTGTGTGCCGCAGGATGTGACCCTGTTCTTTGGCTCGGTGCGAGACAACATCATGCTGGGCAACCCGCTGGTAGACGATGCCCGGGTCGTTCGCGCCGCCAAGCGGGCCGGTGTCACCAACTTTACCAATCGGGATCCCAATGGGCTGGACAGGCAGATAGGAGAGGGGGGGCGCCAGCTCTCCGGTGGTCAGCGTCAGGCCATTTTACTGGCCCGTGCCCTGCTCAACGATCCGCCCATTCTGGTGATGGATGAGCCCACGTCCAACATGGACAACCAGTCAGAGATGCATGTGAAGCAGGAGCTGGCAAGGCTGGGGCCCGAAACCACCCTGATCCTCATCACCCACAAGACCTCCATGCTGGATGTGGCTTCCCGGGTCATCGTCGTAGAACAGGGGAAGATAGTGGCTGACGGCCCCAAAGAGGCGGTGCTGCAACAACTGAAGGAAGGCAAGGTGCGGGTGCAGGAGACGGCCAATGGCTAACAACTGGTTCAAGAGAACGGCATCAGACAAGGTGTTGCCCGCTCCCGAGCACCTCGAGTATGTCGATGATGGTGCCGCCGCCGTCTTGCTGAGCACACCAACCCGCGCTAGGGTGCTGCTCTGGGCCTGTTTCCTGTTTTTCATGAGCGCCATCGTCTGGGCAGCCTGGGCCGAGCTTGACGAAGTCACCATCGGCCAGGGCAAGGTGATCCCATCTCGCCAGTTGCAGGTGATCCAGAACCTGGAAGGGGGGATCGTCAAAGAGATCTTCGTCAAGGAGGGGGACATAGTCGAAAAGGGGCAGCCTCTGCTGCGCATCGACGATACCCGCTTCAAGTCGGACTTTCGCGAGCGTGAACAGGAGCTGGTGATCCTCAAGGGCGACATCGCCCGCCTGCGTGCCGAGATCCGCAGTGTGGTGGTAAAGCGAGAACCCAACCTCGGCTGGCGTGAGCAGGTGGTCATCGACAAGCAGCCCATCGTCTTCCCCGAAGGATTCGAGAATGTCTTTGCGGAATACGTGGCCCGTGAAAAGTCGGTACAGGACGAGCGGCTCAACAATTTGAACAATCAGCTCTACATTCTCGGTCAGCAGATCGAGCAGAAGGAGCAGGAGACCATAGAGCTCAATGCCAAGATCAGGACAGTGAGCCGCAGCGTGGATTTGGCCCGTCAGGAGCTGAACATCAGTCGGCCTCTCGCAAAAGAGGGTATAGTTCCCCAAGTGGAGCTAATCAAACTGGAACGACAGGTCAACGAGATGCAGGGAGAGCTGGAAGCCAACCGGTTGCTCATCCCCAAACTCAACTCCGTGCTGCGGGAAACCATCTCCAAACGCAATGATATCGCCTTGAAGTTCAGAGCGGACTCCCAGACCGAGCTCAATGAACGCCAGGGTAAGCTGAGCCAGTTGTCAGAGGGCCAGGTCGGTCTGCGAGACAGGGTCGATCGCACCAGCGTGATTGCGCCTCTCAAGGGCACCATCAAGAAGCTCAAGATCAATACTCTGGGCGGGGTTGTTCAGCCTGGCATGGATCTGATGGAGATAGTGCCGCTGGAGGATACCCTGCTGGTGGAAGCCAAGGTATCACCCAAGGACATCGCGTTCCTGCGACCCGGGCTGGAGGCCGTGGTCAAGATAACCGCTTATGATTTCACTGTTTATGGAGGTTTACATGGCAAGGTTGAGCAGATAAGCGCCGACTCGATCCAGGATGAGGAGGGCAACTCCTTCTATCTGGTTCGGGTGCGTACCGAGAAGAGTTATCTGGGCGATGAGCTTAACGCACTTCCCATCATCCCCGGTATGTTAGCCAGTGCAGATATTATTACTGGTAAAAAGAGTGTCCTAGACTACTTGCTGAAACCCATCTTGAGGGCTAAGCAGTCGGCACTGAGAGAACGATAAGCCAACAATCTAAAAACAACATGACTGGAGATACCATGAAGAAGACGATTGTTGCCATGCTGGTTAGTGGCACCATACTGTTCCCGGGCCTGAGCCAGGCACAAACACTGGAACAGTCAGTGGCACAGTCACTGGCTACCCATCCGAAAATCAAGGAAGCTTTTGATCTCTATCAGGCACGACTGTATCAGCATGATGGGGCCAAGGGCGGCTACTATCCCACCATCGATCTACGTGGCGGCGTGGGTTACGAGAAGACCGACAGCCCCTCGACCCGTGCGGCGGGCGCCAACTCGCAGACGATCGATGATTCCATGACCCGCAAGGAGGCCGGGATCAGCCTGCGCCAGATGCTGTTTGACGGTTTCGATGTCAGCAGCAACGTGGCACGGACCGATGCCGCCGCCCAGGCCCAGCGTCTTGCCATGATCTCCGAGGCGGAGAACACGGCGCTGCGTGTGGCCGAGGTGTACCTCAACATGCTGCGTCAGCAGGAGATCCTGGAACTGTCCAAGCAGAACCTCGAAACCCACGAGCAGATCCGTAGCGACATCCAGAAACGGACCGATTCCGGTCTTGGTTCGACGGCGGACCAGACCCAGATCGATGGGCGTGTTGCGCGGGCCTACTCCAACCAGGCTGCGGCAGAGAACAACTACCGGGATGCCGAGAGCGAGTTCATCCGTGTCGTGAACGAAGTGCCCAAGGATCTGGTGCTACCGGCCCCCAACAGCCAGTTGCTCCCCGCCACCCTGGAAGATGCACTGAAGACGGCTACCGAGGTTCACCCGACCCTGTTGTCCTCTCTGCAAGACATCGAAGAAGCCAAGTATCAGCATGAAGGATCCAAGTCCGGGTTCTACCCGAACGTGGCCTTCGAGGTGGATCAGAACTGGAACGAGGATATCGATGCGGTCAAGGGGCGTAACGACGATCTTACCGCCATGGTCCGGATGCGTTACAACCTGTTCCGTGGTGGTTCCGATCTGGCAGAAAGCAAGGCCACCTCGGCACTCTATTCCCAGGCAAAAGATATTCACCTGAACGCCTTCCGTCAGGTGGAAGAGGGAACCCGCCTCGCCTGGAATGCCAAGGAGTCGCTGGCCAAGCAGAAGGTCTTCCTGAAAGAGCACGTGGACGCCAGCTACGACACCGTACAGGCGTACAAGAAGCAGTTTGGTCTGGGACAACGGACCTTGCTGGACGTGCTGAACACGGAAAACGAACTGTTCGAGGCCCGTCGCAGCTACATCACGGCCGAGTATGATTCCCTGTTAGCGGATTACCGTATCCTCAATGCCACCGGGGGACTGCTCAATGCCATGAATGTCCAGCCGCCCGCCGAGTGGCAGGCCAACAACAACTGATGGTTATTGTGCTGATGCCATCTCAGTCAGAAAAAATGGCTGCAGCTTGCTGCAGTCATTCTTTTATGAATCTGGTTTTCAACTGAAGATTGCGATGGAATGCCGCAGGGGAAACATGTGACATCGTGGTACAAGGCTGGGAGTTTCAGGCTCTTTTGGTCAGCATGGTCCATCCGCCCCGTGCAACGTTGGCGGCTCCACCTGCTGTGGCTGGTTCTGTTGTCGATCCCTCTGCTGCTCAGCGCCAGCCAGCCTTTGTCACCAGAAGATCTGACGCTGGTCAAGCGGGCGGAGGAGACGTATGGCCCTCGTGCAGGCAAGCGAGTCACCAGCTGGCGCACTCTGGCCCTTCAGAGCCGGACTGCGGGTCTGGCAGAGCGGCAGAAGCTGGAGAAGGTGAACCAGTTTTTCAATCAGATGCAATTTATCGATGACATCAAGCTGTGGCACAAGAAGGATTATTGGGCGACCCCGCTGGAGTTTTTGGGGGCGGCTGGTGGAGATTGTGAAGACTTCAGCATTTCCAAGTACTTTACGCTGCTTGAACTTGGCATTCCGGATGAAAAAATGCGGATGGTATATGTCAAGGCATTGGATTATAACCAGTTTCATATGGTTGTTGCCTATTATGAAACGCCCGCATCAGTCCCTCTCATTCTGGACAATATTGTCGGCGCCATTCGCCCGGCCAATCAGCGGGCGGATCTGATGCCAATTTACAGCTTTAACGGTAGTCACTTGTGGTTGATGAAGGCGCGTGGTCAAGGGGAACTGGCCGGGCAATCATCCCGCTTGGGATTATGGACTGACTTACGCAATCGCATGACTTCAGGGCGATTGGCTCGGCCTGTGGTGAATTTGGATGATTAACCTATGACGCTCTACAGACAACTATTGGCAACCATGCTGTTACTGTTCGGATTGCTGTTTGCTGCCACCTATTGGGTACAGTTCAATTCGACTCGCAACTATCTGGCGCAGCAGCAGGAAACTACCGTCATCAACACCTCTACCGCCCTGGGTCTGGCGTTGACACCTTATCTGGAGAACGGGGACAAGGTGAGTGCCGAATCCGTCATGAAGGCCGTGTTCGACGGTGGCTACTATCGGTTGGTTCGCCTGGATCTGCTGGCTTCCAAGGATGTCATCGAACTCGAGAACAGCAGCAACATTCAAGGGGTACCGCAGTGGTTCATCGGGCTGGGCCTCTTCCCTGAGGTATCCAACGAATCCATTCTGACGTCGGGCTGGTTGCAACTGGGCAAGCTGAAGATCGTGGGCCATCCGGGACAGGCCTACTACGAGCTCTGGAAGGGGATGAGCGAGCTGGCGACCTGGTTCCTTGTGGGCTTCCTGATCACCACCATACTGCTGATGCGGGCACTCAACTACCTGCTCAAACCGCTCAAGCTCATTTGCGATCAGGCGGTCGAGATAGAGCTTCACCATTTCGGGCACACCATTCCCGAGCCCAAGAGTCGCGAGTTGAAACAGGTGGTGCAGGCCATCAATACCCTCTCGAGCAAGCTGGCGGTGCAGTTCAAGGAGCAGGCCGATGAAGCCGAAAATCTGCGCGCCCGCGTCTATGTGGATGCAGTCTCCGGGCTTGGCAACCGTTCCTACTTCGTGGGGCAGGTCAATGCCTGGATCGCCGAGGCGGGACAGGGGGGTGTCATGTTGGTGGCCGTCGACATGCTGGACGATCTCTATCGTGAAGAAGGGTTTGCCGCGCGGGACAACATGGTCAAATCCATCGCCCAGGTGCTCAGAGAGTTGCTGGATGGCTGGGATGGTGCGGCGCTGGCCCGGATTTCGGCTACCGAATACGCCTTGCTATGCCCTACCGATGAACTGTCACAACTCAAGGATCTGGCGGAGCTGATCAATAGCCGTATCGCCGATCTGGTGGTCAATCCTATGGGTGAGAGCGGTGCACTCTCCGTGGTCGGGATCGCCGGTCGTGATGGCAATGATGATCTCTCTGCCCTGTTGACCAAGGCGGACAATGCGCTGGGCAAGGCCCGCAACGAGCGACGGGGTGCCGTCGTCATGGAAGGGGGAGCGGATCAAGGTTTGATGGGCCGTCTCGCCTGGCGTGATCTGGTGCAGGATGCAATGGCCAGAAACCTGTGGCGCTTCAAGGCACAGCCTGCTTGTCGCTTCGATGATGGCACACGCCTGCATGCCGAGCTGTTCGCTGCCATCTCGCGAGATGGCAGCGACTACTTCGCTGGCCAGTTCTTGCCTGCCATCGAGCAGTTCCAGATGGGCGCCGAGTTTGACAAGACCATACTGGAGGCCTGCTTGCCCTTGTTCAAGCAGCAATCCGAGCTGGTATTGGCGGTCAATATCACCGCAGGATCACTCTGTTCGGATGAGTTCCTGACCTGGCTGAGAGGCTATCTGGCCGTGAACGGCGAGTTGAAGGATAAACTGCTGTTCGAGATCCCAGAGGCCGCCATCATGAAACACAAGCAGCATGTGACCAACTTGGTCGATGTGCTGCGAGAGCATGGCTTCCTGTGGGGGGTCGATCACTATGGTCGCCACTTCCAGTCCCTTGGGTATCTGGAGGAGCTGGCCCCTGCCTACGTCAAGGTTGATCATGGCTATACCAGCCAGATCATGGAGCCGGGAGCGGATACGTCCTTCCTGGCCGCGGTCTGCAGGGCGGCCCACAATGCGGGTGTAACGACCATTGCCACCCGAGTGGAGGATCAACAGCAGGTTGAGATGCTGGCCCGTCTGCACATAGACGGTTATCAGGGTTTCGTTCATCCGGCATTCCCACTGCCGTGAGTCATACCCCCTATACTGAAACGGGCCCCAATAAGGGCCCTTTTTTTATATCTATTTAGAATATACGGAGGAGCTTTTGTTCGATGAGTATGCAGAAGGTCTGAAAAATGTGTTGTTAGTTTATTGATTTACCTGTGTAAAAAAAATTCATTCGATTCGCTGCATCGGATGAAGCCAAACAGATTCAATATTGTACATTTTTGCAACTGAAGCCTGATGGACGCGCATCTAGAGTGTAGGCATCAAGATCTGTCACCCTGGAGCAATGGATATGCGCACCCAAATCATCGACAAAACCGTCGTCGTCTCTTCCGTAGAAGGCAATGTTCAGATCCTGCTTGCCGATGGCAGCAGCCGTCCTCTCCAGCCTGGCGAGATATTGCAGCCAGGAGCCAGACTCAATATTGCCGACGATGCCAAATTGATGTTGGCACCCTACGATGACAGCCCGGCTCCGGCCGATGCAGCCCCTGCTGGCCCGGATATTCCCGCCGATGGACAACCCTCCTCATCGGTCGCCAATCGTCAAGCTGGCTCGCCAGAGGTGTCGCCTGAAATTGCGGCCTTGCAACAATCCATCTTGCAAGGGGTCGACCCGACTCAAAACTTTGAGGCTGCGGCAGCCGGCGGGGCACCTGCAGCGGGTGGCGGCGGTGGCATCGGCGGGGTCGCGGGAGCCAGCGGCAACGGCGGCTTTGTCGTCATCGATCGTATTGGTGATGCAACCATTGCCGCTGCCGGATTCGATACCAGCTATGACACCTTGCCTGAGCAGAATGTGCTTCAGGAAGACGATCTCCTGCCCGAGAATGATCTTGATGATCTGGATGAGTCTGCCGTCACCCTGGAAGACCAAGCCATCAGTGGCAACCTGCTGACCAACAGCAGCAACTCGGATGGCCCGCTCGATGCGTCAATTGTCTCTTATAGCTGGGGCAGCAACACCGGTATTTCGGCTGGCGTCGAGAGTTCATTGGACGGGATAGGCACCCTCATCATCAATGCCGATGGCTCCTATACCTTTACGCCGGCCCCGAACTACTCAGGATCAGTGCCTCCGGTCAACTACGTTGTGACCGATGGTGCCGATACGGATGTCTCCATACTGACGGTTACCATTACTCCCGTGGATGAACCCGTTTCCCTGGAAGGGTTGCAAGTAGACGGTGGTGAGATTGTCCTGAATGAAGCTGCACTGGCAGATGGCAGCAGCCCGGATACTGCGAACCTGACCAAGAGTGGTATCTTCACCTTCAATGCGGCAGATGGTATCCAGAGCCTGGCTCTGGGTGGCGTGGTACTGATCAGTAACGGCCAGGTCATCACCAGTTTCCCGCAGGGGATCCCAAGCCCTCTGGGCAATCAGTTGCTGGTGACAGGTATCAGCTACAACCCGGTGACAGGCGCCGGCACGGTGACTTACAGCTACACCCTGAGCGATAACGAGACCCACAACCAGCCTGCCAATGACACGGCTCTGACCGAGAGTTTCAATGTTGTACTGACAGATAGCGATGGCGACAGCACCAGCGCCAGCCTGGATGTGGTGATACTCGACGACGTGCCGACGGCCGCCAATGACGCAGGGGGGACCCTGACCGAGGATGTGGCGGGCAGCCTGAATGGCAACGTGCTGAGCAACGACGCTGGCGGGGCGGACACCCCGGCGGTGTTCGTGGGGTGGAGCGCGAGCGGGCATGACAACGGAGCGGCGGTCGCCGCGCTGAACAGTTACGGTACCTTTACCCAGGACCCGGTCACCGGCACCTGGACCTATGTGCTGGACAACAGCAAGGCGGCCACGCAGGCGCTGACGGCGGGCTCGAACCTGAGCTACGACGTC